>NZ_JBFAIP010000074.1:0-32982 GCF_040654775.1 Streptomyces sp. NPDC050636
CCCTCCCCTCCGGTCTGCCTATGTGCCCACCCCACCCCCGAGGGCTATGAACCGCCCGCCGCCTTTCCGCTCCGGGCGCCGGCGCCGGGCCGGTCGCCCGAGCTGCGCGCGCGGCGACGTGCCAGTGATGTCGTCGGCGGCAAGCGCGCTTTGGTGACCCGATGCACCGCGTTAGCGGTTCGTTAGCAGAACGCCAACCCGATCTTCGAAGCTGATTGCCGACAGAGCGCGTGCCTGGCGCTGTGTCCGGCTGAAGCAGTCCGATCTACGGGGGAGTCCACACCCATGCGCAAGAACCTCATCCGCACGACCACCCTGGCCGCTATGGCGGTGGCCACTGTCTTGTCGCTCAGCGCCTGCGAGGGCGGGTCCGATCCCGCCGACGCTTCGTCCTCGGCCGGCGCGGCGCAGTCCGCGGACAAGGGACAGGAAGTCAACGGCGGCGCGGGCGGCAACGCCGGGGGCTCCGGCTCCACGGGCACCTCGGCGGGGGCGAAAAAGGGGAGTTCGACGGGGGGCAGCGCGTCCGGCAGCGGCGGTAGCGCGTCCGACGACGGTGGCAACAAGGGCGGTGACAAGAGCGGCTACGGGCAGGTCTGTGGCGCCAATGACCTGACGTGGAGCGCCAAGTCCGAGACCCAGGCCGGTGGCTACATCCTCATCTCGGTGAAGGCCAAGACGGGTATCACCTGCACGCTCCCGGCGCAGCTTCCGGGCGTCGCGTTCGGGTCCGACGGCACCGAAGCGGGGCCGGCCGAGCAGGCCGTCGGTGAGCAAGTGAAGCTGAGTGGCGCCACCACCGCCTACGCCGGGGTGAACCCGAAGACCACCAGCACCAATAGCGGCAAGGAGCTGAACCAGATCATCGTCTTCGTGAGCAAGGACGACCAGACCGAGCCGGTCAGCCTGAACACCGGCAGCATCACGGTCGACGACCCGATCGTCACCAACTGGCACACCTCGCCTCAGGACGCCGTTCCCGGCGACGGCGTGGACAGCCACTGACGGCAACGCAGGGCCCGGAGCAGGGGAAGAGCGTGCCCCTTGACCCGCCAGGCGTCGGCGCCGGAATGCCGGGCGTTCGCCAACGGCACGATCCGGCCGACGTCGATCTGGTCGGACGTCGTGACGACGTCGCCGTCGTAGGGACTGGACCAGGGTCGGAGGCGGCGCAGCATAGGTCGTCGAGGCGCACACTGGCCCCTCGCGCCGTAGCACCACCGCAAGCGGTGTCCGTACTGGCGGACTTGATCGTGCGGGGCGCGGGCAGTCGGCGCCTTCAAACTGACCTGAGCGGCGGCTGTGCCCACCCGGCCGTCGGACGGGCGGCATCGTCGGCCTGACACGGGCTCACCCCGGACTTCTCCGCATCGTTTGATGGAGACCGGGTAGCCGAGGGCGCGGAACGGAAGGACGGGGAAGCCACGTCGGTACGCGGGGACGCAGGCTCGCCGTAACTGGGGGATCGGGCAAGGAGCAACAGATGGAACTGCCGTGGCGACAGGACGAGGGGTGGCGACGCAGCTACCCGCAGCCGGGACCCGACTGGACACAGGGCATGCCTCAGGGGCCGACGGATCCGCTCACGCCGATGGGGCGGATCGATCAGTACGGCAGGATGGGGAGCGCGCTGCGCGGTGGCTATCTCGCGGCCTGGCAGCGGAAGGTGATCCTCGGGTTTGTGATCGGTGCCGTCGTCGTCCCCGTGGTGTCATTGCTGCTGGTGTTCTTCGGCTGAGCGGAGGAGCGACGGCAGGCTGGTGGATCGTGCCCACACTCACGAACCTCCAACGTCCCGCCGGCCGGACACTCCATGCCGCGCGATCGTCGACAAGGTCAGCTCCCGCTCCTTCTCGATGACGAGCCAGTCCCTTACCAAGTCGGCCAGTGTGGGGAAGGCTGCTTCCCATACCTTGCGGATATGGCGGCTGACCAGGGTGCGTAGTACGGGCCACTGCGAGACGAGCGCTAGAAGAGGCCGGCGCGCATGTGCTGTGTGAGGTTCTCAAGGATCTCGCGCAGCCACGGGCTGCGGACGGCCGGCAGCCGGACCAGGGTGTGCTGGAACGCTCCCGGGTCGGCCCGGAACAGGTGACTGGGGCGCGGCGCGGGCGGGTCGTCGCGGAGGACGCCGTCGGGCATGCTGCCCGATGCGGGAATGGGCAGGTACGGCTCGGGGAAGGCCAGCCACAGCCACACCCCGAACGGCAGCGGCACCGGATACGCCGGGGCGGCCGGGCCGGGCGGGGTCCAGGTTTCCCCCGTCTGCGGATGGGCTGGCACGAGGAGGATGTCGGCGTCCGCGTCGGGGGCGGGCCGTCCTGGTCCGGCCAGAACGGCGTGCCGCGCCGGCAGACCTGCGGGCAGCAGGGCGTCGAGGGTGCGTTGGAACACCTCCTCGATCAGGCCGTCCGGGACCGTCACCGGCCAGCCCTCCGAGGCCGCCAGCAGGTGGGCGAGTGCCCGGCCGGCCGCAGCCTCCCACTGCGGGCTCCACGACCACCAGCGGCTCGACCCCACCCGCGACCCCCACGTAGCGATCGGCTCGAACGGGGGTGTGCCTTTCCCCTCCGCCATCAGCTCCGCCCAGGAGCGCGATGCGGCGTCGGCGCTGTCGACGGGGAGGCGGCGCACGGCGTTCGGGGCGAGCCACACCGCCTGCCAGAGCGAGCAGTCGTCGATCCGGCTCGCCACGGGCAGGCCGCACGCCTCGCAGGCCATGTTGGGGCCGTCGGCCCCGTCGAGGCCGCAGCAGTAGCCGCCGCCTTTCTCCGGGATCAGCAGGGTGCCGCGGGCGTCGCCGGGTGCGATGACGATCGCGCTGGGCGCGCCGTCGGACAGGGCATAGACCGGCGCGTAGACACCGCGGGCGGCCGCCTCGTCCGGATGGATCTTCTCCCACGTCCGCCACGGCGGCCCCCAGGGCTCCGGGTCCACGGCGAACGTGCCCGGTTCCATGAGTACCGGGAGCTGAATCCCGTTCCCGTACTTTTGATGGGCGTGAGCCGGCAGGGCGACTTGGGACAGCGGGGTGGTCAGCTCGGCGTCGCACCGCGCACACACGAAAACGAACAAATGTCCTCCGTCTGGGAAGTGGAGGCATCATCGCAGCTCGGCAGCCGCCAGCCAATCAGTTTCGGGCAGGGGCCTGGAGGATGGTCATCCATCACTCGGCGTGCGTGTCCACAGCAATTGAGCCAGAACCCGTTTCTCGTGAACGAAGCCACCGGATGGCAATTGCTGCCAGGTGCAGCCCGACGTGGTCACGAACACGACCGCCACCGGCACCTCCCGGTCACCGTGCCGGCGCTTGCCGCCACCCTGACGCCGCGACGGCGCTTCCGGCACCACCCGCTGATACAGCACCGACAACTCGTCTGGCACCAACCGGCCAACGATCCCCGCCGCGACCGACAGCCTCCTCAACAACCGAAATGAGATGACCTCTTAGGCGACGTGGGGAGGTGGGCGGCGTGGGAAGGCGGTGGCGAACGCAAGTGCGGAAAAGGGGAGTTGGTCGTCTTTCACTGACTCTCTCGCCAGTACTACACACTGCTGACGGGTTCCCCCGCTACCCGGCGCTTCGTGCCCGGGGACCGGGGCACGCCGCGGGAGGCGACGGACCATCCTGACCATCCGGAGGACCCGGTCGGCACCGTCATGACGCGACTCCATTGATGAGCTCCTGGTGGCCTTCCCCCAGCCGGCGGCGAGATGTGTTTCGACGAAGAACTCGACCTCGTCGAGCCTGCCCGGCCGGGTGGACACCGCCTCCACACCGCCTCCCCTCAGCCAGTTCGTAGGGCAGGGGAGGCGAGAACAAGCGAAGCGATGTACCACAGGTGTCGTTGAGGCCTTCCCAGCCGCCACCGCCGCCCCTCACCCGGAGGTCGGTGAGCTCCGACGGCCTGCTCTGGTGGTTGCTGCGGTGCGCGGCCTCGGGGTCAGCGCCGCGCGCAGCGCCGGGGTGAGGATGTGGCGGGTCTCGGACGGGGTGAGGGCGGCGGGGGTGGGGAGGGGGTTGAGGTAGCGGGTGTAGATGAGGCCGCCGAGGATCGTCACCACGGCCGTGGCGCGGGCGGTCGCGTCCCGGCCGCCGAGAAATTCAACAAGCCGGGCCAGCAGTTCGCGTTCCAGGTATTCGCGGATCACCGTGGCGGCCTCGTCGCCTTGGGCGGTGAGCTGTAGGAAGTCGGCGTCCTCCCACAGGTCGGTCACCGCGTCGATCAGGCGGTCGGGGAGGGTGGCGGGGTCGCCCCCGAGGACGTCGTCCACCGCCAGCGCATTGGCGCACTGGAACTGCATCACGTCCGCGAACAGGCCCTTCTTCGAGCCGAAGTGGTAGGCGATCAGCGCCGGGTCGACCCCGGCGGCCCCGGCCACCGCGCGCACGGTGGTGCGCCGGTAGCCGTGCTCCAGGAACAGCGCACGGGCCGCCGAGACGATCGACTCGCGGGTCGGTGGGTTGCCGCGGGGGCGGCCTCGGGTGCGGGCGGGGGCAGGGGCGGCTTTATTCATCAGCGTTGAGCCTGCGTTCCGTGATCAGCACAGTCAAGGGCGTTCCGGGAACCATACGAAGGGATGCCCCGACACCATGCGTATCGCAGTTTTCGGCGCCAACGGACCGACCGGCCGCCACCTCACCGACCAGGCCCTCGCCGCCGGCCACGAGGTCGTCGCCGTGACCCGCCGCCCTGGCTCTCTCCCCGAGCGGCCCGGCCTCGCCGTGGCCGTCGCGGACGCCACCGACCCGGCGGCCGTCGACGCCGCGATCGGCGGCACGGACGCCGTTCTCTCCGCGCTGGGCACGCGCTTCAGCAAGGAGACCATCACCACGTACTCCGCGAGCGCCATGGCCATCACCAGGGCCATGTCCCGCCAGGGCATCAAGCGGCTGCTCGCCGTCAGCTCCAGCATCGCCGACCCCGACTGGCGCCCCACCGGTGCTCACTTCTTCAACCATGTGCTCGACCCGCTGGTGAACCGACGTCTCGGCCGTACCCTCCACGAAGACATGCGCCGTATGGAGGCCGTCATCCGGGAAACGGACCTCGACTGGACCCTCGTTCGGCCCTCGGGTCTCTTCGAGCACCCCGCCGTCACGGACTTTCTCACCGCCGAGACCAGCGCCGACGGCGTCTTCACCGCCCGTGCCGACCTCGCCGCGAGCATGCTGCGCGAGTTGGACGAGCGGCGGTACGTCCGTACAGCCATGGGCGTGATCACCACGGCCGTGCAGCCGAACATCGCCAAGCTGATCTGGAATGAGGGCGTGAAGAAGAAGTGAGCCGGGCGACCGTCGAACTCCCTGCCGCCACAAGAGCGTTCCTCGCTCGCCCCCACACGGCCACTCTCGCCACCCTCACCACCCTCCGCCCCGACGGCACCCCGCACGTCACCCCCGTCCGCTTCACCTTCGACGCGGCGACCGGCCTGGTCCGGGTGACCACCCGGGCGCGGGCCCGCAAGGCCCGGAACGTGGCGGCGGGCGGCCCGGCGGCCCGTGCCGCGCTCTGCCAGGCGGACGGCTTCCGCTGGGTCACCCTCGAAGGCCGGGCCGCCGTCACCGACGACCCCGTGCGCCTGGCCGAGGCGGAGCGCCGCTACACCGTCCGCTACCGCGCGGCCCCGCCCGCCCCGCCCGCCCCGCCCGCCCCGCCGGACCTGATCGTCGTGGAGATCGCCGTCGACCGCGTCCTGAGTCTCAACTTCTGAATCCCCCGTACGGAAAGCGAAGGAACACCGACATGCCCACCCTCCCCGTCCTCGACTCGACCTTCCACTACCGAGAGTCCGGCGACCCCGACGGGCTGCCGTTCGTCTTCCTCCACGGCAATCCCACCTCCTCCCATCTGTGGCGGAACGTCCTGCCGGGTGTGGCGGCGCCCGGCCGCCGCCTTCTGGCCCCCGACCTCATCGGCATGGGCGACTCCGGCAAGCCCGACCTCGCCTACTCCTTCGACGACCACGCCCGCTACCTCGACGCCTGGTTCGACGCCCTCGGCGTTGCCGAGGCCGTCCTCGTCGGCCACGACTGGGGCGGCGCGCTCGCCTTCGACCGCGCCGCCCGCCTCCCAGGCCGCGTCCGCGGCCTGGCCTTCACCGAGACGATCATCAAGCCGCTGGTCCGCGACGAATTTCCGGCGGCAGGGCGGGAGCTGTTCACCCTCCTGCGCACCCCCGGGGTGGGCGAGGAGATGATCCTGGAGAAGTCCCTGTTCATCGAGGGACTCCCGGACACGCTCGCCACCCCGCTCGACCCTGCCGACCTCGACATCTACCGCCGGCCCTTCCCGACCCCACACAGCCGCCGCCCGGTACTGGCGTGGACGCGCATGATGCCGCTGGACGCCGCGCCCGCCGACGTCGTGGCCCGCGTCGAACGCTACGACGCCTGGCTGGCCACCAGCCCCGACGTCCCCAAGCTGCTCGCCGCGTTCGAGCCGGGCCCGGGCGCGATGACCGACCAAGGGACCGTGGCCTGGTGCGAGGAGAACATCGCGGGCCTGGAAGTCTCCCGCCACGGCCTCGCCGGCCACCACTCCCCGGAAGACCGCCCCGAGGAACTGGCCGCGGCGATCAGTGCCTGGGCCGACCGCCACGGGCTGGCGCGTCAGTAGGTGTCCTCGATCACGGAGGTGCGGATCGTCCCGGGGCCGGCTGAGCTGCCGCCGTCGGTGTACGCGCCGCGATCGCCGTCACATCGAACGCCTCGGCGAATGGAAACCCTCGGATGCCGCCCCTGCCAGCTCCTGTAAGCCCTGGGTCCAGGACGGCAACGACGTCAGGCTGAAATTGCTGTCCCGTCGCTGACCCAGAGGCCGGTCGCGTCGTGATGAGCACGTGCCGTCGTGGAGTCCACACTGACCAGGGACATATCGGTCTCGTCTCTGCGAGCGGCCTCGGTGATCATCCCGAACTCGCCGATCGGCAGGTACGGCCCGGTGAACTTCCCATCCTCGTCGGCGAGTTGCGCGCGCGTCACACCAACGTCCCACCGGACCAGCACCCCGCCAGGGGCCCAAAACCCGAACCCTCCTGGCCTGTCACGCGGCCTGCCCGGTCGCGGCCAGAACCAGTTCGCGGACGGTGATCCGCTGTGGTTGCTCGTAGACCCAACGCACCGCCTCCGCGATCTCATCGGCCGTCGGCAGTTCCACCGCATCCTTGAATTCCTGGTAATCGGCCTTGGCGACCTCGTCGGTGGTGTGCGACAACAGGTCCGTACGGACCGCGCCCGGGGCGATGGTCACCACCCGCACTCCGTGCGCGGCGACCTCCTCGCGCAGGCTCTCCGAGATCGCGTGCACCGCGGCTTTGGTGCCGCTGTAGACGGTGTGCTTCGGGTAGCTCTTGAGACCTGCCACCGAGCCGATGTTGATCACCGTGCCGGTTCCGCGGTCGACCATGCCGGGCAGTACCGCGGCGATGCCGTTGAGCAGGCCGCGCACGTTCACGTCCATCATCTGGTCCCATTGCTGCGCTGGTTGGGCGGCGACCTCACCGAGCAGCATCGTCCCGGCGTTGTTCACGATCGCGTCGGCGGGACCGAAGGCGGCCTCAGCCTCGGCGACCGCGGCGGCCACCGCGGAGCGGTCGGTGACGTCCACCGCCCGCGCCAGCGCGTGGGGTAGGCCCAGGCCGGTGAGCCGGTCGAGGCGACGGCCGAGCAGCAGGAGCGGGTGACCGCGGTCGGCGAAGGCGCGTGCGGTAGCCGCGCCGATGCCCGAACCGGCGCCGGTGATGACGATGAGCGGCTGTGCCATGGTGTGCTCCATTCCTCATGACTTCTGGATACCGCCTCCGGGCGGGACCTCCGGAGGTGACGTCATCAACCCTGGTCGTGCGGGGACTTCCGAACAATGCCGAACCCCGCAACGATCGATAACCTGAGGGTTATGGAAAGCCGTGAGATCGAGATCTTCCTGACGCTCGCCGAGGAACTGCACTTCGCGCGCACCGCCGAGCGGCTGCTCGTCTCGCAGGCCCGGGTCAGCCAGACCATCAAGAAGCTGGAGCGCCGGTTCGGCACCGCGCTGTTCGAGCGGACCAGCCGGCGGGTTGCCCTCACCCCGGTAGGCCGCCGCCTTCGGGACGACATCGGCCCGGCGTTCGTACGTATCCAGGAAGGCATCGCGCGTGCGACCGAGGCCGGCCGGGGTGTCGCCGGACCGCTGCATGTGGGCTTCTCCGGGGCGCTCCAGGGTGACTTGGTGCTCTCCGTCCAGGCCGCCTTGCGCGCCGGCAACCCCGAGTGCGAGGTGCGACTCCATGAGGTCCCCGAAGGCGATCCGTACGGGCCCCTCCGGTCCGGCGAGGCCGACCTGGCGATCGTCCGATTCCCCGTCAGCGAACCGGACTTGACTGCCGGGCCGGTGCTGATATCCGACGCCGTGATGCTCGCCGTTCCCGCCCGCCACCGGCTGGCCCGCCGCGACGCGGTCGGCGAAGGCGACCTCGCCGGCGAGAGCATGCTGCCGACCGGCTCGCTCCAGGAGACGCTGGCCCGGGTCGGCGCCGGCCATGGCGTCCACCCCGTCCCGAGCCAGACAGCGGTGTACCAGACCCGCCCGACGATCGCTTTTGTGCCCTATCCGGACGCGCCACCCGCCGAGTTCGGTGCGGTATGGCGGACAGCGGCGGACAACGCCCGGATCCGCGCCTTCGTCGCTGCCGCCGCTGCCCTGGTGCGTACGGAAGGCGGCCCCGCACAGGTCTGCGGAGCCTGCCGGGCCGACGCCGTCAGCCCCGCGCCTCGTTGAAGGCGTGGCGGATCGTCCGGCGTCCGGCGTCCACGGACGCGGACACGGACGCGGAACGAGTGCTTCGTCCGCTGATCGAAGAAGAAGGTCGGCCGGGGCGGCAGGCCCGTCACCCACGACACCGACCTCCACTGCGACCGCGACCGCGACCGCAACACCGTCCGTGAAGCGCGCACGCTGAGTGACGGCTGCCCCTCGGACTGACCTTCGGGAAGTTGCCATTCCTGTCCGGGTTCACGCTGTGGCGGTCGGAGCGGTCGGAGCGGTCGGAGCGGTCGGAGCGGTCGGAGCGGACGGAGTTCTACTTCTGTGATGCGCCCTGGCCGGCCTTCACCCACAGCCACGGCCCGGTACGAGGCCGCAGTGGCGGCGATGCACGAGCTCGCCGAACACCTCGGTGACATGTGGGACTGAACCTCCCACCGCCTAGGTATCTGCGTCGATGGGGGTGTAGATGTCTGGGTCGGCGGCGAGGTGTCCATTGTCGGGGACGAGGATGCCGCACAGCCTTTTCACGGGCGTGTAGAGGGGCCGGTTGTCGGGTTCGATGCCGTCCTCGTCGGGAAACTCGAAGAGCCGGTCGAAGGGCACCGTGACGAACGGCCACGCGCCGGTGATCTCCACCGAATCGGGGTGGAACTGCCACACGGTACCGAAGTGCCGGTTGTGGACTTCCCCGACGTACCACGAGGCGGTCTGGAGGAAGTCGCCCCCTTCGTCCTGATCGGCCTGCTCGGTGGTGGCGTAGCGGTCGCGGATCAGGTCTTCGAGGCGGGCGAGCGAGTCGAGGCTGAAGTCCCATGTGCCGGGGGCCTGTTCGGCCCAGCCGGGGAACTCGGAGCGCTGGATGGTCAGCCAGGCGTTCAGGACCCTGTTGTCGGACCTGAGCTGGTCGAGCTGGCGCAGTTCCTCGTACTCGTCGTCGTCGATGTCCATACCTGCGACCCTATCGGCGGGTCGTGTCACTGACCGTCACGACAACAGGACTCGTTTCCGGAGGAGTTG
This sequence comes from Streptomyces sp. NPDC050636, assembly GCF_040654775.1. NCBI lineage: Bacteria > Bacillati > Actinomycetota > Actinomycetes > Kitasatosporales > Streptomycetaceae > Streptomyces > Streptomyces sp. NPDC050636. The sequence continues at coordinate 9,768 of NZ_JBFAIP010000074.1, forward strand.
GAAGCCGACTCGGCCGAACATTTGGCGTGGCCAGCAGCCGGGTGTTCTCCTCGAAGATCTCCTCAGCCCGGCGGTAGGAGAGCCGGGCCCGGCCGGTCTCCGGGCACACGTCGAGCGTCGGCGTTCCGGCCGGGGCCTTGCGGTCGGTGAGGAACAGCGGGCCGCGGGTACGGCGGGCGATGAGGCGGGGCAGCAACTGGGCGGTGCCGGACTGCCGGTGAATCCACTCCGTCGCCCCGCCCTTCGCGGTGATCCTGCCGCGCTTGTCCCGTGGGTACAGGTCATCCGGCACCTCCGACAGCGCCGGTTCGTCGATTACCTTGATGCCATCGTCGCCGGAAAGCCGACCTGCGCCCGTCCGCACTCTCATCGGCGGCCCGCCGTGCCCTTCCGTAAGGAGTCAGGAAGCGTTCACTGCTCCTGGCTGGCCCCGCCTGTCGGTTGCCGTGGGGAGTTGTGGCGTAGCAGGTGGAGGGCGAGCAGGCTCAGCCAGCACCAGCCGACGGTGATCGCAATGCGCTGGAATAGTCCGCCGAGGTTCACCAGCCCCTCGGTCTGCTCGAAGCCCAGATTGGAGAGCGCGAACGCCAACGTGAAAACGACGCCGGTCACCGCGGAGTAGATGACCCAAGTCGGCCTGCCCCATCCGGCGAATCGCCGGGCGAAGACGAAGCAGGCCACCGCCAGAGCCATGAAGGCGACGAACGAGACGCCGTCATGCAGGGCGGCGTGCGTGCTGGCGTAGTGGGTGAGCTTGTCGGGGGTGCCCAGCGGATATCCGCTGACCGGGTCTGTGACGAAGACCCCCGCGCCGAAGAGGCCCGTAGCCCATATCCCGACCAGCAGCGGGCCCCAGGTTGATCCCCCGAAAGGCCGGAGTGCGCGCCGCAGCCCGAGGGTGAAGGCCATGCCAAGGGTGCCTGTGGCAAGGAAGTTGACCACCTGTATCCAGCCGACGTTGCCCAGGGCGAGTGAACTCACGGGGTGGCGCAGAGGGTTGTAGTCGACGCGAGTGACGCCAGCGATGACGAAGGTGAGAACAAACAGTGGGCCGGCGATCGCACCGCAGGCAAGGAGAGGGTCGGCCCGTGCCGCGCTGGTCCATCGGGAGAGAGTCTGCGCCGGTTTCCGCTGCATCAATCCTCCAGGAGTGGATGGTGCTCTGAGGGCGGCGTCGCCCCGAACGGGCTGGACGCGCCGGAACAGCCGAACTGCGGTCCGGCAGGCAGCTAGCTATGGGTCTGAGAGCATCCTGCAGCAATGCCCCGATCGACCGTCAGTCTGGGTTGACAAGAATGTGCTTGTCAACCCAGACTGACGGCTATGGAATCGGGAGATCTCTCAGAGCGCATCAGGTCGCACGATCCTGCCGTCGGACTGCGGGCGGTCGGTGCGCTGCACCGACTGGCCGAACAGGTCGAGGTGACCGCGGTGGCACGTGCGAGGCAGCAAGGATGGTCCTGGGAGCAGATCGGGGACGCCCTGGGCGTGTCACGCCAATCCGCGCACGCCAAGCACGGGAAGTGAGGCAACAGTGTTCGAACAGTTCACAGCGGGTGCCCGCATGGCGGTCAGGTCGGCGCACGAGGAGGCGCGGCTGCGCGGCGACCGCCGCATCGGCACCGAACACCTCCTCCTGGGTGTACTCGACGTCCCCGACTCGGCCGCGGTCCCAGCCCTCGGCGTTGACCTGGCAACCACACGCGCGGCCCTCGATGTCCTCGATCGGACCGCGCTGGCCGCGATCGGCATCGACGTCGAGGGCGTTGAGCGGGCTCCGATCCCCGTCTCACGCAAGCGCACCCCCTTCACGTCCGGTGCGCGGTCGGTCATCAAACGCACCGTCACCGAAGCGAGGGGGGCGGGCAGCCGACGCATCGGGCTGGACCACCTGCTGCTCGCGATCCTGGCCTGCGAGCGACCGGACCCCGCAGCGGAACTGATGGCACACCTGAACATCGACCCCGCAGCCGTACGCGCATCAATGAGGAAGCTCTCTGGTACGGGCGGTCAGGCCGCCTGACCGAGTCCGGCAGCGGTCAGGTCTGCTCACGCAGCGGGGTGAAGTCGACATCCAGCTTCGGGTCGTACGCCTCGGGCTGGATGCCGAGCTCGTGCGTGCTGTACTCGCCGAACCGGTTGATGTGCTCGGTCACGTACGGAGAGATGTGGGCCAGGTCCTCGGGGCCGATCTCCCATTGGGGAGTGATCTTCGTGGGGCTCCATTGCCGCACGTCAGCTCCATTCGTGAACGCGCCAACTCCGCTCCTGCGGGCTTCCGCTGAGCGTGGCGGTGGCGGATCCGCTCGTCGAGGTGGGCGTCGCGTCCCAGTTGGGCCCGCGTAGGTCAGGAGTGCTCTGCCGGGCGGGGATCCTGCGACTGTCCGGGTCTGTTCGCGTGCCGGGGGTTGGGGTGCGGGGGCAGGTATCGGGAGGAGGTGCGGGACTGGGTTTCTGCGGGTGGGCGTGGCTGCAGGGGGCTGTGGGTGAAGTGCGCGGCCACGGTGGGATCCGCAAAGTGATAGGCACTCCGTTTCCTGGCGAAGAGGCCTTGGTCGCAGGCGCTCACCAGCATGTCGGGCAGATCGACGAAGGCATGCCGCTGGCGGTGGATTGCCAGGGTGGGAACCCAGCGGGCACCGGGGGCCGCGGTCAGACACAGCGCGAGGAGCACCAGGCCGCTCAGCAGGAACTGAATTCCGAGGTGCTCAGGTCCGGCCACTATGCCGATCAGCGTGAGGAGCAGGACCAAGGACATCAGAGCGCCTGCGCTGAGCAGTTCACCGCTCAGTGTTGTCCGCTCATTGCGCGGTTCACGGCTGCCCGTGCACGCCGCGCGTACGGTGAAGATCACGGCGAACCCAAGGAACTCGAATGCGGCGGGGAGTGTGGCGGGAGATGCCGCGACGACGAGCATGCACAGGACACACGCCACCGCCGGCAGGATCGCCGGACTGGCCAGTCCTCGCATGACGTCTGCCGGTTTTCGCGGACGACTGACGGCGGACGGGATATGCATGAGGGCCGGGCGCATCAGTCCCGCCACCGCTGCGCCCACGGCCGCGCAGATCACGAGAAAAGCCGTTCCGAGTCCGTCCCCGGACCCGGACGTGGAGTAGTAGCTTTCGTGTGTCTGGAACGGGATCAGGAAGATGCACACACAGGTCAGCAGGGCGATCGCCCCCATGGCGAGGCGGTGGAGCCTCCGCATGGTCAGCCCCGTGCCTTCCAGCGTGATGGCTCCGCCGGGGCGAGGCCGTTGCCGGATGAAGAAGGCGAGGGAGGCGTTGAAGCGCTCAGCATCCTTGCGAAGGTCTCCGTTGCGGCGTCGGGGCATGAATGCCAGCGCCGCGAAGCGCGGCAGGTAACCGGATTCGATCAGTTTGCGCTCCATCTCTGCCCGGGACGGTTTTTCGAGCAGGGCCATCGGGTCGGCGCGGCCATGGCTGCAGGAGAGCCACGCGGCGCAGACCATCGAGGGCGAGGAGAGCACGGCGAGGAGATCCCGCACGCGGGCATCGTCCGGAGCCTGCCGACAGGTGGTGAGGACGGGTTGCCACTTCTGCTGCACGACGTCCTGCCGGCTCGGCTGGTCGGTCGTCTGTAGCCAGCCGTCGAGGTCGTCCAGCCCGAGTGGTTCTAGGAGGATGCCGCTGCTGCCCCGCAGTGTCGTGTTGGTTGATTCCACCAGTGCCGTGAAGGGTTCACTCCGGCAGGTGAGGATGATCCCCCCGGAGTATGCGTTGAGTTGGGCGATCGCGGGCGCCTGGTGTTGCGGGTCGATCTCCTCGAACCCGTCCAACAGGGGCAGCAGCGACCCCTGCTCCAGCAGAAACTCGGTCAGGTCGGGGGTGAAGTAGTCGTCCGTGGCGCCAGAGACAGTGGCGGCGAGGGTTGTGAGCTCGCCTGCGAGCCAATCAGTGAACCGGGTCTCCCCGGCTCGCCAGCTGCCCACAGCGACCCTGACCGGAATCGCGGTCTCCTGCTTGCGTCCGAGCAGGGCCTGGCCCAGGCCGAGGACCAGCTGGGTCTTGCCGCTTGCCGGTTCCCCCAGAACGACGAGTCGGCGCTGCGGAAGGAGACTGAACAGATCAGGCAGATCTGCGTAGAGCCCCGTCAGATCCACCGGCGGCGGCCCGTCCATGAGATCGGTCGGCGCCGCCTTGAAGCGCACGGGGATCGGCGCGTGGCCAAGGCGCGTGATCTGCAGGCCAATCCGCGGGTTGAGCGTATGCCAGCTGATCACCTCCAGCATGTCCGGCCGGTCGCGAGTGCCCGTGGCCGGCGGCGGCGCGGACGCACCGTCGTGTCGTGCCGCCGCAATGACGGCAACCGCCTCCTCTGTCTCCGGCCCTTCGAGGCCGTGATGGGCGCGGAACGCACGCTCCGCCCGGGCATGTCGGCTGCGCCACAGATCCTGGTTGGCCGTGGGCGCGCAGGTCTTCACCCACGCGTCGACGACGTCCCACGCGGGAGGCTTGGAGCCGGTGGTGGCTGACTGGAGAGTGGCCTTGCTCCAGTGCGCACCCTCAGCTAGTTGATCGAGCGTCAGCCCGGCGTCGTGGCGCAGCTTGCGCATCTGCAGCGCGAGCTGCGCGACCTCCTTGATGCTGGTGTCGACGGGCTTCTCGGGCCGTCCGCGGGGCATGTCTGCTTCACTTTCCCGCGACGCGGCGGACAGCGGCGACCGGGGCCGGGGCGAGGAGACGGCGAGCCAGATCGAAGGCCGCGCCCCCTGCCAGGCTGATCACGGCGACGGCACTACCTGCATCGTAGCCGTGGCGCACCAGGCAGATGGTGGCAACGATCACGACGATCACGACGGCTACGCGCACCCGTACCTCCCGCGGGACCGGGAATGTGCACGACAGCGGAGGGACGTGAGGCATGGCAACTCCTGGATGACGGTCCGGAACTGGAGAACACGGTTCGTACCCGCAGTTGGCGCTGCGGCCGGCCCGCTCGCAGCCGGTCATGCCACGATGCACCAACTCCCCTGCATGCAAAAGGAGTTACCAGCAGAACCAAAATGGTCGGTTTGCGTGCATAGTCCGACCTCGTGAACAATTCGCGGGCGGGGCCGCGTCCTCTGAACAATTCCCGCCACGGCCGCGCCGCGTTCGAACAAAGCCCGATGGGCCCACTGCGTCGCAGGCCACATGCCTGCGCCCCGCTCCGCCGGCCCCTTCAGTTCGAGAACGCCTCCTAGGCCCCCCGGACAATCAGCCAGTCCCGCACACTGGGTGCTGCGCCCCGCGAACCATGGACATCAGACAAAGGACGCGCGGCCAAGGCGTCTGGATGACGGTCCGGACCCCTCCGGGTGGGCGGAGGAGCTGTTGGCGCAGCCCTCCACCCACCCGCGCAATTGCACAAGCCCCCGGATCCCGGCCAACGACCCGACGCACACCTTGCGGCGCCGCCAACGTCCGGCGGGTCGAAGCTGGATGGAGCCCTGCCTGCCGAGTGGCGTGCAGTTCGCCGTCGCACTGCAGGATCTCAAGCCGGCGGTCGGGCCGGATCGTACCGGGAAAGCTGATGGCGAGTGACCTTCCGGCCGCCGCCGACCAGCGGCCGGGGATGATGTCGGGTACATCGGCACCGCCGAAGGCGTGGTCGATGTAGGTTCCGTCCGCGACGATCTCCATACCCCTGCGGCCGCGAGCGGGCGGAAACGGATAGCCGGCCGGACGGTAGACGGTCACGCCCTCGGTGTCCTCCTCGTAGGAGTGGGTCCACTGCTGGAACAGCTCGGCAGGCAGCTCGCTCATCGTCCCGGCCTCCCGCGGAGCATTTTTTGCCCCGATTTGCAACAGATGATAGCCTTTTTGGTGATTAATTCATTTGCATCACCATGGCTTTATTTGCCGGAATTCGGTAGTGCCTCACCGGCCAAAGCCGCGCCCCGCGGCCGAACCTGGAGGTGTGATATGTCCGAGAAAGATGCGACCCCCACTCCTGCCCGCCGAGGTTGCGGCACGATGCCGGTGCACCATCTGCTGATGGCCGAGAACCCGGCCTACGCCGCGAGCCGTGTCCAGATCGAGAACCAAGCCTTCGCCTACGAGACCGGCATCGAGGCAACGGCACGTGTCGGCTTGACCCGCATCCCGGTCGTTGTGCACGTGGTGTTCAACACCGCCGCACAGAACATCGGTGAGAACCAGGTCATCAGCCAGATCGACGTGCTGAACCAGGACTTCCGGGCTCTCAATCCGGACATCGATCGGGTCCCGGCGGTCTGGAAACCGCTCGTGGCCGACAGCCGCATCGAGTTCCACCTCGCCACGCAGGATCCGCAAGGACAGCCCACCGACGGCATCACCCGCACACAGACCCAGGCCAGGAAATTCAACATACGGACCAACACCGTCAAAGACTCGTCGAGTGGCGGCCACGACGCCTGGCCCGCTGACCGCTATCTCAACCTCTGGGTCTGCCCACGCATCTTCGACCCCGCGGACCCCGACGAGATACTCGGCTATGCCCAGTTCCCGGGTGGTCCCGCAGATACGGACGGGGTGGTCATCGGCCACCGGTTCTTCGGTACGACCGGCACAGCCTCCGCTCCCTTCAACGGTGGGCGCACAGCGACCCATGAGGTGGGGCACTGGCTCAACCTGCTGCACATCTGGGGCGACGACGACGGCGGATGCAACGGCAGCGACCTCGTCGCGGACACCCCGAACTCCGGTGGTCCCAACTTCCAGACCCCGACCTTCCCTCGGCGGTCCTGCAGAAATGGGCCGGACGGCGACATGTTCGTCAATTACATGGACTACACCGACGACAAGGCCATGTTCATGTTCACCAAGGGCCAGGTAGCCCGCATGGAGGCCACCCTCGACAGCGCTCGGTCGTCCTTCAACGGTGCCTGACGGTCACTCCGCGACAGCGGGCAAGACATCACGGGGGCACATGAGCACACCCACATCCGTTTCCCCGTCCCCGTCCCCGTCTCCGACTGCCGTCCGGGCACCGTCGACTCGGGATTGGCCCGCTACCTGCCGACCCGCACAGCCCGTCGCGGTCGTACACGACGAGCACGGGCGGAGGGTTTTGGTCGTCAGTCCGCCGTGGGAGCGTCTGAAAGCATGGTCGCCGGGCTTGCCGGCCGGAGCTCCTTTTTGCGGGTTCCGGCCGCGTGCGGGTGCGCGAACAATGGTCGAGTCGACCGTGACCACCCACTCCAGGTCCTCGTCCGCATCGGCCTGGGGCCCTGGCTCCAGTTCCGGCAACGTAGCTGTAGCCGGACGCTGACATCGCGCGCCCGGAGGTGTGCACATCGCGCGCCCGGAGGTGTGCACATCGCGCACCCGGAGGTGTGCACATCGCGCCCTCGCTGGAATACCGCCCGGCCAAGTCGGAGCTGAGGGTCCAGGCGATGTCTTCAGCAGCCGGGTCATACGACCACCAGTCCGCTACCCGGGCGGCAACCAGGCAGTCGAGTATGGCGGCCAGGACAATCAGGTCCACCGCGCACACGAGCCCGATCCGGTCCGCCTCCATGACACCGTGCGCGCTGCCGGGGGAGAGGCGCCTAGCCAGCACAAGCGCTACCAGCTGGCTTGCGGCCGGCGTGCCGCGCAGCGCCGGACCGGACGTCAGCCGAAGGGCTCTTCTAACTCCCTCCACATGCACGGACCTTGGTGAAGGCGCATCCCACGAAGGAGGCCTGCCGGCATCCAGAGTCAGCCCGAGGCGGTGGTGCGTAGCGCGCACTGTACGGCTAGGAGCCGGGTCGGGGCCCCGGTCCCCGGCGGGAGAGCGGCCGCGAGGTAGCTGAGCATTCATCGTTCACGCCCTGTCTCCATCCTTCCTGCCGCTTGCCACGCGCCGTACGGCCTGGTTGACAGCTTCGACAATGAGGCTGACGGCGATGACGACAATGGAACGCAGCCACCATGGGAAGCCGTAGTGCTCGCCGAGGATGAACGCGACGAAGAAGCCGACGGGGATGGTGAGCCAGGCAGGCAGGGTCGGGATCTCTGGCTTCTTCGTGTCGCTCGCGGTGGGGGTCACAGTGATTCCTTGTTCTTGGGCTGAAGTCCCCCCGGAATGGAGATGCCGGGGGACTTCATATGTGGGTCAACACGTCACCGATCCCGGGAAAGGATCAGTGGAACATCTGCCAGATGTCGTAGAGGTCGGAGCCGACACCCAGGATATGTCGTTGCCTGACGCGCAGTGGACACGGATCGAGCCGTTGCTTCCGGATCGGACGCCGAAGAGGGGCGGCCGGTGGCGTGACCACCGTGACGCATGGTGGATCTGGTGGAACGACTGGTACCGGATGGGTTGTGGGTGCTGTTCCGGCGGGTGGTGGCACCAACGGAGGTGAGGCGTCCGCAGGGCGGGGGTCGCGGCGGGCAGACGATCGTGATGCCCTGGCGGCGATCATCTTCGTGGCCACCTCGGGCTGTACGTGGCGGCAGCTCCGGCCGGTGTTCGGCCCTTGCTGGCAGATGGTCTACCGGCGTTTCGCCCAGTGAAGCCAGCAGCGGGTCTGGGCACGGCTCCACCGCGTCATCCTGGACGAACTCGGGACCCGAGACAGGCTGGACTGGTCGCGATGCGCGATCGACTCTCTCAGCATCCGAGCGACGAAAGGGAGCCACTGACCGGTCCGAATCCGACCGACCGCGGCGAACCCGGTTCGAAAATCCACCTGATCACGGACAGGAACGGACTGCCGCTGTCGCTGGGCATCTCCGGCGCCAACATGCACGACAGCCAGGGCCTGGAGCCACTCGTCCGCGGCACCCCGCCGATCCGCTCCCGCCGAGACCCCAGCCGCCGACGGCCGGCAAAGCTCCACGTCGACAAGGGCTACGACTACGACCACGTGCGCCGATGGCTTCGCAGCCGAGGCATCACCCACCGCATCGCCCGCAAAGGCGTTGAGCCCTCGCATCGACTGGGCCGACACCCAACGACCCTCACCCGCACCCCTTGTCACCCGAGGAAGCGGCGCCTCACCTGGCCGAAGCCACTGATGCCCGGGATCCAGCCGGGGAGGCACTGTTGATGCTTGGCACCCCGGACGTGGTGGAGAAAGCCCGCGAATGGGTCGTCGTGGTGATGGAGATGGAAGGGTTCCTGCGAGACCAGACTCATAGCCCGGAAACCTGGTCGACCATGCTCAAGCGCCAACGCGCCGCACGTGAGGGGTACTACGCGGCCGTCCGACGTGACCTGGCGCTCCCACCTGGCCATTCCGGGGAATGGCGACTTGCCCCGCCCCAGACTTCCTGAGTACGCACTGCCAGGGCGGCGCGGCGCTGTCGCGTTCGGGGCGTCAGGCTTTGAGCATTTTCGGTCTTCGTCGGCCTTGCCGCCGAACGGTTCACCGTGCCCAGCAGCACCGCCACCTCACCAAATAAATCGACGTCTTAAGCAGTGGCGCGGCATCGCCACCCGCTATGAGAAGACGGCCACCGTCTACCTGGCCGGACTCCACATCGCGGGCATCTTCCTCTGGACTGCCCGATGATCCAAACGAAACTGCCCAGGCCCCCCGGCCTGGCGGCTCCCAGCGGCTTTTCCACGCCGAGATCGAAGAGGCCGAGGAAGCTCACCACATCGAGCTCACGGGGCGTGATGCTGGTGAGCTCGCGTAATCGACTGTCGCGTATTCCTCGCCGCCGAGGCCGGAGGCACTTGGTGCCACTATGCCCACGGCCACCACACACGGTGACCCCAGGGCTTCACTCACCAGGGAGTAGGCGTCAGCCGATTACACGAGGTCGCCAGTTCACACCCGCTGTTCTCTCGTGTGAAGCTCCACCGCTGTCCTCTCAGGGCTCGGAGTCGCTCTACGGGGTGGCGCTGGCCACGCCGCTTTCGTCGATGGTGAACTGTCCGTTCGCGGCGCCGTTGAAGGTCCCGCTCCTGATCCACTCGATCAGCGCCGACTTGACCGTGGCGTGGGGTCCGGCCCACGGTTCGCCGGGGCGCCCGCCGTAGGGCGTTCCGGACTCCGGTGTGCAGCGCGGGCCGGAGCAGCCCTCCATCTGCATCTGATGGCTCGCGCACTGCACCTGCACGAGCGCCTTGTTCGTCATCGACGCCGGGAGGGCGTTGAAGATGGCGGACGAGTTGGCCGGCGGCGCGGTGTCGTCCTCGAGACCGTGGATGACCAGCGTGGGTGGGGTCAGCTGCCCTGCGACGGCGGTGTTCCAGCCGTAGCCGGAGAACGTCGGCGAGCGGTTGAGGCCGGTCGGGTTGCCGGGCTCGTCGCCTCCCCAGTTCCGCCCCTCGGTGTCCTGCTCCATGATCTGCTCCCAGAACTGATCCTGGCTGCCGGGGACGACACGCCCGGTGCACGCGGCCTCGCGATCCGGCGGCAGCACCGGTGCCCCCGAGCGGGGGGAAAGCGTCAGCGGGAACGTGACGAAGCCCGTCGGGGGCGGTGTCTCCTCAGTCGGTCCGCCGTAGATCGACGACATGAACACGGCACGGTTGACCTTCGCGATGACTTCGGCGCTTCCGGGGAGGACCGGGTTGGCTGCGTACAGCGTCCGCCCGACGCGCGGCCCGCCGAGCGAATAGCCGAGCAGGGTGACCTTGCCGTCCGTCGGCTGGGCGCGGGTGATGGCGTCGTCGATGACCTGGCGGATATCGCGTACCCAGACGTCGATGCGCGCAAAGCGGTGATTGCTTGAGTGTGCGGTCCTCTCCCCGCCCAGCGGATTGGTCAAGAGCAGCGTCCCCTGCTGATCGAGGGTGAAGATCGGGTTGTGGGTGCGGTCGCACCCCTCGGGGTAGGGACAGGTGCCGTCCGCGAGGTAGGGCCTGAGGCTCGCGTTGCCGGGATCGTTCAGGCCCTCGTCGAAGCGTGTCGAGCGGCCGTAGCCGAGCAGGCTCGGGGCGAAGGTGTCGATGCCCGCCCGCGCGAGTCCTTCCTGCACGCTGAGCGAGCCACCGCCCGGGGCGGGGTGGCGCAGGTCGAACGTCGGCGAGGCGGTGACGGTGCGGCCGTGGATCAGCACTGCGGCCCTGTTGGGCACCGCTGGGCATTTGCCGTTCGCGTACACCGGCTGGACGCGATGCACCTGGATCCTCGCCGGACGCCCGTCGAACTGGGCGTCCGGCATGAGCCCTGGCGGCACCCTGAACCTCAGCCAGTGATCGCGGGTGACGACGCCGGTCGGCACCTCGTCGCATTGCTGAGCCGACGGCTTGGTGGCAGCTGCCATCGATGTTGTGCTGGAGCCGAGGGCACTCACGATCAGGCAGACGCACAGCAGGAGCCACCTCGTCCGGGCCCCGGACCTTCGGCTTCCCCCGGTCCACGCCCGTCGCCCGCGCCCCACCGAGGCCGCCAGTACGCCCATTCTCCGGGAGATCCCTCTCTGTCGCCGAGTCATGCGCGGTGCTGCCATGCCCAAACCTCCTGCCGCTGGACGCGGGTGAAGCCGACTCACATCAGTGTGCCCAGCAGGCATGAAGAGAGCGCCCCCGCCCACGGTGCGCACAGGTGGGCATCGGCGCGCTGGGGCGGCGCTTTCGTCCTAGCCCCGGGCGGCCCTGTTTCGGCGCGTCGAAGTCGACGGTGCGCCGTCGCTTCGTGATCTGGTTGCGGGCCGGCGTGTGGGGTCGGCCGAACCAGGAGGTGCTGGGGCTGCTGGCCGCTCAGGGCCTGGTCGACCTGTCCCGGGCTGCCCTCGACTCGGCCCATGTCCGGGCTAAAAAAAGGTCGCACACAAAGGAACCGACTCCGGCGAACAGCTGGCGCGTCGCAGATGGGTGATCGAGCGGACCTTCTCCTGGCTGTCCGGCTACCGCAGACACAGTCCCCGCCACGAACACTATCCCCGCAACTACCTGGCCTTTCTCAGCCTTGCCACAGCCCTGTGCTGCTACAAACGACTCCTCAAACCAACCATGTAGGACACCGTCTTAGAGGCCTTATCGTCTGACTAGTTCGAACCCTGGTGCGCGGAGGCCACGACCTCCCCGGCCATGATTTGGGGTGGGTTGGGGAGCAGTGTTGCGAGGTTGTCCCGCACGAAATCCGCCGCTCTGGAGACCGATTCTTCGGCGCCGGCCTGGTCGTGGAAGACGCTGGTCGAGACCATGACTCCGTTCCCGGCGTCGACCCAGTAGTAGGCCACGAAGCCAGGGACCTGGCGCATGAGCGGTACGAACCCTTCGTTGACGAGGCGTCCTGCCTCGGCTGGATCGGTCACCCCTTCGTACCGTCGGACTGCTGCGTACATGGCCGATCTCCTCGTGGGGTTCCGGGTCGTGGTTTGTTGGGACGCCATACCCCGGTGGCGGCGGCCCGGCGCGTGAGGAGTCCGGCAATCACCTGAAGGACCGTCATTGGTGATCCGAATGGCGCGCTGGAGCGGTGGGCAGTGGACGATGTACTGCAGGCGGTGCCCGGCCCGGTTCCAGTCCGAGGAAGCCGTGACTGTCTGAAGAAGCAGAAGGCTCCGCCTGGTGCTTGGCGGGGCTTGGTTGGCTGGCACCAGTCAGTGGTTCAGGAACTTGGAGTTTGTGGTAGATGGCCGGTGAAGGTGAGTCGAGTCGCCCGTGTGACGTTGGCCAGTGCGGTTGCAAGGGCGTCCGCCCCTTCGGCGACTTCCGCTGCGCGTTCGAGGATCCCTTGGCTGTCGTGCCACCTCGCGACAACATTCGGCAGGACGACGTCGGGTCCCCCCCGCCTCAGTCGATCGATGACGGCGAGGCCTGTCTTGCCTACGTCGCTGTGACCCGCACCCGTACACGCCTTGACATCGGAGGCCTTTCCTGGGTCCACGACCGACCCTCGGTCAGCTCGATCGCCCGACGATTACACCGCAGATGTTGAACTCGGCAACGTCGACAGCACCGGCACTGACCGGCTTCGACTCCTCGCAGGTCGCCGCGCGTCACACTCCTCACCCAGAGAAAGCTCCGTGTGCCGCATGCCGCGCATGGGGCTGAGGTTGAGGCATCAGATGGCCATGGGCGCCGACGTTCTCTTAACAGGCCGAAGCGTGCGTGAGGGCCTGGAATCCGTCACGGGTCCAGGCCCTCAGGCGCGTCACCGTGGGGACGGTGGTTGCGATGTCGATCCAACGAGACGTCGTCCGGACGGGTTACGGTGCGGCGCCCTTCGTCACCACGCCCCGAGAAGTCCCTGACAAGCCCGCGACCTCAACGCCGGTGGCATCCATTCGGCGGGGTCCTGGTCGGCTTTCTGCCTGTTGCTGCGGGCGGTGACGGCGACGAGGGAGCGTTCGGCGTCGAGGTCGTTGGCGTAGGCCTGGCGGCGTGCCGCGATCCAGGTCGGCTTTGCGGTTTCCTACTGCTGCTTGCGGAGGTGGGCGCCGATCGTATCGCTCGCCTTGTGCAGGAGGTCGGTTCCCGCAGGGGCGGGCCATACCTGGATGCGGTGCTCTTCTACCGGATCTTCGTGCGCTTCGATCACGTCCGCCTGGTGCCCGGCGTCCCGTCCGAGGGTGCTGATGCGGATGCGGTAGGTGCCGGGGCCGGCGAAAGCCAGGTCCGGGAAGACGTCGGGAGAATCGCCGTCCACGGCGCAGGGGCGTGCGGGCATGGTGGCGGTGTAGGTGACCTCCCCGACATCGTCCCAGCCGTTGGTGTCGAGCGGTGGCTGAGCGTCCCACAGCTCCAGGCGCAGCCAGATGTCGCCCAGCGTCAGACCCGTGTAGATGACTGCTCCGTCCTCGGCGGCACGGATGATGCCGTTGGGGGCGTGGTCGTCGTCAGGGCCCTTGTCGACGTCTCCGATGATGAGGTACTGGCCCTCATTGACGCTGAAGCGTTCACGTACCGTGCGCACTGGCTCAGCCACCGTCCGACTCCCCTTTTCTGCCTAGTACTTGACCTTCACCCAGAAGGCGTCGCCATCTATGACGCGGTTCGTACGATAGAACTTGCCCCGGTACTTCCGGCCGCCCTCGGTGCTGTTCTGTAGAGCGTTGAGATTCTTGGTGGAGTAGTCTGACTGGAAGTGCGCGCCCTCCCACGTGGACGCGAACGGGAACTCGTCGCAGCTCTGCCCCGGACCCGGGTTGGCGTTGCCACACGCCTTGCGGCGGTTCTTCCTCTGGAGGTCTTCGTCGCTGAGCTTGTGCAGCGGCTTGCCCTTGCCGCGCAGCCCCCATTGGTTCTTCAGGTTGCGCTGGGCCCAGGCGACGTGCCCGGCGACCTCAAAGATCTCCCCGTCGGTGCCATCCATGGTGTAGGTCGGGGCGTACTCCCAGTTCACGCAGCCCCGGCCCTGGTTGCTGCCGACTTTCTCGCTGTCGCAGCGCACCTGAGCGGGCTCGCCGGGATACGTGGTGCCCGTGTTGGTGGCGGTGATGTGACGGATATCCACCTTGGTCGGCGGCTGGTGATAGAGCACGCTCTTGGCGTCAGAGGTCACCTGGAACGTGAAGTGTGTGTTGGTCGTCGGGTAGGGAAGCTGCTGCCATCCTCCGCCGCCCGTCTGCTTGGCCTTACAGCCGTTGCCCTCAGGGGTGTTGCACCCCAGTGTCACCGTGGCGAGAGTGCCGCTGATGGCCGCGTCGGTGGCCTCGACCAGGCCGAGGTTGACGTCCTGGGTGTAGGTCTTGCGCTTGTAGTTCAGCTCGGTGCTGTTGCCGTAGCCGAGGACGCCGGTGCCGATCACTTGGTTCCCGGGCTTGAGGACCAGCTTGAAGGGAGCGAACGCCAGAAAGCACGAGGAGCTGCGGTTCTTGGACTGCTTGCCGAGCTTGCAGGCGACCTTGCGGTCGTCCCTGGTGCGGTTTTGCCGGTCCAGCCACTGACGTTGGGCCCTGGTCTTGGCGGCTGTGAAGGGCTTGCCGATCACGACCTCGGTCTTCTTTTCCGCCTTGGCCTTCGGCACGGTGTCCGTGGTGGCGTTGGCCGGTAGCCAGGCCCCCAGGGACAATGAGAGAGCAGCTGCACCGGTGACCGCGAGGGCTAATCGTCGTCTCACGTGTGTGCCCCTTCTGTTAAGGGATGCCGCCACGAGAGGGGATCCCAGACACGCACGCCCCCCGTGACGTCGTCATGCTCATGACCTCGTGGAGGCTAGCAATCACACGCATTAACTCGCTGGGTGCTCCGCACAGTTGGCCGATTCCTACCTCCGTGCCACGCACCCTGGGAGCGATGGCTCCGTGCCACGGTGGGGTCAGCGGGCGAAGACTTCGGTAAGGCGCACGCTGTAGCCGTCCTCTTCCATCGGGACGACGGTGACGCCGAATGGGTCGGGGTAGTCCAGCTCGATCGGGGTGAAGGCGAAGTTGACTGCGGCCTGGATGGGCGGCATGAGCTCGCCGCCGGGCTGAGTCTGAGCGTCGGCGCCCGAGCTAGCGCACGCACCCTAGACCCCCGTGGCTCTGATCCAGCCTCATGCTCTGGCTCGGCTGCCGGGCGCGGAGCCATCCCCAGAGGGGCCACACAGAGTGGAGGCCCCCGCGACGGGTGGCCTCCACGGACTGCCTGTGTCTGGTTCAGCTCGTGTAGAAGCGCTTGACCGCCTTCAGGAACTCCTTGCCGCTCAGCTGTCCGTCGTTGTCGCTGTCGAGCGTCGCGAAGTAGCCCGACGCCTCGGTCGGTGGCATACACAGGAAGTCGGCCGCGCGGAGAAACTCGTCCTGGCTGATGGTGCCGTCGTCATCACTGTCGAGGACGGCGAAGAGGGTCTGGCAGACCTCCCCCTTGCCCGGACGGTTCGGGGAACGGAATTCGGGCGAGGTGCGGGTGGTCACGTACTCGTCAGCGGTCAGGACCCCGTCGCCGTCGGCGTCGCCCAGAGAGAGGAAGGAGGCCCACTGGGTCTCGTTGGCCCGAATCAGGGCCTGGGCCTTGGGGGCGTCCTCCGGGACGCCGAGGGTGGCGAGGAGCTTACGTGGCGCACGCAGGAAGTCGGTGAGGTCGACGGCCCCGTCGCCGTCGGAGTCCATGCGGCGGAACTCCTCGACGAGCGCGTTGTTGCTGGTAGTGGTCATGCCACCACAGCGTGCCAGTCGCAGGTCCTGGCAGAGGACCACCCGACGCCCGGCTACCCCTCACGAGTGAACGGAGAAGTAGAAGTAGTAGAAGTACGCGTAGGCCGTCGGTGCCGTGAAGAGGCGGCCGGTTGTCGGCGATAGTGACCGCGAACCACCAGCCTCTTAGCTAGTGCTGTGACCGCATAGGTTCGCCGGGCTGGTGGTTGTGGCGGTTGGATGTGCGGTGACATCCGATCCGACCGCTGGAGGGGGCGGTGGCCGAGGCTGTCCGCGTACGCAGACTGACCGACCAGGAAGGACGGAAGCTGCAGCAGATCGTGCGTCGCGGCAGCACCAATTCGGTGCGCTACCAGCACGCGATGATGCTGCTGGCCTCAGCTGGCGGGAACCGCGTGCCGGTGATCGCCCAACTGGTGTAGGCCGACTAGGACACTGTCAGGGACGTAATCCACCGGTTCAACGAGATCGTCCTATCAAGACCGTGGCCTGACCCAACTGGCGACCCGATGAGGTCACAGCATCAGCAGTCGAGCGGGGACGAAGAAGTGCCGGACAGCTGGTCCTGGTGTCGGATGGGGCCTCAACGCCGCGCGTGGCGGATCTTCAGCCGTCCGAACCCCATGGTCCCGGAGATCCGGATCCTCGGCCCGCCGGGGCGGGAGCGCCGCCGGGTCTTGTAGAGCGTGTCTTTCCACCCGGTGTGCAGCTCCTCGACGTCGACGATCGCGTCGCGAGGCACCGTGATCTTGGCCTTGCCGGTGCCGAGTTGCAACTCGATGTCGACTACCGGATGCTCGATGACCGCCCGGGACAGGTCCAGGCGCACCCTTCCGAATGCGGACTCGACCTTGAGGATCCGAGGTACCCGCCATGTGCCGCGCCGCTGGATCCGTCCGCCGGCGGCGGCAATCGTGGACGTGGTGCCCGCAACCTCCTCCGGGAGCGAGTCCAGGACCGACACGAGCTCGCTGTGCGTCTTGGAGGTGAGCGCCTGGTGGAGACGTTCGTCCAACTCCTCGTGCGAGATGTGCCCTTCGGAGTACGCCTCCTGCAGGCGCTGCACAGCCGTGTCGCGGTCGTGTTCGCTGATCAGCGATGGCGGGTCTTCCGGCAGAGAGGTCACCGTCTCACTCTAGTGCCGTGCCGACGATGCAAACACGCCAAGGTCCGTAGCGGGCAAGGCAATTGATGGGGAGGCCGATCGCTCGTCTTCATGGCCTTGATCGCCCAGCCCGGCGAACCTATGCGGTCACAGCGCTGGAGGGCGGCACCAGCCCTGCCGAACGCCTGCACTTGATGGCGTACTGCGCGCTTCGCCTGGCCGACGACGGCGGATACGGGCGAGCGACGGCGAATACGGGCGGGCGAGGCAGATCGCGCAGGAGGTGCGCACCAAGGCCCAGGTGGCGGCGCACCGCGTGCGCAGCGCCCGGACGATCAGAGATTGCGCACCGCCCGCAGCAGCCGGGCCCCGACCAGGGCCCCGGTGCGCAGCGGTGAACGTATCCGATGCGCCGGGGAACAGGACGATGCACACCACGGTGCTTAACGAGCGGGTTCCCGTCATCGAACTGAGTGTGCGTTAACAATCACTTGGGATCAAAAACACCCCTCAACGATGCCGTGCTTACTTCTCCCTGTTATGGGACCTCACGTGCACACCACCTCGTCCACGGAAGTCGGCGTGCTTCCTGGCACACCTGGTGATGCACCTTCCGATGTCCGTCGGTTCGTCCAGCCTCCATGCGGTGGCCACGGAGTTTCCGACGTCTGTGACCTTCTGCGGACGGGAGGTGAGCGTTCGGTTCTCGACGTCGATCTCCTCGACGAGGATCTCGTCATCGGCGACGTCGAAGTGCTCATGAAGCAGTGTGAGGCCGAAGCGTTGCAGCGCACCATGCCGGCTAAGTACCGCCCGTACCTCGTCGATGCACTGCTGGTCGGTGTCTGATGCGGGTTCGACGTCGTCGATGTCCGGCAGCTTGGGCAGAGGGTTCGCGGTAGTCACAACGGATCTCCTTCACCGAGAAGGGCAGCCTGGCCCCGGCCACCACGACTGTGGCGCGGGCGCGACACGCGGAGGCAGGGCGTGAAACGGGGGCGCTCGAAGCACCCGTCATATACGTAGTCAACTCCTTGTAAAACAAGGGGTGTTGATGATGATGTCGAGGCGTTCGCCTACAGCGTTTCCGTAACGCCCTTCCGCGACGCCTGCCGCTCACGGCAGGCCCGCACCCGACAGCGGTCTGAGCAGTAACAACGCCGACCGCTCCACCCCCACCGTCCACGACCGGCCGCACACCATGCACTCCGCCCGCTCGCCCAACTGCATCGCGATCGCCCTCCGCAGGGTCCGCCGCAGCCTCCGCAACCGCCGTGACCTGCAACGACCCGAGCAGAACACCGCCTCCGCCGCCATCGACACCGGCAGCGGATCACCGCACTCCGGCATTACCGCCGAGCCGTCCCGCCAGCCGCTACGAATGAGGTCATCCAGCCGTACACCCCACGGCCAGAGTTCAAAAAAACTCACTGACAGGGCGGCATGCGGGAGGGCCTGGAACCGACTTGCGGCTGAGCGCTTCATTTGGCGAGTGAGCGTGTGAGTTGGCGGGGCTGCGCGTCGGAGGCGGCGGGCAGGACAGCGATTGGGCCTCGCTGGTGAGACCGTCTTTTCGGCGATTTGGCCGGGGGAGGGGGCGGTAGGCGAGCGCTTCTCAGGATCTCGCCGGGGCCTTCTGACACCGGTGGCGACGCCCGCCAGTAGCCCTGCTCCGACCGGCGTCTGCAGCAGTCTGCCTACCCTCCCGCCCGCCACCGCACGGGCGAGAGGGTAGGCGAAGCCGTCGTCGCCGTGCGAGGCATTTGGCTTGGTCACTTCTGTGGCGTCCGTGAGACGGGCGAAAAATACGACACATGGTGTTGGGTTTTGGGTCGAGCATGGTGTCACCGGTCGGCGTCGATGGCGGACGTGGACCAAGCCGTGCAGATAGATGAGGAACTCAATGGGATTCATGCCCGACACATCGGCACCGGACCTCCACGGAAAGATCGCGCTGGTCGCGGGGGCCACGCGGGGAGCCGGGCGCGGCATCGCCGTCCAGCTAGGCGCGGCGGGTGCGACGGTCTACGTCACCGGCGCTGGCCTGTGAGTGCGGCAGTTGGCCTGAGGAGTCTCAGCACCCTGGGCTTCTGCGTGGCAGACCGCCTGTAACGATCTGCTTTGGCCGACTGTCGCCCGGCGGGCAGACTGCGCACATGCAGCTCCCCGCCGAAGCCGTGGCCACCACCGTGCTGATCGAGGTCGTAAGGATCTCCGCCCTCCCGGCCAAGCGGGCGGCCCCGTACCCCGGAAGGGTGGTCGCCCACTGGGCCGGGAGCGAGGCCGCCGACGCGCTGACCTTGATCGAGGACCTGCCCGGCAGTGAACAACACCGCTGCGGTTTCTCGCCAGGCTGGAGCGTCCGGGCGTACGAGGACTCTCTCGACCTGGCGCTCTTCGAGGCGGCGTTCTGCTTCCGGTGCCATGAGGTCCGCATGCACGGAACGACCGTGCCACCCGCGCTGGCCACGCAGTTCTTCGACGCGGACTCCCCGCAGGCCCGGGCCCTGCTGGCCCTCTTCCGCGCGGCGGGCCCGTAGGCGACCAACCGGATGGGCGAGGCCGTTTGCTTCCCCCCAGCATCCCGCAGGTCGGGGGCTTCCGCCCTCGACGCTGCAGTTGGCCGGACGAGGCCGACTGCAGCGCTCAGTCACGCCGACGTGTGACTGAGCGCTCCAGTCGGCGAGTTAGCGTCCGAAGTGGCGAGCTGTTCACCCGGAGTCTGTGGCTTGACCGGTTGGGTCACATCATGGGTCCTGGGTGGCTCGCCGCCTCTGCTGCCTGGAGCGCTAGCCCGTGGAGGGCCAACCACCCGGTGATTGCGCCGGTCGCCCCATTCCTCGGGCAGGGGGTGACTCAGCGCACCCGGCGCAAGGTCTGGGCGGGTCGCCGCCCGCACTTGGGGTTAGGCCAGTGCCCCGCTCAGCATGTGCTCGGTGCGGCCTTGCCGGAGAAGCGGTCCGCGAGCCAGGGGATGCCCTCGGCGCTCGCTCCCTCGGTGGCGGCGATGTGGGTGGGAATGTGGTTGCTGGTGAATTTCACCGTCGCGCCCCGGCGGCACCAGTCGGCGGCCAGATTCTTGCCGACCTGGTGAGGGATGACGTCGTCCAGGACGCTGTGGGAGAGCAGGATGGGCAGTGCGGGCTTGCGCTTGCCGAGCTGCTGTTCCGCCACGATCGTGTTCCACGGGGCGCGCTTGAGGCGCTCCGTCAGCGGACGTCCGTCCACGGTCAGAGAACGGGATTGCAGGAACGGGTACTTGCCGATGGCCTGAGTCGTGCAGTGGTTGTCCCGCAGGTCACTCGTCACCCGCTTCCCCCGGGAGTTCAGGTACGGGTCGATGTCGATGCCGTACCCGGCGGCGAGGCCGGAGAGGGCGTAGTTGAAGAACGCGGAGTAGGCGGAACCGTCAAGGTTGTCGGCCACCTTGTTCATATCCGCGGGGGGAGCGCCGACGACAGCGCCCTTGATCTTCAGTTCGGGCGCGTAGGTACGGGCGAGCTCGGCGGCGGATGCCGCCGCGCCGCCGCCCTGGGAGTAGCCGTAGAGCGCGACCGGGCCGGCATCCGGGAGATCCACGACGTCCAGGCGCTGGGCCGCTCGGATGGAGTCCAGGACGGCGCGGCCCTGCACCTCGCGGTTCATGTATGTGTGGACTCCGGGTGTGCCCAGTCCCTGATAGTCGGTCACCACGACGGCATGGCCCTGGTCGAGGAGCTTCTTGATGGGCAGCGCCTCGTACTCGGTGCCTTCGGCCATTTGGCGGGAGGGGGCGCACTTGTCCGCCAGTCCCTGGGTGCCGGGCGCGAAGGCGATGATCGGGCGTGGGCCGCGCTGGAGAGTCCTGGGGGTGAGCACGGTGCCGGTGACCGCGATGGGCTTCCCCACGCGGTCGGTCGTGCGGTACATGATCCGGTTGACGCTCGCCTTGACCTTGAACGCCTTGAGGGGATCGAGGTAGAAGGCGCCCGGCTCCGAGCTCATCACGTCACCGTTGTCGGCGGCCGGCCTCGTCGCCGGTTCGCGCAACGACTGCCGGTCGGCAGCTGCCGTGCCGGAATGCAGGGTGAGGGGAAGAGCAGTGGTGATCGCGGCGATGAGTGTTGCCACGGGACGCCTGCCCAGAGCACGACGACACAGCACGAGGGCTCCTCAGTCATAGGGGGGAGGGAGAGATCCACTAGCTATCGGAACGGCGGTAGCTAAAAGAGGGGAACTGCTGAAATGTGACTCGAACGGGCTACGGCCGGCGTCCCGATTCGATCAACTGTGTTCTCGTCGGCGCCGGCCTCACTGGCCCGGACGGGAACCTCTGCGGCTCCAGCCCCATGACTTCCGCAGAATGTTCGTCACGGATGTCGTCGCCAATGGCCTTCCGCCCCGCATTGCGCAAGTGATCTGAGGGCATTGCGACATCGATACCACCATGGGCTACAAGGCGGTCTATCCGCAGGAAGCCATCGAGGCCCACCGCGCGTTCATCATGCGGCGCCGGACGACCCGCCCCAGCGAGGAATACCGCACGCCCACTGAGGAGGAGTGGGAGGAGTTCCTCGGGCACTTCGAACGCCGCAAGGTCTCGATCGGCACCTGCGAACGAGCCTTCGGAACCCCTTGCATCCATGAGCGCGCTTGTGTCAGATGCTCGCTCCTTCGACCGGACCCGGCCCAACGGACACGACTTGCCGACATCCGCGACAACGCGACAACCTGATCGCCCGCATCGCCCGCATCGCCCGCATCGCCCGCATCGCCGAGGCCGAACGCGAAGGCTGACTCGGCGAGGTCGAAGGGCTCCGGGGCGGCCTCGTGGGGGGGAGGAGGAATCCGGTCGCGCTCCGGCTGCGAAGCCGACAGGATGCGGCCATGGCTGACGATCCCTTGCTCGTTCACGCCCGGGAGCTGTGGGTGGAACTGGCAGGCACACCGGTCGAGTTCTGTCCTTCAGGAGGGGCGAAGGTTGTGGTCGCGCCCAGGTCGCGGTTGTCCCCGCCGTCGTGGACCGGGCTCGTACGGATCGCTCACGCTGCCATCGTCACTGCGCCGAGCGTGCTGGCCGCCGGGATGGTGGACGACGCCGCGCGGGAGATGTCTCACGAAGAGCTCTTCGATGTCGCTCGTCTGCGTGCGGTGCTGCCTGTGCTCGATGTCCTCGGGCCGGCTTCGCTCTTCTATCTCGGCCGGGACGGCTTTCTTCCTGCGTATGAAGGTACCGGGGTCGAGCAGTTGCCGATCGGTGACGGCGACTTGGCCGCGCTGCTGGCCCTGGTCGGGGAGGAGGAGGCAGGCGAGAGCGGCCTGGAGGACATCTCCTCTCCCGCGTTCTGTCTTCGCCGGGGCGACGAGGTGGTGGCCGCGGCCGGGTACCGGTCCTGGCTGCGGTCGGTGGCTCACCTGAGCGTGCTGGTTGCCCCGCACTGTCGGGGCCGGCGCCTGGCCCGGGCCGTGGCGTCCGTAGCAGTGGCCCATGCCCTCGATGCCGGGTTGCTTCCGCAGTGGAGAGCACGGCCCTATCCCTCACAGCGTGTGGCCGTAGCTCTGGGGTTCCAGGAACTGGGTACCCAGCTCAGTGTTCGGCTTGGCGACGCCCCCTCGACCGGGGCCGGTAAGCACGGAGTTTCCGCCTTTTCCGCGAAAGCCATGTCGCTTGAGAACAGCGAGCCCGAAGTTCTCAAACAGCATGACAACAGTGCAGGTCAGCACGGTGGCTCCTGCCAACTACGCTGCGACAGGACAACTGCTGTCTGAATCGTTCGCCCGTGGTAGTGCTGATCCCGGTCTCGATCAATGCAGCGATGTTCTCCGCCGTGATTGTGGACATGTCTGAGCTGGTCGAGGCCGGGGGTTTCGCTCCCCGTTTTTGCTGCTCGGGGGTGAGGTGTGTCGTGAGTGCTCGGCGAGGTCTCGATGAGTCGTCCAAGGCCGTCGAGAGCTGAGCTCCCACCTTGGCTGACCAGTCCCGGGAGACCTGGGGCCGCGCGACCGTGCGCCCGCACAAGAAGAAGCACAAGCCCCGGCCCCGCCGGTTCCTCCGGTTCCTACAGGTCGTGGACGATCCTTCGGTCCGAAGTCCGGAATATCGGAGTGGGGGGCGGCCCCCGCGGGGACCCCGCGGGGGCGGCCATAGCAAAAAAGGGGGCGAGGTGAAGAG
>NZ_JBFAIP010000075.1:0-32800 GCF_040654775.1 Streptomyces sp. NPDC050636
CCCACACTCAACGGGAGGGGCCGGACCGCAGGACGGAGTCCGGAGGTCCGGAACCGCACCCGACAGCCCCGCGCAGCGGCAACAGCCCCGCCGCAGGCGCAGCGGCGGGGCGGTCAAAAATGCGGCTCAGGCAAAGCGCAGCGGACCGGCGGGAAAGCCGAAAACGGCGAGCAACCAAGCCGGCCCAGGCTAAGCGCAGCGAACCGCGGACGCCCGACGGGCCCGGTACAGAAAGTCCGCCACCCGCTCGCGGTCCGGCTCGGCCGGCAGTGGGGAGCCGGACACCGCCGTGTCGGCCTCCTCGGTCAGCGTCGCCATCCGCCGCTGCACCTCATCCCAGGACACCTCGCCGCGCTTGACCGCCAGCAGCTCCTCGCGGGCCTCGCCGACATCCAGCGTGAGGGCTCCCGTGCGGAGCAGGTCCCGGGAGCAGGCCAGCAGCCGCAGCAGATGCATCGCGTGCTTCCAGCGGGGCGCGCCGTGCTGCCGCACATCCGCGTGCAGCTTCCGGACCTGCCCGACGGCGTAGCCCGCGAAGGTGCGGTGGACATACCGAGACAGGAACGCGTCGCGCAGTGCGAGCAGCTCGCGGCCGGTGGCGTCGACGCGCTCCACGAAGGGGGAGTGGAGGCACTCCAGGATGTTCGGGTTCGCGCGCAGTGCCAGTTCGCAGAACCGCTCCAGTTCCCAGGAGAACTCCTCCTCCCGCGGCCCCTCCACGTGGGTCGGCGGCTTCTCGAAGCTCCAGAAGAGACGCGTCGGGGCGAGGTACACCCCGCGCCGGTCGGTATCGCTGTTCTCGGTCGCCAGGCCGAACGCGCGCGAGCCCATCACACACCCGTAGACGGTGTGCTCGGCGACCAGGGCGTGACCTGCGGCATCTGCGGACATCGGGCGATTGTCGCTGGTGGGGGCGGTGGCTGTCACCGGAATTCCGGCGGGCGGAGTCCGGCCGTCCGGCACCACTGCCGAAAGGCCCTGTGCAGCGGCACCCGCCGCAGGAGCCACGGCGGGAAAGCCGAAAACGGGCGGAGGTGCAGCGCAGGGAAGCCGGCCGAGCGCAGCGGATACGCTGATCGTGCGCGCTGACGTGGGACGTGAGCGGCATCAGACGCAGGGAGCGGTGACGTGGCGGTACGAGCGGTCCGTGGGGCCGTCCAGCTGGAGCGGGACGACGCGGAGCACATGCAGGAGCAGGTCGCGGAGCTGCTCTCCGCGATCCTGGAGCGCAACAGCCTCCTCGCGGACGATCTGATCAGCGTGTGGTTCACCGCCACCCCCGATCTGCACAGCGACTTCCCGGCCGCCGCCGCGCGCGCCCTGGGCATCACGGACGTCCCGCTGATCTGCGCCCAGGAAATGGCGGTCACCGGCGCCATGGAGCGTGTGGTGCGGGTGCTCGCCCATGTCGAGACCGGACTGTCCAAGGCCGGGATCGCCCATGTCTACCTCGGTGCGGCCGGGGCGCTGCGAAAGGACATCGCGCAGTGAGGACCGCACTCGTCATCGGCACCGGCCTGATCGGCACCTCGGCCGCGCTCGCGCTGAACGCGCGCGGCGTGCAGGTGTTCCTGGAGGACCACGACCAGGCCCAGGCCCTCACGGCCGCCGCGCTCGGCGCGGGTGCCGCCGAGGCACCGCCCGGCCCGGTCGATCTGGCCATCGTGGCGGTGCCGCCCGCCCATGTAGCGACGGCGCTGGCGGACGTCATGCGGCGCGGCGCGGCCCGCGCGTACATCGACGTCGCGAGCGTCAAGGGCGGCCCGCGCCGTGAGCTGGAGGCGATGGGCTGCGACCTGACCGGCTACCTCGGCACCCACCCGATGGCCGGCAAGGAGCGCTCGGGACCGCTGGCCGCCACCGCAGACCTCTTCGAGGGCCGGCCCTGGGTCCTCACCCCGGCCCGCGACGGCGACACCGAGGTGCTCAACCTCGCCCTGGAGCTGGTCGCGCTCTGCCGGGCCGTCCCGGTGGTGATGGACGCGGACGCCCACGACCGCGCCGTCGCCCTGGTCTCGCACACCCCGCAGCTGCTCTCCAGCCTCGTCGCCGCCCGCCTCAAGGGCGCCGACGAGACCGCCGTACGGCTGTGCGGCCAGGGCATCCGCGATGTGACGCGGATCGCGGCCTCCGACCCGGCGATGTGGATCGACATCCTGTCCGCCAATCCCGGCCCGGTCGCCGATGTGCTGTCCGAGGTCGCCGCCGACCTGGACGAGACCGTACGCGCGCTGCGCGCCCTGGAGTCCGCCGACGAGGACAAGCGCGGCGGTGGCGCCGACGGCATCGAGGATGTGCTGCGGCGCGGCAACGCCGGGCGTGAGCGGGTGCCCGGCAAGCACGGCGCCGCCCCGGCCGTGTACGAGATCGTCGCCGTCTACATCGGCGACCAGCCCGGCGAGCTGGCCCGGATCTTCGCCGACGCCGGCCGGGCGGGGGTCAACATCGAGGACGTCCGCATCGAGCACGCCACCGGTCAGCAGGCCGGCTTCATCCAGCTCACGGTGGAGCCGTCGGCGGTGCCGGTGCTGACCGCGGAGCTGCGCGAGCGGGGCTGGTCCATCCGCCAGTGACTCCGTGGACGGCGCTGTGCGGGTGAGCCAGTAACCTTGTGCGAGGCCCTTATGGCCGTGGACCCCCGCCCCGTGTACAAGAAAGGTGTTCGTCACCGTGGAAACCGCCGCTCGGACCGCCCCGGCTGCAGTGATTGTCGCCATCGACGGCCCCGCTGGCACGGGCAAGTCCAGCACGTCCAAGGCTGTGGCCGCCAAGCTGGGCCTCGGCTACCTCGACACCGGCGCCCAGTACCGCGCGATCACGTGGTGGATGCTGACCAACCGGATCGACGTCAACGACGCGAAGGCGGTGGCCGACGCCGCGGCCAAGCCCGTGATCGTCTCCGGCACCGACCCGGCCGCCCCGACCATCTCGGTCGACGGTCTGGACGCCGCGGGACCGATCCGCACCCAGGAGGTCACCTCCGCGGTCAGCGCCGTCAGCGCCGTACCAGAGGTGCGGGCCCGGATCACCGGCCTGCAGCGCACCATCGCCGCCGAGGCGCCGCACGGCATCGTCGTGGAGGGCCGGGACATCGGCATCACCGTCCTGCCCGACGCCGACCTCAAGGTCTTCCTCACCGCCTCGGCCGAGGCCCGTGCGGCCCGCCGCAACGGCGAGCTCAAGGGCAAGGAGGCCGGCGACCTGGCCGCCACCCGCGAGGCCCTGATCAAGCGGGACGCCGCGGACTCCTCCCGTAAGACCTCTCCGCTGGCCAAGGCGGACGACGCGGTCGAGGTGGACACCACCGAGCTGACGCTGGACCAGGTCATCGAGTGCGTGGTCACCCTCATCGAGGGTGCCAGCGCCGAAAAGGCGGGGCGGGTCGCTCGGTGACCGATCGCGGCAAGGCGTCCGGCGCGGGGGCCGGGCAGCGGTCCGGCATCCCGAGCGCCAAGGGTGCCGCGGTCGGCCGGCGGATCGGCATCGGCCTGATGTACGGGTTGTGGAAGCCGCGGGTGCTGGGCGCCTGGCGGGTTCCGTCCGCCGGGCCGGTGATCCTCGCCGTGAACCACGCACACGGTATCGACGGCCCGATGCTGATGGGCACCGCGCCGCGGCCGGTGCACTTCCTGATCAAGAAGGAAGCATTCGTCGGCCCGCTGGACCCGTTCCTGCGGGGCATCGGGCAGCTGAAGGTGGACCGCGACAGCACCGACCGTAAGGCGATCACCGACGCGCTCGGTGTGCTGGACGGCGGCGGGGTGCTGGGGATCTTCCCGGAAGGCACCCGCGGCGAGGGCGACTTCGCCTCGCTGCGGGCCGGGCTCGCGTACTTCGCGGTGCGCTCCGGTGCCCCGGTCGTCCCGGTGGCGGTGCTCGGCAGCACCGACCGCAGCAGCCGGCTGACCCCGGCGATACCGCCCCTGCGCGGCCGTGTCGATGTCGTCTTCGGTGACGGCTTCCAGGCGGGCGACGGCAGCGGGCGGCGCACCCGCAAGGCGCTGGACGAGGCGACCGTGCGGATCCAGGAGCGGCTGACCGCCCACCTGGCAGAGGCCAGGCGCCTGACCGGGCGCTGACCGAAACTTGAGAGCGGGCTGCGTACGAGCAGCTCACCGATGACGCCACGCGGCGGAAGCCGCACACCGACCGCAGTGAACGAGGAACGGACTTCATGAACGACCAGACCCACACCGGCGACGAGCACGGTGCGCTGGGCGACGCCGAGTACGCGGAGTTCATGCAGCTCGCCGCGCAGGAGGGCTTCGACCCCGAGGAGGTCGAGGGCGACATCGCCGCGGCCGGCCACGGCCCGCTGCCCGTCCTCGCCGTCATCGGCCGCCCCAATGTCGGCAAGTCGACCCTGGTGAACCGCATCATCGGCCGCCGCGAGGCGGTCGTCGAGGACAAGCCGGGCGTCACCCGCGACCGCGTCACCTACGAGGCGGACTGGAACGGCCGCCGCTTCAAGGTCGTCGACACCGGCGGCTGGGAGCAGGACGTCCTCGGCATCGACGCGTCCGTCGCCCTCCAGGCCGAGTTCGCCATCGAGGCCGCCGACGCCGTCGTCTTCGTCGTGGACTCCAAGGTCGGTGCGACCGACACCGACGAGGCCGTGGTCAAGCTGCTGCGCCGGTCCGGCAAGCCCGTCGTGCTGGTCGCCAACAAGGTCGACGGCGCGTCCGGCGAGGCCGACGCCGCCATGCTGTGGTCGCTGGGCCTCGGCGAGCCGTACCCGGTCTCCGCGCTGCACGGCCGCGGCACCGGCGACATGCTCGACGCCGCCCTGGATGCGCTGCCGGAGGCGCCCGCGCAGACCTTCGGCGCCGCGCTCGGCGGCCCCCGCCGGATCGCGCTGATCGGCCGTCCGAACGTCGGCAAGTCGTCGCTGCTGAACAAGGTCGCCGGCGAGGAGCGGGTGGTCGTCAACGAGATGGCCGGCACCACCCGCGACCCGGTCGACGAGCTGATCGAACTCGGCGGCAAGACCTGGAAGTTCGTGGACACCGCCGGTATCCGCCGCCGGGTGCACCTCCAGGAAGGCGCCGACTACTACGCCTCGCTGCGCACCGCGGCGGCCGTGGAGAAGGCCGAGGTGGCGGTCGTCCTGATCGACGCCGCCGAATCCATCAGCGTCCAGGACCAGCGGATCATCACGATGGCCGTGGAGGCCGGGCGCGCCCTGGTCATCGCCTACAACAAGTGGGACAACCTCGACGAGGAGCGCCGCTTCTACCTGGAGCGGGAGATCGAGCGGGACCTCGTACAGGTTCCGTGGGCGATGCGGGTGAACGTCTCCGCGCGCACCGGCCGCCACATGGAGAAGCTCGTCCCGGCGATCGAGACCGCGCTGGCCGGGTGGGAGACCCGTATCCCGACCGGCCGGCTGAACGCCTTCCTCGGCGAGATCGTGGCCTCCCACCCGCACCCGATCCGCGGCGGCAAGCAGCCCCGCATTCTCTTCGGCACCCAGGCCGGCACCAAGCCGCCCCGCTTCGTCCTGTTCGCCTCCGGCTTCCTGGAGGCCGGCTACCGCCGCTTCATCGAGCGCCGGCTGCGCGAGGAGTTCAGTTTCGAGGGGACGCCCATCCACATCTCGGTGCGGGTGCGGGAGAAGCGCAGCAAGAAGAAGTAGCGGCCGGCCCGCCAGGGACGGGGCCCCGGCCGTACGGGCCGATCAGCGCCCGTGCGACCGGGAGTCCCGCTGGCCGGGCGGCAGCGCCGCCGGAGTGTGGCCCCGCGGGTAGTACGGCTGGCGGCCGACGACCTCCCAGTGGCCCGTCGACGCCGTTGTCCGGCCCCAGCTTCCGGTGCCGCGCAGTGATTCCGGGACCTCCGGCTCGTCCGTACGATCCCCCGGCAGTGCGCGGAAGGAGCGGCGGTACTCGGCGTACAGCGCGTCATAGATCGGCGTGGCCGAACCGCGGTCGGCGGTGTGCGTCGACCGGGGTTCGTGCGACGGGCGCATTCCGGGGATCGGGTGGGGGTACTGGGCGCGGGAGGAGGGGTCGTATGCGTGCACGTATCTGCCAACGACCCCGATGCCCGTGGGATGCGGCTTTCCTGCGGAAATGGCTGATCGCGGGGGCAATCCCGCCCATCAGGCGGTGCTGCCCCCGCGATCGGAGTACCGGTCGGGTCAGGTACCGGCCAGCGGCATCGCCGCGGCGACCAGGGCGCCCTTCGCGGCGGCCTGCTCCAGCGCCTGCCGCATGAGGTCCTCGCGCGGCTGATGCCCGATGGTGCCCGCGGGCGCGGCGTACATCAGCACGGTCTTCGACTTGTTCGCCTCGGTGCGCCAGCCGTCGGAGACGGCCAGCGGCTGATGGGCCTGCCACCATGCGGCCTGGCTGCCGCCGTTGGCCGGCTGGAGGACGGCGTGCAGCTTGCCCATGGCGAGCAGTGTGGACCAGCCCGGGTTCATGGCGGGCAGCTGGTTCATGTCGGTCACCGGCTTGAAGCCCTGCTCCATGAGCAGCAGCAGGAACTCGTCCTCCGTGCCCGCCGAGCCGGGGCGGGCGATCGGGCCGTCGGGCTCGACGACGAGCGCCGGGCGCAGTTCGCTCTCGATCAGCACCAGACCGCAGGTGATCCCGAGGGTCGCCTGGCGGTCGTTGGTGGGGACCGGAGCGTTCGGCGCGGGGTCCGCTCCTGTGCTGCGGGGGGCGGTGTCCTCACCGGTGATGGAGCGCACGGCTCCCTGGAGCTGCTCCTCCGAAACCGGAACGACCTGCGAGGGGATGCAGGTGGCGTGCGCGAACGCGAGCACCGCGGTCTCCTCGCCCACGAACAGGACGGTGCTGGTGCGCTCCTGTTCGCTGTCGCCCGGGGTGCGACAGGAGGTGCAGTCGTAGCTGCCGGGGGCGTCGCCACCAGCCAGCAAGCGGTCGGCCTCTTCGTCGCCGATCTCGGCGCGAACGTCGTCGCTGACGTCGAGCATGCGCGGCACGGGTGGCTCCTCGATCTTCGAACGGCTGCCGGGCGGTCTCCCGGCTCGTACAGGAACAACGGGTGACCTGTGGCAGGGGTCACGCGTGGCCGGGAACAGAATCGAACCGCGCCGGGCGGCCGGACCGGCTGATCACCGGCACGAAGGTGCCGCTTCCGTCTGCCCTGTCCGGCTGACTCTCCGCGGTGGCACGCCGGAATTCCCGGTCACCCGGGCCGGTGACACGCAGGATGTCCGCTTCACGGGCTCTCACCGTGCCTACCGGCGCCGATGACTGGCAGGGGATGGGATTTGCGGCGGAGAGGTTCCATGACGTTGCTACCGATGCCCTAACTTTTTCGGAACAACTTGGCGAAAGCCCCCAACCCGGAACCTCTTTTCACGGTCCTACCGTTCAGCCGCCGGACGGGTCAAGCCGTCGGGAGAGGCGCGCGGCGTGGTCCGCGGGGAGACCAGGGAAGACCGGAAGACCAGGGGGCACGGGGACGGATGCACATCTCATTCCTGATTCATAACGCGTACGGCATCGGGGGGACGATCCGGACGACGTTCAATCTGGCCCGTACGCTCGCGGACCGGCATGACGTCGAGATCGTGTCCGTGCTGCGCCACCGTGACACCCCGGTCTTCGATCTGGGCCCCGGGGTCACCCTCCGGCATCTCGTGGACATACAGGAGTCCAGCCCCGCCTTCGACGGCGCGGACCCGGCGTACGCCCGTCCCGCCAAGGTCTTCCCCGCCGCCGAGGGCCGCTTCGGCCAGTACAGCGAGCTCACCGACCGCCGTATCGCCCAGCATCTGCGCCGGATCGAGGCGGACGTGGTGGTCGGCACCCGGCCCGGCCTGAACGTGCACATCGCCAAGCAGGCGCGCCGCGGCCCGGTCCGTATCGGCCAGGAGCATCTCACCCTCGACACCCACAGCCGGGCGCTCAAGCTGGCGCTGCGCGGTGCCTATCCGCGTCTGGACGCGGTCACCACCGTCACCGAGGCCGACGCGAACGCCTACCGCCGTACGCTGCGGCTGCCCGGCGTCCGCGTCGAGGCGGTGCCCAACAGCGTGCCCGCGCCCGGTCTGCAGCCCGCCGACGGCACTGGCAAGTGGGTCGTCGCGGCCGGCCGGCTCGCCCCGGTCAAGCGCTATGACGTGCTGATCAGGGCCTTCGCCAAGGTCGTCGCCGAGCGGCCCGACTGGCGGCTGCGGATCTACGGCGGCGGCGCCGAGAAGGCCGCGCTGCGTGCCCTGATCGATGAACTCGGCCTGTACAACCATGTGTTCCTGATGGGACCGGCCAACCCCCTGGAGCCCGAGTGGGCAAAGGGTTCCATCGCCGCCGTCTCCTCCAGCCTCGAATCCTTCGGGATGACGATCGTGGAGGCCATGCGCTGCGGCCTGCCCGTCGTCGCCACCGACTGCCCGCACGGCCCCGGCGAGATCATCGACGACGGGACGGACGGCAGGCTGGTGCCGGTCGGCAAACCGGAGGCGCTGGCCGGCTCGCTGCTGGAGCTGATCAACGACGACGACGCCCGGAAGCGGATGGGCCGCGCCGCCCTCGCCGCGTCCGCCCGCTTCGACCCCGCCACCGTCGCCGGACGCTATGAAGCGCTGTTCAGCGAGCTGCTCGCGCAGCGGCGGGGCAACCGGCTGCGCGGCACCCTGCACCGCACCCGGGGAGCACTGCTGAGCGGCGCATACGCCACCAAGGACGCGGCCCACGCCGCAGTGAGAGGGGTGCGGACGGCGTGAACGCCTCGACGCAGCTGCCCGTGACCGGACACGAAGTGCCCGGAGACGAAGCCACCGGAGACGAAGCCGCCGGACACGCAGCGATCGGACCAGAAGTGAAGGAGCCCCAGGCCATCGACCAGGAACCGAAGGTTCCGGCGACCGCACGCCCCAACGGCGGCGGACCGGGGACACCGGGGAGCGAATCGGCCCGGCCAGCGGCGGCCCGCCGGAACGGCACGGCGGCGCCGACGGAGCTGAGGGCCGACTGCATCGCGGACTCCGCGGGCGGGCTCACCTTCGACCTGCCCACCCCTCAGGAGGCCCACACCGCCTGGAGCGCGGCGCTCGTGCTGCGGCTGCGCGGCGGCGACGGCGCGGACGACGAGGTACGGCTGCCGCTCGGGCCGAACGGCTCGGGGCGGCTGCGCGCGGTGCTGCCCAGCACCGTCGCGCTCGCCGAGGGCCGCTGGAACGCCTACGCCGACTTCGGTGACGGCCGGGACCCGCGGCGCCTGCTGCCCGGCGTCAACGACCTGCGATCGCTGGTGGACCGCCGGCCGCTGGCGGGCATCGGCCGGCTCGGCGTACGCATCCCGTACGCCACCAAGTTCGGCAATCTGGCGCTGCGCAGCTGGCAGCGCGGCCCGCACGCCGAGGCCGGCGACATCCTGGTGGCGCCCGACGGCCTGACGGTCTCCGGCCGGCTGTACGGGGCCGTGGCGGCGGCCGGCGCTCAGGTCGAGGCCCACGCCCGGCGCACCCCGCCCGGCAACGGCGCGTCTGGTACCGGCGCGTCCGGTAACGGTGCGCCGCTCGTCGTCACCGTCCCGCTGACCGTCGAGGGCCCGGACTTCACCTTCACCCTGCCGTACGCGGAACTGGCCGCCTGCTGGGAGCGCGGCAACGAGCCGTGGGACCTGTGGGTGCGGCCCGCCGAGGGTGCCCGGCCTGTCCGGATCGCCCGTCTCCTGGACGATGTCCCGGACAAGAAGCAGGTGTTCAGCTACCCGGCGCTGCCGGTGCGGGCCGCGGTGGGACAGGTCAGGGTCGG
Source organism: Streptomyces sp. NPDC050636 (assembly GCF_040654775.1). Taxonomy (NCBI): domain Bacteria; kingdom Bacillati; phylum Actinomycetota; class Actinomycetes; order Kitasatosporales; family Streptomycetaceae; genus Streptomyces; species Streptomyces sp. NPDC050636. The sequence continues at coordinate 9,732 of NZ_JBFAIP010000075.1, forward strand.
CCCGTACTACACGCTCGACAACGACCTGGCCATACGGGTCGCGGGCCCGGCCGAGCAGGACGCCCCGGCCGGGAGCTGACGGCGGGTGACGGCCGGGAGCTGACCGCGGGCAGGCACCTTCGCCCGGCATCCGGGGATGCACCTCCGCCCGCCCTTGCGGACCGTAGCTGTCCGCAAGGGCTGCGAGACTTCGAGCATGTTGGACACCTCTGCGCGTCTGCTCCGCCTGCTCTCCCTGCTGCAGGCCCACCGGGACTGGTCGGGCGCGGATCTCGCCGACCGGCTCGGCGTCACCCCGCGCACCGTCCGCCGGGACATCGACCGGCTGCGGGAGCTCGGCTACCCCGTGCACTCCACTCCCGGAACGGCCGGCGGCTATCAACTGGGCGCCGGTGCCGAACTCCCGCCGCTGCTGCTGGACGACGAGGAGGCGGTGGCCGTCGCGGTCGGTCTCCGTACCGCCGCGGCCGCCGGCGTCGAGGGCATCGAGGAGACCTCGGTACGCGCACTGGCGAAGCTGGAACAGGTGCTGCCGCACCGGCTGCAACGTCAGGTCGGCGCGCTGAACGCCTTCACCGTCCCGATGCTCGGCCGGCCCGGCGGCCCGCGGGTGGACGCCAACACCCTCTCCGAACTCGCGCACGCCTGCCGGGACTGCCGTCAGCTGCGGTTCACCTACGCCGCACACGACGGCACGGTCTCCCGCCGCACCGTCGAACCGCACCGCCTGGTCTCCGCGCAGCGCCGCTGGTATCTCGTCGCCTGGGACGTGGACCGCGCGGACTGGCGCACCTACCGCGCCGACCGCATCACCCCCACCCCGCCGCACGGTCCACGCTGCACACCGCGCACCCCGCCCGCCGAGGACCTCGCGGCGTATGTCTCCCAGGGCGTCTCCACCCGTGCGTACGCGGAGCAGGCGACGGTGCTGCTCCACGTGCCGGTGGACGAGGCCGCGACCCGCATCAGCCCGTCCGCCGGGACGCTGGAGGCGGTCGACGAGCACAGCTGTCTGCTGCGCACCGGGGCGCACAGTCTCGATGTGCTGGTGATCCACATCGTGCTGATGGGCTTTGACTTCGAGGTCCGCGAGCCGCCGGAACTGCTCGACCGAGTACGGGAGATCAGGGACCGGCTTTCCCGGGCGCTGGGATAGCGGCGGGCTCCTTGCCCACCTCGGGGTGGTGCAGATCGAACGCGGGCGACTCGGAGCGGATCCTGGGGACGGTGGTGAAGTTGTGCCGTGGCGGCGGCGAGGAAGTGGCCCACTCCAGGGAGCGGCCGTAGCCCCAGGGGTCGTCCAGCCCGATCCGGGTGCCGTACCGCGCCGTTTTCCAGACGTTGTAGAGGAACGGCAGGGTGGAGGTGCCGAGCAGGAACGAGCCGATGGTGGAGACGGTGTTCAGGGCCGTGAAGCCGTCGGCGGCCAGATAGTCGGCGTAGCGGCGCGGCATGCCCTCCGCGCCCAGCCAGTGCTGGACGAGGAAGGTGAGCTGGAAGCCGGTGAACAGCGTCCAGAAGTGGATCTTCCCCAGTCGCTCGTCGAGCATCTTGCCGGTGAACTTCGGCCACCAGAAGTAGAAGCCCGCGAACGTCGCGAAGGCCACCGTCCCGAAGACGGTGTAGTGGAAGTGGGCGACGACGAAGTACGAGTCGGTGACATGGAAGTCCATCGGCGGCGACGCCAGGATGACGCCGGTCAGGCCGCCGAACAGAAAACTCACCAGGAAGCCGACCGACCACAGCATCGGGGTCTCGAACGACACCGAGCCGCGCCACATGGTGCCGATCCAGTTGAAGAACTTCACCCCCGTCGGGGCCGCGATCAGGAACGACAGGAGGGAGAAGAACGGCAGCAGCACCGCCCCGGTCGCGAACATGTGGTGGGCCCAGACGACCACCGACAGGCCCGTGATGGCCATCGTCGCGCCGATCAGCATGACGTAGCCGAAGATCGGCTTACGGGCGAAGACCGGGATGATCTCCGTGATGATGCCGAAGAACGGCAACGCGATGATGTAGACCTCGGGATGGCCGAAGAACCAGAACAGGTGCTGCCACAGCAGCGCACCGCCCGCCTCGGGCTGGAACACCACCGAGCCGTACTGCCGGTCCGACTCCAGCACCAGCAGGGCGGCGGCCAGCACCGGGAACGCCATCAGCACCAGGATGGACGTGAAGAGGACGTTCCAGGTGAAGACCGGCATCCGGAACATCGTCATGCCGGGCGCCCGCAATGTGATGACCGTGGTGAGGAAGTTGACGGCACCGAGGATGGTGCCGAAGCCGGCCAGCGCCAGGCCCATGATCCACATATCGGCGCCGATGCCGGGGGATCGGACCATCGAGTTGAGCGGGGCATACGCCGTCCACCCGAAGTTCGGTCCGCCGGACGGTGTGAGGAGGCTGCCCACCACGATCAGGCCGCCGAAGAGGAAGAGCCAGTACGAGAGCATGTTCAGCCGCGGGAAGGCGACATCGGGCGAACCGATCTGCAGCGGCATGATCTCGTTTGCGAAGCCGGCGAAGGCCGGGGTGGCGAACAGCAGCAGCATGATCGTGCCATGCATCGTGAACGCCTGGTTGAACCGCTCGGCGGTCACGATCTGCAGCCCGGGGCGGGCCAGCTCGGCCCGCATGATCAGCGCCAGCAGACCGCCGACCAGGAAGAACGCGAACGAAGTGATCAGGTAGAGGTGCCCGATCTTCTTGTGGTCGGTCGTCGTCAGCCAGTCGACCAGTACCGCCCCGCGGCGCCGCGCCCTGGCTGGCGGAATGCTCGCCTCGGCGCTGTCCGTGACCAATCCGCTGCACCTCGTTCATCGCGGGAGTACTGGGGCGGGGCAATGGGTGGGGGAGGTGGTGCCGGGGCAATGGGTGGGGGAGGTGGTGCCGGGGTAATGGGTGGGGGAGGTGGTGCCGGGGGACATGATGCTCGCGCGGGGGTCCCAGGGCGAGGGGGCGCTCCGGTCCGTTCCGGTGCTCTCCGGCCCGCCGCACGGCCCGGCGGCCGGGCAATGTGCGGGAAATGTGCGTGGAGTGTGTGGCACCGGCCAATTAGGGGCTGGCTGATAAAGGGCTTAAGGGAAGGGGATTTCGCGGCTGGCGGGTGAATAATTTCCGGTGCCTGTCCGGATTTGCCCGAGGTAGGGGTGCCCGTTTTCGCATTTGATCAAGGTGGAATTCCGGCCGCATTGTTTTCCACCCGGTTGCGGCAACACACGGCACGTACGGGTGACCGGTGTTACCGCAAACGCAGGAGCCTTCGCTGTGACACAAGTGTGACCAATGAAGGACCGGGAAGACACCGAGGTGTGCGCCGGAAGGGCCTTCCGTGTGACAGCGCGGGCACCTACGGTGGCTGTCATGGCTCCCGATGCACTCTTCCCGAACGAACCCCAGGACGACCCCGAGTCCTATATCGGCCTCGCCCAGCAGGACGCCGAGGACCGGGCCCGCGCACGCGGCTGGACCACCGTCCGCTCGCTGGCGCCGGGCGCGGTCATCACCATGGAATTCCTGAGCGGCCGGGTCAATTTCGAGGTCAAGGAAGGCCTGGTACAGCGCGCCTGGAAGGGCTGACGGGCGGTACGCAAACGAAGGCCCCGGCTGCTCCGGAGGGAGCGGCCGGGGCCTTCGGCGCGGGGAAGCGGGTGTGCGTACCGGCCCCGCGGTTGTGGGGTGGGTCAGCCGGTGCCGTTGCGGCCGCGCCCGGACGTCGGGCTCAGCGGCGTGCTGCGCGGGACGCGGTCCGCGTGCGGCGGCCTACGGCTGCCCACCGGGGTGACCGGCGAGCGCTCCGAGCGGGAGGTGTGCGGCCGCGGCGGGTGGTGCGGCCAGCCGTCCGGGGTGCGGGTGGCGGTGACGCGGCCGCCCGTACCTGCGCCGATGGTCTCGCGTACGAGCACCTCGCCGTCCGGGGCGACACGCTGCCGGGAGACCTCGGGAGCCAGCGCACCGACCGGCAGCGGTCCACGCAGCGAATCGGGGCGCAGTCGCAGCCACAGCCGCAGCAGGACGCCCATGAGACGGTCCTCCACCCACGTGATGCCGGGCTCCAGCCACGGCAGCGCCAGCAGCACCAGCAGGCCGGCGGCCCAGCCCAGCAGCACATCGCTGACCCAGTGCGTACCGAGGTAGACGGTGGTCATGCCGACGCCGAGCGCGCCCAGGGCGGCGATCACCGACAGGGTGCGGCGGCGCAGCGGGGTGGTCGCGAGGTAGGCCAGCACACCCCAGGTGACCACGGCGTTCGCGGTGTGACCCGAGGGGAATATATCGCCGCCCAGCCACATCTCAGTGGCGCCGACCGTCGTCGCGTAGTGCGGGCCGAGACGGCCCATGCCGAGCTTGGCGGCGCCCACGGTGATGTTCAGCAGCAGCAGCGAGGCGCCGAACACCAGCAGTGGGTGGAGGTTGCGCTGCCGCCAGCAGCGCCAGCCCAGCCATGCCGCCACCGCCACCGCGGTCGGTCCGCGCTGCCCCAGGACAACGAAGTAGTCGAGGAAGGCATGGATCTCCGGCCATTGCTTGTACGGCCTGAAGAACATGACCTGCCAGTCGAATGTGACCAGCCATGAAGTGGTCAGCACCCCGGCCACGATCGCCGCATACACCGCCAGTGTGCCGCCGAACAGCCACAGGCGGGTCCGGGTCATCAGGGGTGGTCGGGCGCGATCGGTCGGGCGCTCCTCCATCTGGTCGAGCTTGTCATCGGTACGCACTCAATCGACGTTACCGCGTGTGATGTAGCAGCTTGGTCAAACTGTGCGCTTTGTAATGACGATGTGATGTGGAATCGGTCTCAAACGGGGCTCCGGCACACGGCTTTGGAAGGGAATTCCCAGAGATTCGGATTCCCGTCCCGGCATCCGCGTGTCGCCGCCGCGAGTGCTTTATCTGCTTTTCGCGGGCGAGTTTATCCCCGATTCGCCCGGCTGTCGTGAGGAGTTTCCCCGGAGCGGCGCCGACGAGACGAAGATCATCTGCTTACGGGGGGCCGGACCCGTTCAGCCAGAACGCCCCGTAGACCGCCGAGCCGACCGCGATCAGCCCGACGACCAGCCAGGCTCGCGCACGGGGCCACCGTGCGAGCCCCACCGCGAGCGGCAGCAGCAACGGGTACGCCGGCAGCATCAGCCGCGGCTTGGAGCCGAAATAGCCCTTCGCGGTCAGTGCCAGCAGCAGCACCACACCGCCGTAGACCAGCAGCGGCAGCGGTTGCCCCTGCCGTACGCCGCGCACGTACAGCCAGATGACCAGCGCGACACCGACGAGCAGTCCGACCCCGGCGAGGAACGCGGGCCCCGACAGCTGGTGCCAGATGAACGTGCCGAACGCGATGCCGCCGTCGAAGCCGTTGCCCCAGTCGCCTTGGACGTCCAGATAGCCGGTGAGACTGCCCTGCCGCGTGCCCACCCACAGGAAGTAGCCGACCCAGCCGAGCGGCGCGAGCAGCACGCCCAGCAGCATCCCCCGGTGCCGGCCGCGGAAGATCGTGCGGAGGCGCAGGCCACCGGCCCGGTCGTTCCACACCGTCACCGCGGCGGTGACCCACACGGCGGCGACGACCGCGAGGCCCACCGGCCGGGTCAGCCCGGCCAGCGAGGCGAGCACACCCGCCCATACCCAGCGCCCGGTCAGTACGCAGTAGACGCCCCAGGCCGCGAGCGCGGTGAACAGGGATTCCGAATAGGCCATTGACTGCACGATCCCGACCGGCAGCACGGCCCACAGCGCCACCAGCGCCATCCCCGCGCGCGGCCCGTGCAGCCGCTCACCGGTCGCGTACAGCGCCCAGGCCGCGCACAGCGACGCCAGCCAGGCCACGACCATCCCGGCGTCCGCGGCGGACAGCGGAGAGACCGCGGACAGGCCGCGCTCCAGCCACGGCAGCAGTGGAAAGAACGCCAGATTGGAGTGCACATCGCCGTTGGCCAGCTGCACGCCGTAGCCGTAGCCCTGCTCGGCGACCCGGGTGTACCAGAGCGAATCCCAGCGGGCGGTGAGCAACGTGTGCCAGTTCTTGCCGTTCGCCGCCGACCAGACCGCGAGCACCGTGACGCCCAGCAGCCGGACCGCCGCATACGCCGCGAGCGCGGGGGCGGCACGGCGCAGCGCGGCCCGGACGGCGGGCGCGCACGGCGTCCGGCCGGGGGCGGCGGTGGAGGCAAGATCGTTCATCCGGACGATTATCCAGGTGGCCGAAGAACGACGGTCGACCGGCGGGTGGCGCAACGCCAACCCTTGCGATGCGCGTCTCATCGTGAGGTGAGCCACGCGGGACCTCGGGCGACTCGCGTAGTCTGACGTCTCAACTCGCCCGTGCCGCCGGTTCCGCCCGGGGCGTTTTCGCGCCCTGATCCGCGGCCGCGAGAGCATGACAGGAGGTTCTGCATGTCCGGGACGACCACGTCCGGCAGTGGACGGACGACTGGTGTTCCCCGGCTTTCAGGCGGCGGCGCGAACCGCTGGACCGTGCTGATCGTGCTGTGTGTCAGCCTGCTCTTCGTCGCGCTGGACACCACGATCCTTTACGTGGCCGTGCCCTCCGTCACCGAGGACCTGCGGCCGGGTCCGGTTGAGCTCCTCTGGATCGTCGACGTCTATCCGCTGATAGCGGCGTCGCTGCTGATCCTCTTCGGCACGCTCGGCGACCGCGTCGGCCGCCGTCGTGTCCTCCTCCTCGGCTACGGCCTGTTCGGCCTGGCCTCCGCCGCCGCCGCACTCGCGCCCAACCCGCAGATCCTGATGGTGGCGCGCGCCCTGCTCGGCATCGGCGGCGCGATGATCATGCCCGCGACACTGTCGATCCTCCGCCAGGTCTTCCCCGACCGGCGTGAGCGCGCGGTCGCCATCGGCGTCTGGAGTGCGGTGGCCGCGGTCGGCGCCGCCGTCGGCCCGGTCCTCGGCGGCTTCCTCGTCGAGAACTTCTGGTGGGGCTCGGTCTTCCTCATCAACATCCCGATGATGGCCGCGATGCTCCTGATAGGCCGCTGGCTGCTGCCGGAGTCCCGGGGCGAGCGCAACGGCCCGTGGGATGTGATCGGCGCGGTCATCGCGGCACTCGGCGTGCTCGGCATCGTCCTCGGCGTCAAGCGGATCGGCAGCGGGGCACCGGTGCTCGGCCTCACCACGCTCGTGCCCATCGCCGTCGGCGTGCTGCTGCTCATCCTCTTCGTACACCGCCAGCGCCGGCGCGAACACCCGCTGATCGACATGCGGCTGTTCGCCCGCCCCGCGTTCGGCACCTCCGTCGGCTGCATCGTGCTGGCGATGCTCGCCCTGGTCGGCCTCCAGCTGATCGCCGTCCAGTACCTCCAGCTCGTCCTCGGACTGAGCCCCCTGGAGACCGGACTGCGGATGCTGCCGCTGGTCTTCTCCGCGATGGCCGCCGGCCTCACCGGCTCGCGGATGCTGCAGACCCTCGGCCCGCGTGCCATGGTCTCCCTCGGCTTCGTCCTCACCGCCGTCGCGGTGCTCTGTCTGACCGCGATGAACGACCAGGACAGCGCCTGGCTGCTCAGCCTCGGCTTCGTACTGCTCGGCTTCGGCTTCCAGTCCACGCTGTTCGGCGCCTACGAGTCGATGCTCAGCGAGGCACCCGCGGAGCAGTCGGGCGGCGCCGCGGCCATCGGGGAGACCTCCTACCAACTGGGCGCCGGCATCGGCGTCGCGCTGCTCGGCAGCGTCATGAACGCCGCCTACGCACCGGGCCTCGCCCACGTCGGCGGCGTCTCGGCGAAGGCCGCCGAATCGGCGTCGCATTCGCTCGGCGAGGCGTACAAGGTGGCCGCCGGGCTCGGCCCGTCCGCCAAGGCCGCGCTGCGCGAGGCGGCCCGGGACTCCTTCGTCCGCGGACTGCACATCACCCTTGTCGCCAGCGCCTTGCTGCTGCTGGTCGGCGCGGCGATCGCGCTGCGGCTGCCGCGCCGGGCCGCGGACTCCACGGAACGGGCCGAAGGTGGTACGGCCGTGGGGGAGAGCAAGGCGGGGGCAGGCTGTGAGGCCGAACCGGCCCCGGCGAGCTCGGGCCGCTGACCACGGAGCGGGGCGGCTGCGCCGCGCCGTGTGCCACCGGCGGTGACCCTTGCCCGGAGGGCCGGGCGGACCGTACCGTCGGACGCGCATAACTACCACTGCTAGTTTTCGCGCGAGCGCCGAACCCGCCGGAGGCACCGTCATGTCAGCACAGCCGTCCGCTGCTTCCTCAGCTTCCTCGGGGGCCTCGCCGTTCGACCCCGGCGACCCGCTGGGCATCGACGACCTGCTCACCGACGAGGACCGCGCGGTCCGCAGCACCGTCCGCCAGTGGGCCGCCGACCGCGTCCTGCCGGACATCGCCGACTGGTACGAGCGCGGCGAACTCCCCGGCATCCGCGAGCTGGCCCGCGAGCTCGGCTCCCTCGGCGCGCTCGGCATGTCCCTGACCGGTTACGGCTGCGCGGGCGCGTCCGCCGTCCAGTACGGCCTGGCCTGCCTGGAACTGGAGGCCGCCGACTCCGGCATCCGCTCGCTGGTCTCCGTCCAGGGCTCGCTCGCCATGTACGCCATTCACCGTTTCGGGTCCGAGGAGCAGAAGCAGCGGTGGCTGCCGGGGATGGCGGCCGGCGAGATCATCGGCTGCTTCGGCCTCACCGAGCCCGACCACGGCTCCGACCCCGCCGGTATGCGCACATACGCCAAGAAGGACGGCACGGACTGGGTTCTGACGGGGCGCAAGATGTGGATCACCAACGGCTCGGTGGCCGGCGTCGCCGTGGTCTGGGCCCGTACGGACGACGGCATCCGAGGCTTTGTCGTGCCCACCGAAACCCCCGGGTTCGCCGCCCCCGAGATCAAGCACAAGTGGTCCCTGCGCGCCTCGGTGACCAGCGAACTCGTGATGGACGAGGTACGGCTGCCGGCCGACTCCGTGCTCCCCGAGGTCACCGGACTGCGCGGCCCGCTCAGCTGTCTGAGCCACGCCCGCTACGGCATCGTCTGGGGCTCCATGGGCGCGGCGCGCGCCAGCTTCGAGTCGGCGCTGGAGTACGCGAAGACGCGCGAACAGTTCGACCGCCCCATCGGCGGCTTCCAGCTCACCCAGGCCAAGCTCGCCGACATGGCCGTCGAACTGCACAAGGGGATCCTGCTGGCCCATCACCTGGGACTGCGGATGGACGCGGGGCGGCTGCGCCCCGAGCAGATCAGCTTCGGCAAGCTGAACAACGTGCGCGAGGCGATCGAGATCTGCCGTACCGCCCGGACGATCCTGGGCGCCAACGGGATCTCACTGGAGTACCCCGTCATGCGGCATGCGACCAACCTCGAATCGGTGCTCACGTACGAAGGCACCGTCGAAATGCATCAGCTGGTGCTGGGCAAGGCGCTCACCGGTCTCGACGCGTTCCGGTGAGCGGATGGGTGACGGCGGGCGCCGACCGATCCGGTGAGCCGCCTCGCCTCAGCTCTGTGCCGCTCAGCTCTGGTTGAAGAATCCGCCGGTGCGGCGGCCCTCGCCGCTGACCACCTTGTAGTCGGCGGGGGTGAGCAGGAAGACCCGGGTGGCGACCCGCTCGATCGAACCGCGCAGGCCGAAGGTCAGACCGGCCGCGAAGTCCACCACGCGCTTGGCGTCGGCGGGCTCCATGGACGTCAGATTGACGATCACCGGGACGCCGTCCCGGAAGAGCTCGCCGATGCCGCGGGCGTCGCGGAAGCCGTCCGGGGTGACCGTGGCGATGCGGGTGCCCTGGTCCTGGGCGGCTTCGTCGGCCACCCGGATCCGGGGGTCGGTCACCCAGGAGTCGCCGCCCCGGTTTCCGGCCTCGGGGCCCTCGGCGTAGTCGTCGTCGTAGTACCGCTCGTCATCGTTGTCGTCGACGAGGCCAAGCCAGGCACTCGCCTTGCGCACCGATCCCATTGACGCCTCCTCTCACCCGTAAGGTCTGTGTTCCGCCTCTCTATGGTCGTCCATGATGCGGAGGGTGTGCCAAGTGGATAGCCGCCGCACGGGGGGTTCGTGACACATCTGGTGCAAAGAGGTTGGCGTGTCATCAGTTCCCGTGTCCTGCACGGGAACTGACAGTGCGACGGTTGTCACAGTCGGTACGCATCCGGCATGTCGACAGGTGGTCGGCGGAGTCAAGATCGTACCGTGAGGTCGGTTCACGCATGAGACCAGGGCATATGTCCATGACTCGGATTGACGCCGGAGATATAGGCCGATGATCGGGCGACCGCCAGGCCCGCCAAGGCTCCGGACCCGTAAAGGTGTTCACCGGATCTCCGGCGGGCTGATCTGCGACGTCTTGATCGCCGAGGCGCGGGTCCCCCACTTCTTCAGGATCCGGTCGTAGGCGCCGTCCTTCTTCAGCCGGTTCACCGCGGCCTGGACGGCGGGCGCCAGCGGGGTGCCCTTCTTGAACGCGAAGCCGACGTCAAGACGCCTGAATTCGTTGAGAAACCGCAGGCCCTGCTGCTGCCCCACGGCATAGCGCAGCCCGTTGATGGTGCTCATCACCACATCGCTGCGCCCCTGCTGCAGCGAGATCCACAGCGCGCCCTGCTCGGCGTACGTCTTCACGTCGTACGGCTTCTTCCCCGCGTCCTCGCACAGGTGCTGGTTCTCCTCCAGCGTCGCCTCGAAGGTGGTGCCCGCGCTGGTGGCGACGGTCAGGCCGCACAGCTGGTCCAACGAGGTGACCTTCTTCAGCGGGCTGTCCTTGCGGGCAGCGAAGCCCTGGCCATCGTTGATGTAGGTGACGAAATCGATCGTCTTGCGGCGGTCGTCGGTGACGCCGAAGTTGCCGGTTCCCACGTCGTACTTGCCGCTGCCGAGGGCCGGCAGGATCGCCTCGAAGCTCGCCACCTCGCGCTTGAGCCCGACGCCGAGGACCTTGGCGACCGCGTCCGCGAAGTCGACGTCCTGGCCTGCGAGGGTCTTGCCGTCGGCCAGATAGGTGGTGCCGGGCGGGGTGCCGACGCTGGTGGCGAGGGAGAGGGTGCCACGTGCGCGGACATCGGCGGGCAGCAGCTTCGCGGCGGCGGGGTCCTTCTTGATGCCGGAGACCACGTCCGTGGTGGGGATCGTGGCGTCGGTGGCCGACGAGCCACCGGACGCCGGACCGCCCGAGCCGCAGGCGGTGAGCGCCAGGACCGCGGTGGCCAGGAGGGCGGCGGCGCGCAGCGCGGTGGCGCGGGGCGTGGTGGTCATGGGTGCGGGATCTCCAGATGCTTCTCGAACGGCAGCGGGCCGATCGACTCCGGGGCGGCGGACAGGTCGAACAGGGGGCGGTAGCCCGTGGCGAGATAGAGGCCCTTGGCCTCCGGCTGGCGGGGGCCGGTCGTCAGATAGACGCGGGTGTAGCCGCGGTCGGCGGCGTCCCGTTCCAGGACATCGAGGACGCGCCGGGCCAGACCGCGACGCCGGTGGGCGGAGTGCGTCCAGATCCTTTTGAGCTCGGCGGTGTGCGCGTCATAGCGGCGGTACGCGCCGCCGGCGACCGGGCTTCCGTTCTCCAGGAGCAGCAGGAACGCGCCCCTGGGCGGGGTGAACTCCTCGGCCGGGTACTCCAGGCTCAGATCGATCGGTCTCTCGTACCGGGTGCTGTATTCGTAGGTGAGTTCATCCAGTAGGGGGCGGGCGAGGGGGTCGGTGACGGTGGTGTGGTGGACCGTCATGACGCCGAAGTGCATACCGTGCCCTTCTGCGAGCGTGCCGAAGGAAGCAAGGAACAGGGGAGCAAGGAACAGGGGAGCAAGGGCAAGGGCAAGGAACAAGTGCGGGAACTGGTAAAGCGAGGGGGGTGCGCCAGTTGGCGGCGCGAAGTGTGAAGGCGCGCGGTTGACGTCAGAGGTGGAACCGCGAAACAGCCCGGCCTTGGCGGCGGCGGGCTTCAGGGCAGGGCGTCAGCTCAACAGGACGACGACCACACGCGACCGAAGTCGATGTGGTCGCGGGTGACCAGCCGCTGCCATGGATACATGCGACTAAGTGGAACAGGCATCCGTTTCCGCGTCAACCATGAAGTGATCCATGGCTCACCGTTTGGACGGCCTTGACAACGAGGCGTGTTCACCGCATAGCCTCAAGGGCCGGTCGTGCTGAGGGGCGCGACCCGTTCTGCCTGTGTGAAGGCGCTCAACTCCCGTGTTCGATCACTGAATCCACGGAGCCTTCGCATGCCTTCCGACACCGTCGGCGCCCGCGAGACCCGCGGCGCCCTCGACGAGTCCGCCGCCCCGCCCGACGGCACGGACACCACCGTCCCCCGTATCGTGCCGCGGCGCCGCACCGGCCAGTGGGCGACGGCCGCCGCCGTCCTCGTCCTGCTGGCGCTGGCCGTCAACTCCGTTGTCCGCAATGACGCCTTCCAGTGGGATGTGGTCGCCGACTACTTCCTGACCACCGCCGTACTGCGCGGCCTGGGTCTCACCCTCTGGCTGACCGTGCTCGTCATGACGTCGGGCTTCGTGCTGGGCACCCTGCTCGCGGCGATGCGGCTGTCCGCCAACCCCGTGCTGCGCGGCGTCAGTTGGGGATACGTCTGGCTCTTCCGGTCGATGCCGATCCTGGTGCAGCTGCTGTTCTGGTTCAACATCGGGGCGCTGTACCCGACGATCCTCGGCGTCAAGACCGTGAACCTGCTCGGGCCGGTGGCCATCGCTGTCATCGGCCTCACCCTGCACGAGGCCGTCGGCCATTCGCCCGGGGCGGACACCCCGCGACTGCTACTCTGGGTGAGTCCGCAGCAACTGGGTGGAACGGCCGCAGGGTATGCGGTTGACGGACGTGGAGGCATCGCCGCTGGGCAGCCTATGAAGCGTCAACCGTCCTTGCTCGACCCTGAGTCGGGAAGGGGAGTCTGGCCGCATTCGGTCAGGGGATGCCAACACCGGACTTACCAGGTTGCCAACAGCGTCCGGTCGAAGGGGATGAGCCGCTGTGTGGCTGGTGGTCTTCGGGGTCGTACCCGTGCACCGTCAGCCGTACAGCGGCACTACGCCCGCGGTACGGCCGGTGCCCGATGAGCCCCGCCGTGCCGTCGGCCGCGCGGCCGTCCCTGGTGATCGTGGGCGCTGGCCCGCGAGGCACCGGGCTGATCGAGCGGATCGCCGCCAATGCCGCAGAGTTGTACGGCGATACGCCCCTCGACGTGCACCTCGTCGATCCGCATCCGCCCGGCGGCGGCCGAATCTGGCGGCATGACCAGTCCGCGCTGCTGTGGATGAACTCCACCGCCGAGGACGTCACCATGTTCACCGACGAGAGCGTGGAGCAGGAAGGGCCGGTGCGGCCCGGCCCGTCGCTCGCCGAATGGGCGCGTGCGGTGCGCGCCGGCGAGATCGCCGTCGCGCCCGCCCTCGCCGCCGAGATCGCGGCGCTCGGCCCGCAGGACTTCGCCGGCCGGCGGCTGCAGGGCGCCTATCTGCGCTGGGTGTACGACCGGTCGGTGGCCGCGCTGCCGCCGCGGATCACCGTCCATGAACACCGGCACCAGGCCGTAGGGGTATCGGGCCCGCGCGGCGGCCGGCAGCGGGTGTGGCTGGCGGGCCGCCCCGCACCGCTCGTCGCCGACCTCGTCGTACTCGCCCTGGGGCATCTGGAGTCCGAACCACCGTCCGAGCAGCGGGAGTTGACCGCATTCGCCGCCCGGCACGGGCTGACGCATCTGCCGCCCGCGTTCACCGCCGACAGCGATCTGAGCGCGCTGCGCCCCGGCGAGCCGGTGCTCGTCCGCGGCTTCGGGCTGGCCTTCATCGATCTGATGGTGCTGTTGACCGAGGGGCGTGGCGGAACGTACACGACCGGCGGCGGCGCCATCGATGGGGAGCTGACCTACCACCCCTCGGGGCGTGAGCCCGTCCTCCATGTCGGGTCGCGGCGCGGGGTGCCGTACCACTCCAAGATCGGCTACGAGCCGGGCGGCGAACGGCCGCCGGTGCCGCGCTTCTTCGGGTCCGCGCAGGTCGACGAGCTGCTCGCGCGGCCGGGCCGGATCGACTTCCGGCGCGATGTCTGGCCGCTGATCGACAAGGAGCTGGGCTTCGCCCACTACCACCGGCTGTTCACCGCTCACCCGGAGCGCACCCGGGTGAACTGGCCGGACTTCGAGGAGAAGTACGCCGCCGCCGACCCCGGCAGCGCCGAACTCCAGGCCCTGGTCAGCGCCTCGGTCCCGGACCCCGCCGACCGCCTCGACCTGGACGCCCTGGACCATCCGCTCGCCGGTCTGCGCTACCCCGACGGCGAGGCGCTGCAGGCGGGACTGCGCGGCTATATCGAGGCCGATCTCGCCCGCCGCCACGACCCCGAGTACAGCCCCGACCTGGCGGTCTTCCTCGCACTGCTGTCGGTGTACGGCCAGCTGATCCGGCTCGGCGACCGCGGCCCCTGGTGGCACGGCTTCTTCAGCTATCTGGCCTCCGGCCCGCCGGGGCCGCGGCTGCGTCAGCTGCTCGCGCTCTCCCGGGCGGGTGTGGTGCGCTTCCTCGGTGCCGGCACCACCGTCACCGCCGATGAGCGGCACGGGGTGTTCCGGGCCGGGAGCTCCAGCGTGCCGGGGGAGTCGGTGACGGCCCGCGCGCTGGTGGAGGCGAGGCTGCCGGAGCCGACCGTCGAGCACACCCGGGACACCCTGCTGCGCGGACTGCACGCCGACGGCGCGGCATCGACATCCGCCGGACTGCTGGCCGTGGACTCCGCCGACGGCCGGGTCCTGGACCGGGCGGGCCGCCCGCACCCGCGCCGTTTCGCCCTCGGCCCGCACACCGACGCCCGCTCCGGCGGAGCTTTCTCCCGTCCCCGTACCAACGCGCCCGCCTTCCGGCAGAACGACGCGACCGCGCGGGCGCTGCTCACTTTCCTCCGGGAGCGCACCGAACCCATACCCGTGCCCGCCTCCGCCCCCGCCGCCCGCACCGCGTCACCCTCCGAGGACCCCGAGGACTCCCATGCCATTGACCAGCGCGCTGACCAGTGATCCAGCCAGTGGTCCGCCCAGTGATCCGGCCATCGGCAAGGGCGCTCCCCAGCACGCCGGGCCACCGGAGGCCGACGACCCGGCGGCACTGAAGGTCGTCCCCGTACGGCACCCCTGGCGCTGGGCGGCCATCGCGGTGACGGCCGTACTGATCGCCCAGTTCGTCCACGGACTGGTCACCAACCCGGCCTGGGAATGGGGGGTGTTCGCGCAGTTCTTCACCGCCGAGACGGTGCTCAAGGCGGTCTGGACCACCCTCCAGCTGACCGTCTACGGCACCGCCCTCGGCTTTGCGCTCGGTATCGTCCTGGCCTTCATGCGGCTGTCCGCGAGCCCCTTCCTCCGGTGGGTCGCGTTCGGCTACATCTGGGCCTTCCGGTCCATTCCACTCATTGTCCAGCTGCTTTTCTGGTTCAACCTCGCCTACCTCTACAAGCGCCTGGACTTCGGCATCCCCTTCGGCCCCGGCTTCTTCTCCTTCGACACCATGGGCCTGGTCGGCGCGATGGACGCGGCGGTGCTCGGCCTCGCGCTGCACCAGGCCGCGTACGCCGCCGAGATCGTGCGCGGCGGGGTGCTCGCCGTGGACGGCGGACAGCTGGAGGCGGCCGCCGCACTGGGCATCCCCAAGCTGCGCCAGCTGCGCCGCATCGTGCTGCCGCAGGCGATGCGCTCGATCCTGCCGAACGCCACCAACGAGGTGATCTCCCTCTTCAAGGGCACCTCGATCGTCTCCGTCATGGCGATCGGCGAACTCTTCTACCAGGTCCAGGTCATCTACGGGCGGAACGGCCGGGTCGTCCCCCTGCTGATGGTGGCCACCGCCTGGTACATCCTCCTGACCACCGTGCTCTCCGTCCTCCAGCACTACGTCGAACGCCACTTCTCCAAGGGAGCCACCCGATGAGCACGCAGGGCGCGATGGTCGAGGTCCGCGCGGTCCGCAAGAGCTTCGGCTCGCTCGACGTACTGAAGGGAGTGGACCTCCAGGTCCGTACTGGTCAGGTCGCCGTCATCCTCGGCCCGTCCGGCTCCGGCAAGTCCACTCTCCTGCGCACCATCAACCACTTGGAGAAGGTCGACAGCGGCTCGGTGAGCGTGGACGGCGCGCTGGTCGGCTACAAGCGCGATGAGAAAGCAGCGGCCCGAAGGGCCTCCGGCAAGGGTGGTGGTGGGCGACGGGCGGGCAAGCTCTACGAGCTGCGCGAACGCGAGATTCTCAAGCAGCGCACCCAGATCGGCTTCGTCTTCCAGAGCTTCAATCTCTTCCCGCATCTGACCGTCCTGGAGAACATCACCGAGGCGCCCGTCTCCGCACTGCGCCGCCCGAAGAAGGACGTGACGCAGAGCGCGGAAAGGCTGCTGGCACGGGTCGGGCTCGCGGACAAGGCGGACGCATATCCCCGGCAGCTCTCCGGAGGCCAGCAGCAGCGGGTCGCCATCGCCCGCGCGCTCGCTCTGGAACCCAAGCTGCTGCTCTTCGACGAGCCGACCTCCGCGCTCGACCCGGAGCTGGTCGGCGAAGTCCTCGATGTCATCAAGGACTTGGCGCACCAGGGCACCACCATGATCGTCGTGACCCATGAGATCGGCTTCGCCCGCGAGGTCGCCGACACGGTCGTCTTCATGGACGGCGGACGGATCGTCGAGCAGGGCCCGCCCGGCGAGGTCCTCGACCACCCGCGCCACGAGCGCACCAAGTCCTTTCTTTCCAAGGTCCTTTGACGCATGCCTTCCCCATGCTTCCAAGGCTCCTTGACCAAGCCCAGTCACCCGAGGAGCGCTACGTTGATCCGCCACATCCCGACCACCGCCCTTGCGCTCGCCGCCGGCTCCGTACTGCTGACCGCCTGCGGCGGTGGTGGTGTGGCGAGCGACAACGTCGCCGCCGCGGGCAAGCAGGGGCCGAAGATCAATATCGGTCCCGACCAGCACCGTATCCGCGGACAGAAGGACCCGGAGATCGCCGCCCTGGTGCCCGCGCGGATCCGGGACGCCGGCGCGCTGCGGATCGGTGTCGGCGCCGAGAGCGCACCGCCGCTGACCTTCTACGCCACCGATGACAAGACCCTCATCGGCGTCGAGGAGGACATCGCCACGCTCGTCGCCGACACCCTCGGCCTCAGGCCCCGGTTCGACCCGCTGTCCTGGGAGAACCTCTTCGTCGGCCTGGACAGCGGCAAGCTCGACGCCGTCTTCTCCAACGTCACCGTCACGGAGGAGCGCAAGGAGAAGTACGACTTCGCGACCTACCGGCTCGACGAGCTGGCGGTGGAGGCGAAGAAGGGCAGCGGCTGGAAGGTCCGCGGCGCCAAGGACGTCGCGGGCAAGACCATCGCGGTCAGTTCCGGTACCAACCAGGAGAAGATCCTCGTCGAGTGGAGCGAGGAGAACGAGCAGGCCGGCCGCAAACCGGTCGAGATCAAGTACTTCCAGAAGGCCTCCGATTACTACCTCGCCCTCCAATCGGGCCGTATCGACGGCTACTTCGGCCCGAATCCGTCCACCGTCTACCACGTGAACACCGTGGGCCAGACGGAGGTTGCAGGCACCTTCTCCGGTGGCGGAAAGAGCGTTCAGGGCAAGATCGCCGCCACTACGAAGAAGGGCAGTGGCCTGGTCAAGGCCTATGCCGCCGCACTGCGCAAGGTCATCGACGACGGCCGGTACGGCAAGGTGCTGGCGCGCTGGGGGCTGACCAGCGAGGGCCTGAAGACCTCCCAGATCAATCCGCCCGGCCTACCCAAGTCGGCGAGCTGAACCGGAGGTCCGTCCCGGAGGTCCGATCCGGGATCCCACTCGGAGATCCGACCCGGAGATCCGACCCGGCGAGAGAGGAAGCCCCCATGTCCGTATCCCCACGCCTGCCCCCTCTGGCCGTCGCGCTGGACAGCTCGTACCGCATCTGAGCATCTGACACCCGGTGGCCTGGACACCTTCGTCGACCGCGTCGTCCCCCTCCTCCAGGAACGCGGCGGGTACCGCACGGAATACACCGGCACGAGCCTGCGCTCCCATTTGGGGCTGCCGGATCCAGCGCGCCCGGTGTGGAAGGGTTGAGCGTCATGAGTACCACGCAACTCCAGGAGTGGCAGGGCTGGCGCGAGCGGCGCCTCGCCACGGTCTCCGGACCGTACGGCCCGCTCGCCCTGACGGGCACGTACTGGCTGTCCGACTACTCGGACGGCCACATCGAGGGCGTGCCGGGCACCTGGACGCAGGAAGGCGACAAGGTCGTGCTGCGGGCCGCCGCCGAGGACCGGCTCACCCTCGACGGCAAGCCGCTGACCGGCGAGGTCCGGCTCGACCAGGACACGGTGCCGGACGCCACCCGTGTCGCCCGGGGCGAGCGGCATCTGCTGGTGCTGCGCCGCGAGGGACTGTGGGCGGTACGCGTCTTCGACCCGGATTCCGCGGCCCGCCGCGCGTTCGCCGGCATCGATGTCTACGACTACGACGAACGCTGGGTGCGGCCCGGCCGGTTCCGCCCGTACGCGCAGGGGCGCACCGTCCAGGTCCGCAACGCCGACGGAGAGCGGCGCGGCCTCGGCGTGGCCGGCGAACTGGCTTTCCTTCTCGAAGGCGATGAACACACTCTGCAGGTCGCCGTCGAGGGCGACGGCTCCCTGTGGGCCGTGCTCGCCGACGGCACCAGCGGTACCGACAGCTATCGCTTCCGCTTCCTGCGGCCGCCCGCGCCCGCCGAGGACGGCACCGTCACCATCGACTTCAACCGCACCCTCCTGCCGCCCTGTGCCTTCGCCGACCACTTCATCTGCCCGTTCCCGCCGCCGGGCAACACCCTGCCGATCGAGCTGCGGGCCGGTGAGCGGAACCGCCTCGACCGCTGACCCGTCCAACCCCCGACCGAGGGGGTCAACCACCGCCCCGGCAGCTCCGGATGAGGCTGCCGGGGCGGCGTGTTGAGCGGATGGAGCGTAGAGAGCGAGCGGGATGGTCGGCCCGCAGCGCCGGTTTGTTTCCGGCGCAAGACATTTGTGTGGACCTCTTGCGCTGCGGGGCCGCCGAGCCCGACACTCCCGATCAGCGCTTGTCAGGGACACGCGGAGACGGAACGGAACGTGCGGATTCCCGCGTGCCCTTCGGCTGCGCCTCACGGGCCGCCCACCGGCGGCCCCCCGATCCCCCTCGGAGGAATCAGTGAGGAACGAGCGCACCACCCCCCGCAGCGGCGTAGCGAGACGCACCCGGCTGATCGCCGTAGCGTCCGGACTGGTGGCCGTCGGAGCCATCGCCATCCCCACCGCCAATGCCCAGGACCCCGCCCCCGCCCCGAAGTTCAGTGCCACCCAGCTCGCCGCCGCCGGCAACGCGGTACGCACCGCGGATGTCGCGGGCACCGCATGGCATGTCGACAAGGCCGACAACACCCTGGTCGTCACGGCCGACCGCACCGTCTCCCAAGCCGAGATCGCGAAGATCGAACGGGCCGCGGGCGGCAACGCCGGCGCGGTACGCATCGAGCGCATCGCCGGCACCTTCCGCAAGTTCATCTCCGGCGGCGACGCCATCTACGCGTCCAGCTGGCGCTGCTCGCTCGGCTTCAACGTCCGCAGCGGCAGCACCTACTACCTCCTGACGGCCGGTCACTGCACCGACGGCAACCCGCCCTGGTACACCAACTCCTCGCGCACCACGAGCATCGGCCCGACCGCCGGCTCCAGCTTCCCCGGCAACGACTACGGCATCGTGAAGTACACCAATACGTCCGTGTCGCACCCCGGAACGGTCGGTGGCCAGGACATCACCAGCGCCGGAACCCCGAGCGTCGGCCAGTCGGTCACCCGCCGCGGCTCCACCACCGGCACCCACAGCGGCAAGGTCACCGCACTGAACTCCACCGTCAACTACGGCGGCGGCGACATCGTCTCCGGACTCATCAAGACCACCGTCTGCGCCGAGCCCGGCGACAGCGGCGGCCCGCTCTACTCCGGGACCAAGGCCCTCGGCCTCACCTCCGGCGGCAGCGGCGACTGCACCTCCGGCGGCACTACGTTCTTCCAGCCCGTCACCGAGGCGCTCAGCGCGTACGGCGTGAGCGTGTACTGACCGCGTGAGCGGCTGCTGACCGGCTGAGCTCATCTGCCGGTCCGGCCGACCGGGCGGACCTGTCAGTCTGATCGGCAGGTCTGATCGACTGGTCTGGTCGACAGGGCTGACGTGTCGGGCTGACCTGTCGGGTCGGCTGCTGGTCACATCGGGCCGACCTGCTGGTCAGAAGGGCCCCCGTCCATGGACGGGCGGGGGCCCGACGGGCCGCCACGTATCTCGACCGCCCTCCGAACCGGGCATACCATGGCAAATAGCAGTGACTCGGGCGGCAGGCAGCGACGGACGGCAGACGTCAGGGGGCCGTGATGGTCGAAGAACTGGTGACGGCCGGAGTGGGGCTCGCGTGCGCCGGCGCGGTGTATCTCATGGCGGCGGCGCGGGTGGTCAAGCAGTACGAACGCGGTGTGGTGCTCCGCCTCGGACGGCTGGCTTCCGCGGTGCGCCAGCCGGGATTCACCATGATCGTTCCGGTCGTCGACCGGATGCGCAAGGTCAATATGCAGATCGTCACGATGCCGGTGCCCGCCCAGGAAGGCATCACCCGCGACAATGTCACGGTCCGGGTCGATGCCGTCGTCTATTTCAAGGTCGTGGACGCCGCCGACGCGGTCATCCGGGTCGAGGACTACCGCTTCGCGGTCTCGCAGATGGCGCAGACCTCGCTGCGGTCGATCATCGGCAAGAGCGAGCTGGACGATCTGCTGTCGAACCGGGAGAAGCTCAACCAGGGCCTGGAGCTGATGATGGACAGCCCGGCCATCGGTTGGGGCGTGAGTGTCGACCGGGTGGAGATCAAGGACGTCTCGCTGCCGGAGACGATGAAGCGGTCGATGGCCCGCCAGGCGGAGGCGACCCGTGACCGGCGCGCCCGCGTGATCAACGCCGATGCCGAGCTGCAGGCGTCGAAGAAACTGGCCGAGGCGGCCCAAGCGATGTCCGGCCAGCCCGCCGCGTTGCAACTGCGGCTGCTGCAGACCGTGGTGGCGGTCGCCGCCGAGAAGAACTCCACGCTCGTCCTGCCCTTCCCCGTCGAGCTGCTGCGGTTCCTGGAGCGCTCCGGGATCCAGGCCCAGGCGGAGACCGCGAAGGTCGAGGCGGAGCGGGAGCGGAAGGTCGAGGCGGAGCGGGAGCGTGCGCACGGCGCCGAGGTCGCCGAGGTCGGAGAGGTTGGAGAGGTCGCCAGGGTCGGCGAGGCGTCTCCGCCCGATGCGGCCGCTACGGCGAGCGAACTGCCGCCGGAGCTGGAGGACCTCCCCGAGGCGGAGAACCTGGCGTAGGGGTAGGCGTAGGGCGTAGGGCTGCCGCCACCAGTCACCGGCCACCAGTCACCGGCCACCAGCCATCAGCCATCAGCCATCGACCCCATCCGACCCCGACCTGATCGCCGTACATGCCCGTGAATCCGGGTGCATACGGCGATCTCGGCTGTCAGGGGCCGGGATCGTGCCGGATCAGGGCTTATCTGGGTTGATCTGGGTGGGTGGGTGGGTGGGTGGGTGCGTGCGGGTGTGCGCGGGTGTGAGAGCGGCCCGGGGCGGCAGGATCCCCACGGACGGTTTCCGGACAGATCTGCTCCTCGGCAATCCTCACGCAGCGCTCGCCGGCCGCCGGCTCGTGTGGCCGCTGGTGTCCGTACCGAGCAGTGATGTGCGCGGATACTCGTGTGACCGTCATGTGATGAAACGGTGAACTCCCGTACCTGAGACCGGAACTCGGTCTTGTGCACGAGTGAGAGGGATGGGAATACTCGGCCCCGCACGTTGGCATGGACGCGACTCCCCGAGGTGCTGCTACGAGGGGCGACCCGTTCGTGTCTGCATTCCTCACACTCTCCGGGTCCGTGTCTCCCCACAGAGCGGGCCCATCCCCCCACGGGAGGCTCTGAGTTGAAGCACCGACGCATACCCAAGCGACGCGCTGTTCTGGCCGGCGCGGGAGCGCTGGCCCTGGCCGCCACCGCCACCCTCACCCTGGCCAACGCCAACGCGGCCCCCGCCCCCACCCCCCTCGCCAAGCTCTCCTCCACCGCCGCGAGCACGCTGGCATCCCAGCTCAAGACCGGCACGGCCGGTGCGTTCTATGACGCCAAGGCCAAGAAGCTCGTGGTCAACGTCGTGAACGAGGCGGCGGCCGAGACCGTCCGGGCGAAGGGAGCGGAGGCGAGACTCGTCAAGCACACGCTCGCCCAGCTCGCGTCCGCCCGGCAGACGCTGAAGTCGAAGGCGACCATCCCCGGCACCTCCTGGGGCATCGACCCGACCAGCAACAAGGTCGTGGTCACCGCCGACCGCACGGTCAAGGGTGCCAAGCTGGACCAGCTCACCAAGGTCACCAAGAGCCTCGGTGACAAGGTCGAACTCCGCCACAGCAAGGGGGAGTTCAAACCCTTCATCGCCGGCGGCGACGCGATCTGGGGGAGCGGCGCCCGCTGCTCGCTCGGCTTCAACGTCGTCAAGGACGGCCAGCCGTACTTCCTGACCGCCGGGCACTGCGGCAACGCCGTACAGAGCTGGTCCGACCAGCAGGGCGGCTCGGAGATCGCGGCCACCGAGAACTCCTCGTTCCCGGGCGACGACTACGCCATCGCCAAGTACACGGGGGACACCGCGCACCCGAGCGAGGTGGACCTCTACAACGGCAGTACCCAGAAGATCACCAAGGCGGCCGAGGCCACCGTCGGTGAGAAGGTGCAGCGCAGCGGCAGCACCACCCAGGTGCACGACGGTGAGGTCACCGGCCTGAACGAGACCGTCAACTACCAGGAGGGCACGGTCGAGGGTCTGATCAAGACCACCGTCTGCGCCGAGCCCGGCGACAGTGGCGGCGCGCTCTTCGACGGCGAGTCCGCGCTGGGTCTCACCTCCGGTGGCAGCGGCGACTGCTCCGGCGGCGGCGAGACCTTCTTCCAGCCGGTCACGGAGGCCCTTGAGGCCTACGGCGCGCAGATCGGCTGACCCGCGCAGCACGGTGCATGGCGCCGGCCCCTGGACATCTCGATGTCCGGGGGCCGGCGCGGTTCCCGACCGGTGG
>NZ_JBFAIP010000076.1:0-31473 GCF_040654775.1 Streptomyces sp. NPDC050636
GGTTCCCCATGGTCAGGATGGCGACGCCTACGCGCAGATGACGCACAGATGAATGCTCCGTTCTTGGTGGCTCCCTGCGATGCTAGCCGCCAGGAGAGGCAGTCGCGGACGCGTCCCGTGCGGGCATTCAGGTGCGCCGCAACTGCGGTGCCGTCAGAGGCAGTTCCATGGCCTACGGGCGGAATCCTGTCGATGCTGGGCGGGCTGCTGACGCAGGCGCCCGGGGGGCCGTACATCTTCCTGGCCGAGGGGACGGACGAGGAGCAATTCCCGGTGGCCCACGTGTTCGTCCGCCGCAACGGCAGCATCCACCACTTCTGGAGCAGCGAGCTGGTGATGGTCCCTATGGAGCCGGGCCAGTACCCGCGTCACGTCGATTTCATGTGGCCGCTGTGGGGCATCCTCGACCGCACGCCGGGTGGTCGCGACGGCGACTGGATTCCCAGCCTTGAGTACCGCTGGGCATCCGGCGCCCCGCACGGGACTATCGGCTCGGGCTCGGCTGCTGGGCCCTGTGTGCATCGCGCAACAGGTCGGGCGCCAATCGGCGGTGCACCTTGGCCAGCGGTGGCCAGACGCGTGACGCCAGTGGGCGGTCGTAGCGGAGGAACGTGGCGAGCGACACGCGTTCGTCATCGGCCTGGACGACGAGGTGGCCGGCCAGGAACCAGGAACTGGCCTCCAGTCTGATCCAGTCGTCACCGTGGTCGGCGATCTTCCATCCGGCCACCCGGTCCGGTGACGCCATGAGCCGCAGGCCGAGCAGTACCCGCCAGATGAACTGCCCCTTGCGGCCCGCCATGTCTTCGAACAGGACACGGGCCCACTGCTCGGGTGACTTGCCTGGAACTCCGCCGGTCATGGTGAAGGCGTCGACGTAGTCGGGGCCGGTCATGGTGCTGAGGGCGCGGATCTGCTCGGGAACCGGCTGCTGTCGGCGGACGGCCGGCACGGTGGCCGTCCTCTCCTTCGAGCCACCCGGGCGTATGCCACGGCCTGTTCCTGGTTCGACGTTCATACGCCCTCCCGTTGAGTCGGTCTGCGTAGCTAGCGGCTTGGCATCGGATGTTAACCTACATGCATGTATGTATGTGAGTCGGTATGACGGCGGAGGGGAACCCGGCGGGCGCTCGCCGGACGCAGGCGGACCGGCGTGCCCGGACCAGGAGCGCACTGTTGGAGGCCGCGGCGCGGGGGCTGTCCAAGTACGGGTACGCCAATCTGGTGCTGGCGCGTGTGGCCGGCGAGGCGGGCTATACGCGTGGCGCCCTGTATCACCTGTTCGCCAACAAGGAAGACCTGGCGCTGGCGGTGGTGAGGTGGGTCGAAGAGACCTGGGATGCCGAGGTGGGCCGGCCCGCCGCTGCGGAGGCCGACCCTGTCGATGCGCTGATGACGATGGCGCGGGGCCATGCCGTCTACTGCCGCCGCGACGTGGCCGACGTCATGATGACCCTGAGAGTCGAGTTCGCCGGCCAGGACCATCCGGTCGGCCGGGCGATCACGGAAATCATCGACCGGCTCGAAACCGACTGCGCCGGCCTGATCGCTGCCGGACGCAGCAGCGGCGCGATCCCGCCCGGACCGCCGCCCGCCGAGATGGCATCGGCCTATCTCGGCATCGTAGAGGCGGTCGGGATCCAGCTCGCCGGACACGCTCCCTACGACGTCGAAATCGCCGACAGGGCCGTCCGAGGCCTACTCGGTCTGCCGCCCGGCTCGACCCGTTCCCGGAGCGTGGGAGCTTCAACGGCCGTGCACACAGCTACTCAGGTCCAGCACCCCTCGTGAACGGCACCGGGACCGCCGCCTGAAACCCGTATGCGCCGGCCCATGCGGTTCTGGGATCATGCCGGAATGGGGCAGAGTCTCGAATCACTGATTATCCGTCACACCCACCGCCTCCCCTGCCCCACAGGACCCGCCGGGGACGGCGGCGTCGCGGCGCGGCAGTTCGACGCCGCCCTGCGCGGCATCGTCGAGCGCGACTACCTGACGGTCCGGTACCTCGTCGACCTGATGGCCGGCGGCGCCACGGCCGTGACGCTGTGGGACGGCGAGAGCCTCCCGGACCGCCCGGTCACGTACATAGGCATGGGACGCCCGGAGGGACTGCACCCGGACTCCCGGATCCTCACGCCCGAAAATCTGCGCGAACTGATCCCCGCCTGACTGTTATCGTTGACCACGGCGAGGCCATGAAGGGGCTTCCTTCTCACACTCATTGAACTAGTCCCTTCGCTTTCCTCGCCCTCGACTTTGCATCAAGGTGTGCCGGCCGCACGCAGGCGCGATCAGAACTCGCCTGAGATCTCCACCACTTCCGGCTGCGGGAACGGCAGGACGTCCCACCCCAGCGGCCAACCTCGCGGGCTGCGCTCTTCGCTTGCCGCTCCGAGTCGGAAGCAGGATGAAAGGAAGCCGCACCATCGAGGCGAAAACGTATGTGGCGCCGATACGGCGGATCTGGTGGATGCGAGCAAACGGCACGGTGTTGTTCCCCGTCACAGCGCTGCTGGCCCTTTGCCTGGGTGCCAACTGCGTGGTCGTGGCCCAGGCTCAGCCGGCGGTCGCGAGCGGTTCGCTCCAGGGACCGGTGACGCCCCCGGCCCGTACGCCGGGGCCTGTCACACCCGCGACCGCGAACATCAGGATCACCGAGGGGCAGGTCGGCGAGGTCGAGCCTGGTGGGACCATCACTTACCCGAGCGTGACCAGCTGTCTGACGGTGACCGTCCGCCTCCGGGACGGCGGGAAAGTGGGCGCGCACGCCAGCCTGTTTCAGGTGCCGGGGGAGTACCGGTCGGATCGGATCCTGGCCGCGGTCAAGCAGCGGACCGGGGCGCGGGCGGTAAGCGCGGTGGAGGTCAGGGGCGCCGTCGGTGCTTGGGATCCGAGCTACTTCACCAAGGCGATTGAGAGTTACAGGGAGGGCGAGCAGGTTCCCGTACCCGCCGAGCCCGACCCGGACGGCCTGGCCAGGGTAGTGGCGGACGAACTCGGGGAGCCGCGGGGAAAGGTGACGGTCGAGGATCTGCCCGACGGCGACCAGACGGTGAACTGAGCCGAGCCGACCGTCGCGTACAGCCGAGGCCGGACGCGGATGTCTTCTGCGGTGAGGACGCGACCGGGCACGTCGCACGACAAGCGCTTCGACCGCCTTCGACCCCCTATTTGCCGCCGCACTCCGCCGGTGCGTCCAGGCGGCGGGTGATGCACTCGGTGATGGCGGGAACCACCGCCGTCATCTCCGGGCGCCATCCGGGGGCGGAGTTGACCTCGCAGATGGTGTAGGTGTCTGCGGAGGCGAACAGGAGATCCACGCCGGCGATGGCAAGTCCCACTGCGCGGGCGGCCGCGACGGCCAGGGCCTCTGCCTGCGGATAGCGGCCCAGGCACAGTGTGGCGGAGCCGCCCCGGGCGAGGTTCGAGGCCAGGGCGCCGTTGTGGGAGGTGCGCACCGCGGCGGCCACGGGTTCGCCGTCGATCACGATCACGCGCAGGTCGCGGCCGTGCGAGCGGTCCACGTACTGCTGGAAGAGGTGCGGTGTTTCCTGCGCGAGGGCGCCTGCCACATCGTGCAGCAGGCGTGTGTCGGGGGCGAGGAACACCTGCATGCCCTTGTAGCCGTTGACGGGTTTGACCACGCACGGTGCGTCGAGGTGGGGGGTCCGTACGACGCCTTCCAGGGGAGCGGTGGCGTACGAGAGTGTGTCAGGCACCGGCAGTCCGGCCAGGGCCAGTTCCTGCAGCTGCCAGATCTTGTTCCGGCACACGAGCTGTGCGTCCAGCGGGTTGAGGAGCGTGGCGCCCATACGCTCCAGATGCCGCAGGAGGGTCACCTCACGGTCGTGGCGCATCGAACCGGGCATCTGACGCACGCACACCACCTTCGGGGCGGGAACATCCGCGCCGCCCAGGGTCTGCAGGACCAACCGCCCGTCGCGGACGCCAAGGACAAGCTCATCGGTGTGCCAGACGGCAAATCGGGAACCGTGGCGCGCCTTGAGCGCGTCGGCCAGTTCGTTGGTCGAGCGCCGCAGGGGAGCCGGGTGTTCTCGCACCAGCATCCACACATCAGCAGGTGTCGGTAGCGCCGTGCGTGCCATACGTAGCCTCTCCCACCTCAGCATCAGGACCGGCGAGAATCCTATTCCCGGTCCGCTCCCCGCATGCCCGGTACGCGCTTTCGTCCCCAACGTCGCATGTGGGTTGCTGCCCTGGATGATCTGCCAACCGGACGCGAGGCTGGCTGATCTGAGGTAGCGCGTGCCCGTGCCACGGAGCGTCACGAGTGCCGTGTGGACGGGGGAGTGGAGTGCGCGTCAGCTCGCTGGGCTGCCGCCGTGCACCTGGCGATGCGTCAGTGCCCACCAGATCTCGGCGAGGTCGGCCGGGTCGCGCAGACTGGTGCCGGTGATCTCCTCGAAGCGCCGGAGCCGGTTGCGCAGGGTGTTGGGGTGCACGTAGAGGGTCCGCGCGGCGGCCTCCAGGCGCAGCCCCTGTCGTAGGTAGGCGGCCGCCGCGTCCTCCAACTGGGCGCCGTCCTCGCCCCGTTCGGCCAGCGGTGCCAGGCGCAGTCGCACCAGTTGCTCACCCACGGCCGGCATCGCCACCACCGTGGCCCGCAGACCCAGTTCCTCGCGGGTGAACGCCCCGACGAGCCCGCAGCCGACGGCGGCGCGGAGTGCCTGGGTGGCTCTGGTGAATTCCGTGGCGAGTCCGGACGCGGGCGCCGGGGCACCCAGTCCCACGACCAGCCCGCGGCACAGCCCGCCCGGTCGGCCGGCCAGCAGCCCGGCCGCATCCCCGTCCACGATCGTGACCAGGGGCTTTCCCGCGGTATCCAGGGCGAGCCAGGGGCGCAGCAGATCGACGGTGCGGGCGAGGACACCGTCACCGGAGTCGCGGACACCGTTACCGGAGCTGCCGCTGTGGGTGTGGGTGTGGGTGTGGTCGGGGACGTGCGAGGCCTGGGCGGGGTCGGGGGTGCGGCTTGGGCCACCGGGGTCGGGCGCGCCGGGCAGCCGTGCCCGGAAGGGGAGCCGTAGGGCGGTGCTCCGCTCGTATGCGTCGTTCGCCTCCACGGCATCCGTCTCGCCGAACAGCAGCGCGCGGACCAGCGCCGTCCGCCGGCGGTCCGCCACCGTGCCTCCCCGGCCGCCGGTCCGGCAACTGCGGACGATGTGCAGGGTGTTGGCGTCGGCCCAGATGCGGAGTGTCTCGGCGATCGGCAGCAGGTCCTCGGCGGTGCCGTGTCGAGCCGCGATCTCCTCGCCGAACCGCCGCCAGACGATGTCCGTGCCGATCCGGTACGCAGTGATGATGTCTTCGACGGGCAGTGAGCGGGCCATGGCCGTCACCTCGTCGAGATGTGTGGTGGGGATGTCGTACGCCGGGCCGCCGGTGCGCCCGGATCCCACCGGTGACCGGCGGCGCTTCTCGTCGGACCAGCGCCGCACCAGCGCCAGCCCGTTCCGCAGGGACGCCCTCACCCGCGGCCGGAGCTCGTCGGCCGACACCGCCGCGTAGGAAGGGAGTTGGTCGCGGAGGGCGTGGACGACCTCGTCGGTGAGGGTGTGGATTCCGGCGTGCAACGCGGCGACGGCCTCCGGCACGGTTGTGGAAGTCTCCACCCATCCCCTCCTGACTCGGTGTCTTTCCCCATGGCGAAAACGATCATTCGTCGCCATGCTACGAGCAAGCCGCCCGAACCCCTACAGATGTTCGATGTTGGACGACTCTTCCGCCGTCGTGTGGATCCGTCCGTCGTTCGGTACCCGGCCCCTGCAATCCCCTGGTCACCCCCACACCATCAAGGAATTCCATGGCCGTTTCCTGGCGCCGTATCGCGGTGCCCGCCGTCGCGG
Source organism: Streptomyces sp. NPDC050636 (assembly GCF_040654775.1). NCBI lineage: Bacteria > Bacillati > Actinomycetota > Actinomycetes > Kitasatosporales > Streptomycetaceae > Streptomyces > Streptomyces sp. NPDC050636. Next base: position 5,871 of record NZ_JBFAIP010000076.1, read on the forward strand.
TCGGCGTACTCGTCCCCGCCGCCCTCGGCACCCACGCCCTGCTCTCGGACTCCGGGGACTCCGGCGCGCCCCCGGCCGGGATACGGGCCGCCGGGTCCGCGGACCCGGACAGTGTGCCGGACGGCAGCGCCGGGTCCTCCGGTCCGGAGGGCGGCGCCGTCGTCGCCCAACCCTCCCACGCACCCGCCGGTTCCGGCCGTTCGGTCCCCGTGCGGCTTTCGTCGTACGACACCCGCAACAGGCAGGCGGTGTTGAAACCGTCTGCCGGCAAGACCGTGCGCACGGGGGACGTCGTTGCCGCCGCGCCCAACCGGCACGCCCCGACGGGGGCGTTGTTCAAGGTGGGCAAGGTCACCGGGTCCCGTGGCGGCGAGGTCCGGGTGACCACGGTTCCCGCGACACTCTCGGAGCTGCTCGGCGATCAGAAGGTGGACCAGCGGGCGGCGTTGCGGGCCGGTGAACTCACCGTCAAGCCGCTCTCTTCCGGCGTCACCGTGCAGCATCCGCCCGCCGGACGCGACCCGGACAGCGGCGCCCCGGCGCCGTCCGGCAGCGCGAGCCCGCCGTCCGGCGACGCCGGTGCCGATGCCGGTGCTCCCACCGGCGGTGCCGGCCCGGACACGCCGACCGGGGGCTCGCCCAGCCCGTCGGCTTCCGCCTCCGGGGCGGCGCGCACCGAGCTCACCCGCCCCGGCGCCCGCGCGGCCGATGCCTCCCCGCGCGGCGATGTGCTGCCGCCCGATGCGGCGAAGACGCTCACCACCCTGCGGCTCGAGGTCAATGTGCCGCTGCCGAAGGGCGTGGAGGCGACCGGCAAGTCGCCGGCCCGGCTGTCCGGTGACGTGACGTTCCGGCCCGAGCTGATCTTCCAGTACGAGAAGCGGGGTGGGCTGAACCTGCTGCCGCAGCGCGCGGCCATCGGTCTCGGCGGCTCCTACGCCTATGACTGGCAGGTGCACGGCAAGGTGCGCGGCACCGCCGACACCGGGCAGGTCGCGGTGCCGCTGGCGGCGGTCACTGGCAGGCACGTCTTCTGGGTGGGCCCCGTCCCGGTCGTGGTCAGCACCGAGGTCACCTTCACCTACCGCTTCACCGCCGGTGGGCGCATCGTGCTCGACGCCGACCAGCGCACCTCCGGTTCGTTCGCCGTCGGTGCGCGGTACGACCGCGGGCACGGATGGCAGCCCCTGCACACGGCGCACCAGCAGACCAAGGGCGCAGCGCCCCGGGTGGAGGGCGCGGCCTCCGCGACGGCCAGCATCGGGGCGCACGCCCAGGTGTTCCTCTACGACACGGCAGGCGTCGGCGGCGATCTCTCCGTCCACCTCATCGGACGGGCCGCAGCAGCCACCGGCGGCGGCGCCCCGGCGTGGGCGCTCAGCGCGGGATACGACCTGAAGACCGAGCTGATGCTGCAACTGAAGATCTTCGGCATCCAGATCGCCGACCTCAGGACCACACCGTTCGCCCTGCATGACGAGCGCAAGCTCTTCGGCCGCGGAAAGCTGCCGCCTGCCTGAGCCGGTGGTCTGCCTGAGCCGGCGGTCTGCTGCCTCCTGTCTGAGCCACTGGCCTCAGATGCTCCGTCCGCCCGGGTGAGCCGTGTCTCGCCCGGGCGGCGCCGTGTTCAGGCGGGCGCACAGGCACCGGTCAGCACCCGGCTCGGCGAGCCGGCCGACGCGCTCCAGGCCGTCACCGAGGTCGTCGCGGGTCTCGACATCGGCGACGCCACGGTCCGTCCGTACGTCCGTCCTGGGGCGCATCGGGGAGGTACTGGGTGGGGCCGACCGCGCCCGCGCCACGCTCAACGCCCGCCGCCGGCAACTCCTCGCAGGATCCTCGCCGGTGGCCCGTCGCCGACACCGTTCCCGGCATCGGCGACGGCCTGGTGGCCGGTGGCAGGTTGCTCAGTCGTCGGCGCCGTGCCTGAAGTGGAAGATTCCCCAGGTGAGGTGCTTCTCGCGGCCACCGTCGATCCAGTGGCTGAGCCCTTTCTTCATCTGGGCGAGGTAGTCGTGGCTGATCTTTCTGGCCAGCCCTTCGGCCTCTTGGCGCTTGGTCTCCTCAAGGACCCGCGTGTAGTGGTTCACCAGCTGCTCGCGGTGCTCTTCGAAGCCACCGTCGACGGCGGTGAACCCGAGCCGGTTCAGCTCGCGTGTGTAGAAGCCGGGCGAACCCATGTCGTCCAGATGGATCCGGTCGAGAATCGGCTGCAGCACGTCGGTGGAGCCGCCGTCCGCCGCCGCCATCGGGTCGGTGAAGATGAGATGGCCGCCGGGCCGCAGTACCCGCGCGATCTCCTCAAGGACCTGGACCCGGTTCCCGCTGTGCAGGAAGGCGTCCTGGGACCAGATGACATCGACCTGGTCGTCCGGGTACGGGATGTCCTCGAAGGACCCGTCCACGACCTCGATCCTGTCGGTGAGCGCACGGGCCGAGTTCAGCTCTTTGTGGCGCTGGTTCTCCACCTCGCTGAGATTGAGTGCGAGGACCCGGCAGCCGTAGGTCTCTGCCAGGTACCGCGCCGAGCCACCGAATCCGGAACCGAGATCGAGCACCACGGAATCGCGGGTCAGTTCCAGCTTCGACGCCATCCGCTCGACGGTGCGCCGGCTGGCGTCCGCGATGGGCTCCACGGGGCTTTCGTAGAGGCCGATGTGAATGTCCTCGCCGCCCCACACCGTGGCATAGAAGGTGTCGGCGTCGGGCGAGTTGTAGTAGCTGCGGGCGGTGCCGACCGCGCCTTTGTACTGCGCCTCGTCCTCCATCCGGTACTCCTTCTCCGCCACATGCACGAAGAAGTCCGGCTGCTCACCCCGGTAGGTGTGCTGGAAGTCGCCATAGGTTTCGATGCGCTGGAAACCCACGTCGGTCATCAGCCGTCGGGTGTAGTCCTTCCGCAGTGGGAACATGTTGAGGTGGTACGTGGAGTTGTCCGGGAAGCTGTACCGCATACGGCACAGGCCCTCGTCGACATACTCCGGCTCCACGATGACATCCTCACCGCAGTAGTAGTACCTGTGCTTGCTCGTGAACCCGTCGTCCAGGATCGCATCGTAATTGCGCTGGTCCAGTACGAGAATTCCGTCGTGCTTGAGCATCGCGTAGAACTCAGCCAGTGCCTTGCGCCGGTCACGCTCCGAAAAGAGATGCGTGAAGGAGTTGCCCAGGCAGACGATGGCGTCGTACTCCCCGTGGACGTCTCTGTTGAGCCACCGCCAGTCCGCCTGCACGACCCGCAGGATGTGGCCTCCCTGCTTTGTGCCGTTCTCGAAGGCCCTCGCCAGCATGTCCGCGCTGCCGTCCGCGCTGACGGTTTCAAACCCGGCGGCGAGCAGCCGTACGGAGTGAAATCCGGTGCCCGTCGCGACGTCGAGCACACTCCTCACTCCCCACTTGCGGAGCAGGTCGATGAAGAAATTACCTTCGCTCTCCGCCCTCTTCTCCCAATCTATGAGCGAGTCCCATTTCTCGACAAAGCTGGGGACGTACTCCTCCGTGTAGTGCCCGGTTTCGCGTACTTCGACAGGGTTGTCGCCGAACTCTTGGGCCGGTTGCACGATGATGGGGATCCCTTCAGCCGTGGGGAATCATGCCCTGGCGCGGCAGCCCGGGAACGGCACAGGATCCAGGCCTCGGGGGCCGCGCGCTCTGAGCGCATCGCTATCCAGGATGCGATGTCTCATGCCCCAAAAGTTTGTATACGGAGACGGAGTCGAGGCGAATAGCTGCCTTGGCCAGCGCCTTTCCGGTCTCAAGATTCTTTGGGGCAGCAGAGATTACAGACACCTCAGGTATAGGGTAATCGCGGGCGAATCACCCCGTTGGCGACAGTCAGCCGCGACAGTCAGCCAAGAAGGAAAACCGCTCAGGAGTTTGTCCGGGCGATCTTGGGGCGTGGGCGAAAACCGCTTGCTGTGATCGTCTCGCGGTCATCGGAATGCGGCCACGCCTACCTTCTCCGCTCCCGATGGAACTGAACTGGCATTTCACGTGGTGGGTGAGGGCGAGCCGCTGCTCTGCCTGCCCGGTGGGCCCATGCGTGCCTCCATGTATCTGGGCAACCTCGGCGGGCTGTCGAGGCAACGCAAGCTCCTGATGCTCGATCTGCGTGGCACTGGTGACTCCGGCGCCCCTGCCGACTCGGCCACCTACCGCTGCGATCGGCAAGTCGCCGACGTCGAGGCCCTGCGCCGACACCTCGGCGCCGAGCAGACCAACGCGAGGGCCACCGAGATCTACGCGTCTTCCGGCGCCTTCGAACCCGCTGCCACTCGCGCCGCCATCGCCGCGTTGATCGCACCGGTGCTGATCCTGGCCGGTGAGCTGGACAGCGGTTCGGGTCCGGGCATCGCCACTGCCATTGCGAAGCTGTTCCCCCATGCGGAATTGACCGTTCAGCCGGGGGGAGGCCACTCCCCATGGCTCGACGCCCCCCTTTACTTCGTCCAGACCGTCGGCGCGTTCCTCGCCCTGGAACGGGACGGGGAAAGCATCTGAGTCGTCGATCCGCCGTGGGGAGGGGCGACTTGACCGACGGGTGGTGGGAGGCCGCGGCTCCGATCCGTGATCACCTTTGTGAGATGGCGTCATGGGGGCGATCTCCAGGACTTCCGAACCGCTGCGCCCCACGGGAATCTGATGCAACCTGCGAAAACCGTGCGCGCCATGCCGAAACCACCAGCAGCCGCACCTCGCGTCGGCACTCGCTCTGCGTGGTGTTCACACAACAGAGCATGAGCGTGGCGATAAGTGCGCCCGCGTGTACGCCCTCCTCGGAAGGCGCCGGTGAACCTGCTGTGCGCCCCATCGCGCCGTAACGGGAAGGGAATACGCGGCGTAGCGCTGCTCTCACGCTCAGGCGATACGCATCGGTCCGCAAATACGTTCTGTTGCCAAGTCCGTCAAGTGGATCGTGGGAAACGAGCAAAGGCGGCAACTATTGACCGAACAGTTGCGTCATCAGTGCAGAGTTATTCGGTGAAATGCCCTGTCCCTGAGCGTGGCATGGGGGCGGAACACGGGGTCTTGAAGGAGAAGGTATGCGACCGTTTGCGTTGAGCTACGCCCGTCCGGCGGTGAAGTCGGCGGCCGCCACTCCGTACACGTACGACGCCACGCGTCAACTCAATGTCCTGCCCGACGGGCGCGCGGCCACCAGCAGCCGGGCGGTCCTGCTGGCCACCGGCACCACCGCTTCCACCGCCGGCTCCAAGACCCACTTCGACGACTGAACGCCGATGACCGTTCTGGTGCTCAGCTGCGAGGAAGACCTGACCGCGGACATGGTCGTCGCCATCCTGCACGACCTCGGTGTCCCGCTCGTCCGCCTCGACCCAGCCGACCTGCCCGGAAGGGTCGACCTCTCCGCGGACTACGTCAGCAACGGCTTCCACGGCTACCTCAAGACGGACGAACGCATGGTGAGCCTGAGCAGGCTGCGTTCGGTGTGGGTCCGCCGGCCCGGCACACCGGGTGCCCACGCAGAGGAGCGGTCGACCTGGCTCACCACGGAGTCCGAGCAGGCGCTCTACGGCATCCTCACCTCTACCCGGGCTCGCTGGATGAACCACCCCGCGGCGGCCGGACAGGCCCGCTACAAGCCCTGGCAGCTCCATATCGCCCAGCAGAGCGGCTTCACCGTGCCCGCCACGCTGATCACCACGTTCCCCGCCGTCGCGCGGCAGTTCGCCGCCACGTACCAGGACCTCGTGGTCAAGTCGGTCTCCGGGAAGCACCCCGGTGACCCCCCGATGGTGCTTCCCACCACCCGGATCAGCCCCGACACGGACTTCAGCGCGGTCGCGGCCGGCCCGACCCTGCTCCAGCAGCACGTCCGCAAGCAGGCCGACATCCGGCTGACCTGTGTCGGCGGCCGCCTCTTCGCCGCCCGTAAGGAAGCCGACCCCGACGAGGTGGACAGCCGCTTCACGGAGAACGGCTCCTGGAAGCCCGCCGAGGTCCCCGACCTCGTCCGCCGGTCGGTGGACGCGTATATGACCTCCACTCAACTCGCCTACGGAGCATTCGACTTCGCCGAGGACCGCAACGGGACCTGGTGGTTCCTCGAATGCAACCAGGGCGGCCAGTTCGGCTTCATCCAGCTCGACACCGACCAGCCCATCGCCCAGGCGATCGCCGCCTGGCTGGCAGCAGACCCTCTCGCCTGAGGCCCCGGCAGGAGCCGCCGGCGCTCAGCACATACGGTGCGCATGCTTGCTCGGTCGTCTTCGTCACACTGCGTGACACCCCTCGTGGCTCCTCCTCACGCATGCCCCGCCGACGAGGCCGTGAGACGCTGATCTGGGAGCGATGAGTTTGCCGCGCCGGCCGAGTCTGACCAGGTGTACGCCTTCCACCACCTCCTCGACAGGAGAAGAAGATGAGCAAGCTGGTCGTATCGGCTTTCGTGTCCCTGGACGGTGTCATGCAGGCCCCCGGTGGACCGAACGAGGACCACGAGGGCGGCTTCGAGCACGGTGGCTGGTCGGTCCCTTACTTCGGCGAGGACATGGGCCCCATCATGGTCGAGCAGTTCGCCGGGATGGAGTCCCTGCTGCTGGGGCGCAAGACCTACGAGATCTTCGCCGCCCACTGGCCGCACATCACCGACGAGAACGACCCGGTGGCCACGAAGCTCAACGACATGCCCAAGTACGTGGCCTCGCGAACCCTGGACAAGGTGGAGTGGAACAACTCGCACCTGCTCCAAGGTGACATCGCCGAGGCCGTCGCCGAGCTCAAGCAGCGCTCCGGCGGCGAGATCAACGTCCAGGGCAGCAGCAACCTGATCGAGACCCTGCAGCAGCACGATCTTGTCGACGAGTACCGGCTGCTGATCGAGCCGGTGGTGCTCGGCAACGGCAAGCGGCTCTTCTCCGAGGGGGCCGCGCCTGCCGCGTTCAAGCTCACCGGTGCACTGCCGACCAGCACCGGGGTCGTGTACTGCACGTATCAACGGGCGGGCAAACCCGGCTACGGATCGTTCGACCTGGAGAACTATTCGGAGAAGGCGCGAGAGGTCAAGATCGTCGACGAGGCCGCATCGAAATAACGCAGTGTGAACATCGGCCGCCGAACCGTCGAAGATGTTGAGGCGACCGCTCTGGCCACGGGGCCGCTCCAAGTGCTGCGGGGAAATCGAGCGCGACCCGTCAGCGCCACCGGCGGGCGTTGAGCCGGGCGGCCTGGCGCGTCAGGTGGTCGCGCTCGGCGAGGTTGGGTGCCTTTTGGGCCGCCTCGGCGTACAGCCGTGCCGCCGTCGCCAGGTCGCCGTCGCGCTCGTGGAGGTACGCCGCCACCGCGGCGTGGCGGGGCAGGGATTCGTCCAGCGCCGCGAGTGCCGCCAGGCCGGCGCGCGGTCCGTCGGCCTCGCCGACGGCCACCGCGCGGTTGAGCCGGACGACCGGGCTGTCGGTCAGGAGCGCGAGCTCGTCGTACCACTCGACGATCTGCACCCAGTCAGTTTCCTCGGCGGTGGGCGCGTCAGCGTGGAGTGCCGCGATGGCGGCCTGGGCCTGGAACTCGCCCAGCCGGTCGCGGGCGAGGGCCGCCTGCAGGATCTCGACGCCCTCGGCGATCGACTCGGTGTCCCACCGGCCGCGGTCCTGCTCGGCGAGCGGCACCAGGCCGCCGTCGGGCGCGGTCCGGGCGGCGCGCCGGGCGTGGTGGAGCAGCATGAGGGCGAGCAGCCCCGCCACCTCGGGGTGGTCGATCGCGGCCGCGAGCTGCCGGGTGAGCCGGATGGCCTCGGCGGCGAGGTCGACGTCGCCGGAGTAGCCCTCGTTGAAGACCAGGTAGAGGACGCGCAGCACGGTGGCGACGTCGCCGGGCTGGTCGAAGCGGACGCCGGACACGGTGCGCTTGGCCCGGCTGATGCGCTGCGCCATGGTCGCCTCGGGCACCAGGTAGGCCTGGGCGATCTGGCGGGTGGTCAGCCCGCCGACGGCGCGCAGCGTGAGCGCGACCGCGGACGACGGCGTCAGTGACGGGTGGGCGCACAGGAAGTAGAGCTGGAGCGTGTCGTCCGCGGAAGGTGTGGGCCCGGGGGCGGGTTGTTCGTCCACGAGGTCCTCGCGCCGGCGGCGGGCGGCGTCCGCCCGGGTCGCGTCGAGGAACTTGCGCCAGGCCACGGTGACCAGCCAGCCCTTCGGGTCCCGCGGCTGATCGGCCGGCCAGACGCGGACCGCCTCGACCAGCGCGTCCTGCACGGCGTCCTCGGCCGCCGCGAAGTCGGCTCCGCGGCGGACGAGGATCCCGAGCACGCTCGGCGTGAGGCTCCGGAGCAGGGCCTCGTTCACCTCAGAGGTCACTCGTCACTCCGTGATGGTGGGCGGCGCGGTCAGGAACGGGCGCAGCTCCAGCCACTCGTGGATCGGCTTCCCGCCCGCCCCAGGGGCGGCCGACAGTTCCCCGGCCAGCTCGACGGCGCGCTCGTAGCTGTCGACGTCGATCACCATCCAGCCGGCGATGAGGTCCTTGGTCTCGGCGAAGGGGCCGTCGGTGACCGGCGGGCGACCCTCGCCGTCGTACCGGACGAACGTCCCCTCGGGGGCGAGTGCCTGACCGTCGACGAACTCGCCGGTCCCCTCCAGCCGGGTCGCGAAGTCCTGCATGTACTGCACGTGGGCCGAGATCTCCTCCGGCGTCCACTGGTCCATGGGCACGTCGTTGACCGCAGCCGGAGCGCCGCGGTAGTGCTTGAGCAGCAAGTACTTGGCCATCGTGTTTCTCCTCGGTGCTGGTACGACCCATTGTGGTCGCGTTCACTGCTGGGACGGAGCCAGTCACGGGTTCTCGACATCGCCGTCCGAATTCTTTTTGGCTCTCGCAGATGGGCCTGGGTGAGCCGTCTCGCGGTGTCCGGGTCCACGGCGTGGCGCGAAGGCGAGACGGAGCGAGGCCTTCCAAGATCAGCAGAGACCGAGCAACCGAATCAAGGAAGGCCTCGCGTGCGTCGCGGTGCGTGTGGTCCTGGCGCGTCGTGGTGCGCTCGGACCGATGCGTTGTGCGGCGTGGAGGGCATGCACATCCTCGGCTCTACGAAGAGCCCCTTTCGGACTCGTCCGAAGCGCTGGCAGCAGCAGATCCCAACGCGGTCTCAGATGAGACCGCTTTTTGCGCGCTCGGCTTCGATGAGTTCTTCGGTGAGTTCCTCTGATCCAGTGTGAACTCAGGCTCGTAGAGGGCGTCGTAGTCGTTCACGCTGAGGGGCGGACCGAGTTCGGTGAGCCGGGTGCACAGAAGAGAGAACGCGATTCGTTCATCGGGCTCGTCATGATATTGGGCCTGGTCAGCGGCGCATGCTTCGACCAGGGTGCTGCCCGCCATGGCCCTGTACGAGAATTCGGTGTCGAGTTCGATGACGGGCGAGGGGCGGTCTGCCGGTTCGTCTGGGTGCAGCCAGTAGCCGATCCAGCCCTTTCCGCCTTCTGCCTCGGACATGGTCCCTCTTCATCGATCGATGCAAGATGATCGGAAGACTCTGACGGCGTGCCCGGACGAGCGGCCAGCAGTACGTCGACACCCCGAGGTGCAGGACCTCGGGCACCCCAAAACGCCCCGAGTGGGAACCGGTTACCGACCCACCCGACAGACGCTAGCGAATCTGCTCGGGCGTGACGGTCAGCCACTTCTTGTCGGCCGTCACCCGCTGCCCCAGCTCCTTCTGCCGCTTCGCATTGGCCTTCTTCATCGCGTCGAGTTCCTTCATGTAGCTCTCCTTGCGGTTCACCCAGATCCGTGCACCGCCGTGCGCCACGTCCGCGGAGTGGAACAGCATCGGCCCATCGCTCTTCGGGGTGTCGCCGGCGGCAAGGACCGGCTTCTTCCACTCGTCGATGTACGTGTTGATGGCGGCCGGCTTGCCCTCGTACCAGGTGAGCGGCGCCCACAGCTTGGGCGTCAGCTCCCGCTTGGTGAGCGCCTTCTGCGCCTTCGGATCGAAGCGCCCCTCGGCGATCTCCTTGCGCGAGCTGGTGACGTCGCCGGTCTTCCGGTCCTTGAGCAGCATGGAGACGCCGATGACGTTCTCCGGCTTCACGTCGTAGCCGTACTTGGGGTCGGACAGGACCATCCGCACCAGGTCCTCGCTCGCCGCACTGACGACATACACGTCGATGCCGTGCGAGCGCAGAATCCGGTACAACTCCTGCATCCCGGTGAAGAACTCGGGCGCCTTGACCTCTGTCTTGGTCAGCTTCCCGTCCTCGTAGTACTCGGCGGGTATCGCCTTCCCGTACGCGAGCAGCTCATCGACGTACGTCTTCAGCTCCTTCAAGGTGAAGCCGGAGAAGATCTGCGCGGCCCACGGGTAGCAGACCTGGTCGTCGACCTCGCACAGCCGGTTGTAGTAGCTGTAGAGGCTCTCCTTGTGGGTGGCCGTGTCCTTGAACGGGATGACCTTCAGGGAGGGGTCCATGGACTCCCGGGTCAATGCGCCCTTCATCTCAAGGAAGGGGAGAAGCGCCTCTTCGAGGTCGTTGCGGTAGGTGGTGTTGTCCGCGTCGAAGACGGCATACGCACCCTTGTGGTCGTTCTCGGCGATGACCTTGCCGAGCTTCTTCGCTACCGGTGCGGGCCAGTGCTTCAGCTCCTTGGCGACGGAGCGCGAGGACGCGCCCACGGCGGAGGCGTCACTGCCCGGCCACAGAGCACTGCCCGCGACCACCGCGGCCGTGAGCACCCCCGCCGCGCCGAAGACCGCAAGCTTGCCGTTGCCGCGTACGTTCACGTCTGTCCATCCCTGCTGAGCAAGTCCTACGGTGATCAGCCCCGTGCGGGGCGGCGCGCCATGTTAGCGGGCGGGCCTGGGATTTCCCATGAGCGAAGTCACGGTGAGTGAGGGGCATGAGGCAGGGGGTCCTGGGTAGCAGCGCTTGCCGTAGTGAGGGGCGTTAGGGCGCCGGGAAGCCCCGAAACGCAGTGCCGCACATACTGTCCCTGTGGCCCCGAAGCAGGAGTTCGTGAGAACCAGCCCCCCGCCGGGAGGCGTGGTCTCCGCGGTCGGCTACCACGCTGAACGGCCCGGCCACGCGGCAGCGCGCCCCCTCCACCGCGGCCTCCCCTCCCCCTACCTCACCCTGATCTTCTCCCTGGACGGCCCCGTCACAAGCGGCCTCACCTCGGCCCAGGCAAGGGGCCCCGACGCCATCCGCACGGACATCGTCGTGGGCGGCCTGCACCAGAGCCCCGCGTATGTCGTACAGCCCGAGCGTGAGTCCGGCATCCAGCTGGCCGTGCACCCGCTGGCCGCCCGCGCCCTCCTCGGACTCCCGGCCGCCGAGCTGACCGGACAGCTGGTCACGTCCGGCTCGGATGTGCTCGGCCGACGCGCGGCCGAACTGCGCGAGCAGCTGGTCGAGTTGACGGAGTGGGACGCGCGGTTCGCCGCCCTTGCCGGGTACCTGAAGGAACAGCTCGCGACCCACGACGACCGGCCACCGCCACGCCCCGAGGTCACCGAGGCCTGGACGTGGCTGGCCCGGCACCGCGGCGCGGGCACCCTGCGCGGCCTCTCGGCCCATGTCGCGCTGAGCGAGCGCCGCCTGAGCACGCTCTTCCGCGCGGAGACCGGCGTGACCCCCAAGCAGGCGGCCCGCCTGATGCGCTTCGAGCACGCCAAGGCCGCCATCGTCCGCGCAACCGCCGTGGGCCCCCGCCCCGACCTGGCCCGCGTCGCGGCGGACTGCGGCTACTACGACCACTCGCACCTCGTACGCGACTTCCGCCAGTACACGGGCGCGAGCCCCAGCACATGGCTGGCCGAAGAGTGCCGGAATATCCAAGCCGGCGGCCACCTCAACGGCGCAGGCTGAACCCCATGAACACACAGAACACCCCCACGCAGACACGCACCCCCGACGTCTGGCCCACTCTCCAGGCCCACGACGCCGCCGCCCTCATCGACTTCCTCGTCGGCACGGTCGGCTTCCTGCGCACGGCCGTGTACGAGGACGGCGGCCGCGTCGCCCACGCTCAGTTGGACTGGCCCGAGGGCGGAGCCGTGATGCTCGGCTCCTACGACCCCGCCGCCGACTGGTGCCTGAAGCCGGGCACCTTCGGCGCGTACGTCGTCACCGACCACGTGGACGAGCTGTACGCCCGGCTCACCAAGGCGGGCACGCAGGTCGTCCGCGAGATCGAGGACCAGCCGTACGGCAGCCGGGAGTTCGCCATCGCCGACCCCGAGGGCAACCAGTGGTCCTTCGGCACCTACCGCGGCGAACCCCGCCCGAACTGACCGCAGCCGGCCAACCTCATCCCGCAATCCCGCAATCCCGCAATCCCGCAATCCCGCAATCCCGCAATCCCGCAATCCCGATTCCCGCAATCCCGCACCGGAGCCGCTCATGTCCGTCCGCCGTGTCGTCCCCAACATCCCGTCGGAAGCCGTGCGGGAGAGCTGCGACTTCTACGGTCTCCTGGGCTTCGAGGAGGTCATGAACCACGGCTGGATCATCACGCTCGCCTCACCGTCGAACCCGACGGCGCAAGTCAGCTTCATGACGAGCGACAAGACCGCGCCGGTCGCGCCCGACCTGAGTGTGGAGGTGGACGACGTGGACGCGGCCTACGCGGCCGTGCGGGGGAGCGGTGCCGAGATCGTCCACCCCTTGCAGGACGAGGAGTGGGGAGTGCGCAGGTTCCTGGTCCGCGACCCCAACGGCCAGGTGGTCAACGTACTGGCCCACCGCTGACGCCCTGCGCTGCCGCCACTCCTAAGCGGCGGCGGCCCGCCTCGCGTCGCTCGTGGAGGTGGCTGGTGCCGCCGGTGCTCGGTCTGCTGAAGGCCGTGGCAGGATCCGTCGGCATGAGGCTTGAACACGCGGATCGGCCCGTCGCCCTGGTCAGCGGGTCCACGTCGGGGATCGGGGAGGCCGTCGCGCGGAGGCTGGCGGCGGACGGGATGCGGGTCGTCGTGCACTCGCGGCGCAGTGCGGAGGCTGGGGAGGCGCTGGCGGCGGAGCTCGGCGGGGCGTACCTGCGGGCGGATCTGGCGGTGGAGGAGGAGGCCCGGGGGCTGGTCGAGGCGGCGCTCGGCCGGTACGGGCGGCTCGACGTGCTGGTGAACAACGCGGGCATCAGCTGGCCGATCCCGCACGACGACCTGGCCGCGGCGACACCCGCGGACTGGCGGCAGCTGCTGGAGGTCAACCTGATCGCGCCATGGGTGCTCTGCACGGCGGCACTTCCGGCACTGCGCCAATCCCCCGCGGGCGGCAGCATCGTGAACGTCACCAGCCACGCCGGGGTGCGCCCCAAGGGCTCGTCGGTGCCGTACGCGGCGAGCAAGGCCGCGCTGAATCACGTGACCCGGCTGCTCGCGGCCGCGCTCGGGCCCGAGGTGCGGGTCAACGCGGTGGCACCGGGGCTGGTGGACACGCCGATGACGAAGGACTGGGCGCAGGCGCACGAACTGTGGCGGGATCGCGCGCCCATGCGCCGCCCGGCCCAGCCCGCCGACGTGGCCGACCTGGTGGCGTCGGTGATCGCCAGCACCTATCTCACCGGCGAGGTCATCGTGCTTGACGGGGGGCTGAATCTGACTTGAGAAGCCATCCGCTGACAACAGGCTTGTCCGGTCGGACGACCTGGGCGCCAACTGACTGGAGCGAGCCCGTTCCAGCACCCGCCCAGGTGGTCGACGGCGAGGGGGCTCCGCCGGTGGTCTGCGGGCCGCGCCGCCGGAACGGCTTCCGGGGGGAGGGGCGGGCTTCCGGGGCGACGGGCCTCCGGAGCTGCCGAGGCGTGCCGCCCTGTCGCCTCGCCGCCGGTCAGGCCGTCTCGTCGGGGTGGAGGCGTCCCAGCAGCTCGTAAAGGCTGCGGCGGCCCTCGTCGTCGAGACGGGCGAAAGCCGCCGAGGTGCCCCGCATGTCGGCGCGGACGAGTCGGACGGCCTCCCTGCCCTCTTCTGTGGCGACCACGTTCTTGATGCGTCGATCGCCCGGGTCGAGGTGTCGGGAGACCAGTCCCCGTGACTCCAGCCGGTCGACGAGCCCGGTGATGTTGGACGCGTCGCAGGCGAGCAGGCCCGCGAGGGCGCGCATGGGCGTCGGTTGCCTCAGCAGGATGAGCATCTTGGCCTGCGCCATGGTGAGCCCGTGTGTCGCGGCCGCCGCGGCCAGGTCGCGGTAGTAGCTGGCAGCGGCGCGCGCCAGGCGCTCCATGAGCGCGTCGGGGGCGGGGACGGCGCCCTGTGGGGTCGAGGGGCTGGCGTGCGGCGCGGGGATGGCTGGCATGGCTCCAGTGTAGGTGAAACTCAATGTTTGACATCATCAACCATTGAGGTTTACCGTCAAGTATCGCTTGGCTGCATCAAGCACCTACTTCCCGGATCCTTCTCGCGCTGAAGCGGCAGCAGCCGGCGCCCCCACGGCAGCCCGCCCGCCACTGCACCGCCCCCCAAAAAGAACCAAGGAGCACCACCATGAAGGCCATCACCTACCGCACCTATGACGGACCGGACGTCCTGGAGTACCGCGATGTCCCCAACCCCAAGCTCGGCGCGGACGCCGTACTCGTCCGCGTGAAGGCCGCCTCCGTCAACCCGGTCGACTGGAAGATCCAGGCCGGATACCTGGACGGCGTCATGGACGCGGTGTTCCCCGTCATCCCCGGCTGGGACGTCGCCGGCGTGGTCGAGGAAACCGGCGTCGGCGTCGCCGAGTTCGCCCCGGGCGACGAAGTGATCGGCTACGTCCGTGAGGACTTCGTCTCCCGCGGCACCTTCGCCGAGTACGTCGCCGCCCCGATCCGTACGCTCGCCCGCAAGCCCGCGAACCTCACCTTCGAGGAAGCCGCCGGCCTCCCGCTGGCCGGCCTCACCGCGTACCAGTCACTCACCCGCGCCCTGAACGTGGGCAGCGGTGACACCGTGCTGGTGCACGCGGCGGCGGGCGGTGTCGGCTCGCTGGCCGTACAGATCGCCGCAGCACTCGGCGCCCGCGTCATCGGCACGGCCGGTGAGCGCAACCACGACTACCTGCGCGGGCTCGGCGCCGAGCCGGTTGCGTACGGCGAGGGCCTCGCCGACCGTGTCCGCGAACTCGCGCCGCGGGGTGTGGATGCCGTCCTCGACCTCGTCGGCGGAGAGGCGCTGAAGATCTCCCCCGGTCTGCTCACCGGGACGGGCCGCCTGGCCTCCATCGCGGACGGCGCCGTGCTCGGCCTCGGAGGCCGGTATGTGTTCGTGCGGCCGGATGCCGAGGACCTTGAGGCGCTCACCGCCCTCGCGGAGCGCGGGGCGCTGCGTGTGGAAGTGGCCGCCACGTTCCCACTTGAGCAGGCCGCGGACGCCCAACGGCTCAACCGGGAGGGTCACACCCGCGGCAAGGTGATCGTCACCGTCGCCTGAGCCGCCGTCAGCCCAGCCTCGTTTCCCTCACCTTCACGGTTCTTCCCTCACCTAGAGTCCTGCCGTGGCACGGAGGGGGACCTGCGATGACGGACATCGACACGGTGGTGGCGTGGTTGCGCCAACTGCCTGACGTCTCCGGTGGGTTGGTGGAGCTGGAACCCGGGATCGACGACGCCCGGATGGATTCCTGGCCGGTTCCGGTGCCGGAAGAGATCCGCGTGCTGTTCCGCTCCGTCGGCGGCATCCGGGTGACCATGGGTGACCGGTGACTACGAGGTGTACGTGCAGCCGTGCTTGCCGTAATGCCACTCGTACTGGCCCATCACCCACGGGTCCGCCGTGATCGTGAAGGTGCCGCGCGGGGCGGGACAGTGGAACGTCGTGGTGACGGTGTCACGGCCCGGCGGGGGCCCCGGCGACGCGGTGGCCGCGGAGGTGATGCCGGCGCCTCCGGCGCTGAACAGTGCGGTGACGAACGCTATCGCGATGATCTTCTTCATCATGTCTCCCCGTTCCATCGCGTGCGGGAACTGCTTCTGGGGACGATACACGCAACCACCTAATTCGGAACAAGAGGAAATTTCGCCTGATATTCGCGAGATTTGCGGGACGCGTGCGTCGGCGCCACGGCACTGTCAGGGTCCGTCACAGCATGACGTGGAGGGTGACCTGACCGCCGGGCGGACGCGGGTACGTCGAAGTCCTCCCAGACGGTGAGGGCTGCTGTTGTCACGGTGTCGGCTCCAGGGACAGCGGCGCGAAAGGCCCTTGTCCCGGGCCGCCGGCCTATAGTCCGCTGACCCTCATGAGGATGAGGAAGAGGAGCACGGCCACGCTGGTCGCCGCCCTGGTCGCGGGCTCCCTTTGCGCAGGGGCACCGAATCCGCGCGCGGAAGCCGCTGAAACCGGTGTCGGCAACCCACCGCCGGCCGGTCTGCGCCCGAAACCGGGCATCGATCTCGACACGGTGACGATCCCGCAGTTACAGGCGCGCATGGCGGACGGTTCGCTGACCTCGTCGGCACTGACCACTGCCTACCTGAGGCGGATCAAGACCATCGACCCCAAGATCAACGCAGTGCTGCGGACCGACCCGACGGCTCTGCGCCAGGCGGCCGCCAGCGACGCCAGGCATCGGGACGGCAGCACTCGTGGCCCGCTCGACGGCATACCCGTCCTGCTCAAGGACAACGTGAACACCCGCGACACGCCCACGACGGCCGGGTCGCTGGCATTGGCCGGCAGCCCGCCGGACGGCGACGCCGCCCTGGTGACCCGACTGCGGGACGCGGGGGCCGTGATCCTCGGCAAGACCAACCTGTCCGAGTGGGCGAACTTCCGTGCGGCGAAACCGACATCAGGGTGGTCGGCCGTGGGCGGGCAGACCAACAACCCCTACGTACTGGACCGGAATCCGTGCGGGTCCTCCTCCGGTTCGGCCGCCGCGCTCGCCGCGTCGTTGGCGCAGGTGGCGATCGGTACCGAGACGGATGGCTCCATCGTGTGCCCGGCCGGGATGAACGGGGTGGTCGGCCACAAACCCAGCCTCGGCCTCGTCAGCCAAGCCGGAGTGGTCCCGATCTCCGCCGAGCAGGACACCGCGGGACCCATGGCACGCAACGTGATCGACACCGCGCTCACCCTCGCGGTGCTCAGCGGTAGCGCCACCTCGCACCAGGGCGGTCCCATCGGCCTCCCCGACGAGCTGACGCGCTCCACCGGCCTGCGCGGCAAACGGATCGGCCTGTGGCGACTGCCCTCGCTCGGGCCGGAGGTGGATGCCCTGATGACCCGTACAGCGGAGAAACTGCGTAACGCAGGAGCCGAGGTCGTCGAGGTGACACCCCCGTACCAGAGGCGACTCGCCGAACTCGAATTCCCCGCGTTGCTGAGCGAGTTCCACCGGGACATCGACGCCTACCTCGCCACACGCGACGGGCCGCCGAACCTTGCCGAGCTGATCGAGTTCAACCGCGCCCACCCGGCGGAGCGGACCTGCTTCGCCGGCCAGGAGCTGTTCGAGCAGGCCCTCGCCGCGCCTCCCACCACCGACCCCGAACACCGCGCCATGCGTGCCGAGTTGAAGGACCTTTCCCGGCGTTCCATAGACGAGACCATGGCCACCCATCAGCTGGACGCCATCGCCTCGCCGACGAATCCGCCCGCCTGGACCACCGACTGCGCGCGGGGCGACAACGATGTAATCCCGTCCTCGACCCCCGCGGCCGTGGCCGGATACCCGTCATTGTCGGTGCCCGCCGGATTCGTGAACGAGCTGCCCGTGGGCCTGCTCCTGATGGCCGGTGACCACGAGGACGCCGAGCTCCTGTCGCTGGGGGCCGCGCTGGAGCACCGACTCCACGCCTGGCGAGCTCCGCGCTTTCTGCCGTCGGTGGGGCTCGACGCCTCCCGGTGAACGGTCGGACGACGGCACCCGGTTCAGGTCAGCGGGGCCGTCGGGCCCCACCACCCAGCTCGACGAGCGCCGCGACCCCGCCGTCCGCACCGCCACCGTCTCCGGCGGCAGCAACGACCGCGCCCTCGATGTCCTCCTTCGGAGCCCCCGTTGCCGGGTGATTGAACACAGCCCGCCGGCAGGCCGTACGGATACAGACAACGGCGGGCCCGACCTCTCGGGGCCGGTCCGCAGTGTCACCACCGGCTTTGTTACGGAAGGACCATCGGGTGCCGCACTTGACGCGCTCTCCTCAGCTGTCGGACATGGACCGGGCAACCACGGAGACGGAGACGGAGGCGGAGACGGAGGAGGGCCGGACGCCGGACAATGACAGTGCCGAGCCGGAAAAGGACCGGGACAGTGTCATCGCATGCCGGAACTGGCGCGATGAGCACCCGGCCGCTGCGCGGGCTGTGGCGGGGACAACCACCGTACTGGCCACGGCTCTTGTGCTCTTCGCCCTCCTCCTGCCCGATCAGCTCACCCGCCTCACGCCAAGTCAGTTCGTGCGCATCCCGGTGGAGGGGATCGCCGGTGCTGCTCTGTTGCTCGTCCTGCCGCCGAAGGCGCGGCGTGTGGCGGCGGTGCTCGCCGGGGTGGCCCTCGGCCTGCTGACCCTCCTCAACTTTCTTGACATGGGCTTCCATTCAGTGCTCGCCCGCCCCTTCGACCCGGTGCTCGACTGGGGACTGTTCGACGACGCCGAGTCGTTCCTCAGGGATTCGGTCGGCGACGCCGGTGCCATCGGCGCCGTGACCGGCGTCGTGGTCCTCGTGCTCGCCGTGCTGGTCCTCATGACACTGGCGGTCGTCCGGCTGAGCCGTGGCATCTCCCGGCACAGTGCTGCGGCGACCTGTACGACCCTGATACTCGGGACTTCCTGGGTCGCCGCCACGGCGTTCGGCGTGCAGATCGCCGGTGTACCGGTTTCCTCCAGGAACGTTGCCGACCTGGTCGACAACCGTGTGCACCAGGTGAGTGCGGCCCTGAAGGACAAGCAGGCGTTCGCCGAGGCGGCTGCCGGCGACGCCTTCCGTGACACCCCGCCAGACCAACTGCTGACCGGGCTCCGCGGCAAGGACGTCATCTTCACCTTCATCGAGAGCTACGGTCGCAGCGCCGTCCAGGACCCGAAGATCGCTCCGCAGATCGATGCCGTACTCGCGGACGGGACCCATCGGCTGCGCAAGGCCGGGTTCTCCGCCCGGAGCGCCTGGCTGACCTCACCGACGGCGGGCGGGGGGAGCTGGCTGGCGCACTCCACCTTCCTGTCGGGCCTGTGGATCAAGAACCAGCAGCGCTACCGCACCGTCACCTCAAGCGACCGCCTGAGTCTCACGGGTGCCTTCCGGCGCACGGGGGCGTGGCGGACGGTCGGCATCATGCCGGGCGTCACCCGGTCTTGGCCGGAGAGGACGTTCCACGGCCTCGACCACGTCTACGACTCCCGGAACCTCGGGTACCGGGGCCCCAAGTTCAGCTGGTCGACCATGCCCGACCAGTACAGCCTGTCAGCCTTCGAACGGCTCCGGCACGGCAGGCCGGGAAACAAGCCCTTGATGTCGGAGATCATCCTGACGTCCAGTCACAACCCCTGGGCGCCGCTGCCCAAGATGATCGACTGGAACGACGTCGGTGACGGTTCGGTCTACAACGCCATCAAGAAGGCGGGCAAGGACCCCGAGGACGTTTGGCAGGACCCCGCGCAGGTGCGCACCGAGTACGGGCGTGCCATCCAGTACTCCCTGCGCAGCCTCATCTCCTACGTGGAGAAGTACGGCACCAAGAACACCGTTCTGGTCTTCCTCGGCGACCACCAGCCGGTCCCTGCCGTCACCGGCGAGAACGCCGGCCGCGACGTGCCGGTCTCGATCGTCGCCCACGATCCGGCCGTGCTGGACCGGATCTCCGGCTGGCGCTGGCAGACCGGCCTGAAACCCGGCCCCAAGGCCCCCGTCTGGCACATGGACGCCTTCCGCAACCGGTTCCTGACGGCTTACGGCCCGCATCCCGGCTCCGCCGCGTCCTAGGGTCTGTCCGATGAGTCAGGGTCGGAAAGGCCACCGGTCTTCAGACGGCGAGTCAGTCGTCCACCTCTTATCGCTCTTGGGCGGGGTGGAGAGGGTGTAGGTGCCGGCCGTGGACAGGCCGTTTTCGGCCAGGTTTAGGATAGGCTAACCTTCGCCCCGTGAGAGCTGGTGAAGAGACCTCCGAGGCCACGGGGCCACGTGGCCATGAACTGTCCGCCACGGGTGTCACCGTGGCGTACGACGGTGTGGACGTCGTGCATGACGCGTCGGTGAGGCTGCGGCCCGGCGAAGTGACCGTCCTCGTGGGTCCGAACGGCAGCGGAAAGTCGACGCTCCTGCGCACGCTCGCAGGCCTGCAGCGCCCCAGGAGCGCCACGCTCACCATCGACGCCGACATCGACGGTCTTGCTCTGCCTCCCCGGGAGTTCTCGCGCCGCGTGGCCCTGCTGACGCAGGGACGCCCCACCCCCAGCGGGCTGACCGTGCGGGACGTCGTCGAGTTCGGCCGCTACCCCTACCGGGGACGCTGGGGCAAGGCCGACCCGGGTGGCCGGGCCGCGGTGGACCGTGCGCTCGCCATGACGGGCGTCGCTGAGCTCGCCGAACGTGGCGCCGAGCACCTCTCCGGGGGACAGCTCCAGCGTGTCTGGCTCGCCTGCTGCCTCGCTCAGGAGACGGGTGTGCTGCTCCTCGACGAGCCGACGACCTACCTCGACCTGCGGTACCAGGTCGAACTTCTCGACCTCATGCGCGACTTGGCCGACGATCACGGGATCGCCGTCGGCGCCGTCCTGCACGACCTCGACCAGGCCGCGGCCGTCGCCGACCGGATCGTGCTGCTCCACGCGGGACGGATCGTCGCTGACGGCGGCCCCGAGGACGTACTGACGCCGCAGCGGCTGACCGACATGTACGGCATCCGCATCGAAGTCGACACAGACCCCCTCACGGGTCGGCTGCGCACCCGCGCGATCGGCCGCCACACACGAAGCGAAGGGCTCAGCACCACCTCATGAGACGCCTCCTCCTGACCGCCGCGGCCGCCACCGCCGCGGCCCTCATCCTGTCCGCTTGCGGGACGACCGAGCCCGCCGCCGACGACGTGAAGAAGACCGGCGAGCGCATCACCCTCACCGACGCCTCGGGCGCGAAGGTGAAGCTCGACGGGCCCGCCAAGAAGGTCGTCGGGACCGAGTGGAACGTCGTCGAGAGCCTGATATCGCTGGGCGTCGACCCGGTTGGCGTCGCCGACGTCAAGGGTTACAAGACCTGGGACACCGCCGTCCCGCTGAAGAACGCGCCCAAGGACATCGGCACGCGCGGCGAGCCGAGCACGGACACCATCGCCTCCCTGAAGCCGGACCTCATCGTCGCCACCACCGACCTGCCGCCGGCCGCCGTGAAGCAGCTGCGCAAGGTCGCCCCGGTCCTGGAGGTACGCGCCGCCGACGCCGCCGATCCGATCGGGCAGATGACCGAGAACCTCGACCTCATCGCCCAGGCCACCGGCACCACGAAGCAGTCCGAAAAGCTCAAGAAGCAGTTCCAGACGAAGATCGACGAGGGCAGGAAGGCCCTTGCCGACGCCGGTCTCGCCGGGACGAAGTACGCCTTCGCCGACGGGTACATCGTCTCCAACCAGGCCTCGATCAGGCCCTTCACCAGCGGCTCGCTCATCGGGGCGGTCAACGCGAAGCTCGGCCTGAAGAACGCCTGGACCGTCAAGGGCGACAAGAGCTACGGCCTCGGCTCCACCGACGTCGAGGGCCTCACCAAGCTGGGCGACGTGCAGTTCGCCTACATCGGCAGCGACGGCGACAAGAACAGCACGCCGTTCGCCGGTGTGCTGGCCAAGGACAAGGTGTGGACGTCGCTGCCGTTCGTCAAGAAGGACAACGTCCACCGGCTGCCCGACGGCATCTGGCTGTTCGGCGGTCCCGAGTCGATGAACAAGTACATCGACGCCGTCGTCGCCGCGCTGACGAAGTAACACCATGGCCGTCACCGCAACCACTCCCGCCACCCGTCCGTCGGCGGCCACGTCCCGGACGGGCGCGGCCGCGGTGACGGCCGCATTGATCCTCTTCGTCGCCGGCCTCGCGGTCGTGGACATCACGCAGGGAACGGCCGCGGTCGGCCTCCCGGAAGTATGGAAGGCGCTCACGGGCCGGGCCGAACCGGCCGACGCGTCCGTCGTCATCGCCTCCCGGCTGCCGAGGATGGCCGCGGGGCTGCTCGTAGGCGCCGTACTCGGCATTGCGGGCGCCGCCCTGCAGGCGGTCAGCCGCAATGTCCTCGCCTCGCCCGACACTCTCTCCGTCAACGCGGGCTCCTATCTCGCCCTCGGTCTCGTCGCCGCCACTGGCGTCTCGCTGCCGCTGCTGGCCTCCTCCGGCGTCGCGTTCGTCGGCGGCCTCGCGGCGGCGGCCGTCGTGCTCGGGCTGTCCGGCATGGGCACCGGCTCCGTCCGGCTCGTCCTCGCGGGCAGCGCCCTGACCCTCGGCCTCACCGCTGCCACCGAGGGCCTGCTCCTGCTGTTCCCCCGGCAGACGGACGGCCTCTTCCAGTGGAACCAGGGCAGCATCGCTCAGAACGGCTTCGACGGCGTGCTGCAGATGGCGCCGATCGGCCTCGTCGGCCTCGTCGGGCTGCTGCTCCTCGCCCGCCGGATCGACGCCCTGGCTCTCGGCGACGACGCCGCTCGCGGCCTCGGCGTCCCCGTCCGCGCCACCCGTTTCACCGCCGTCGTGCTCGCTGCCCTGCTCTCCACGGCCGCCGTCACACTCGCCGGACCCATCGGCTTCGTCGGCCTGTGCGCTCCCGCCCTCGTCCGCCCCCTCGCCCGCAGGTTCCGCGCGTTCACCCGGACACGTGCGAACCTGCCGGTCGCGGGTCTCACCGGTGCGGCCCTGGTACTCGGTTCTGACGTGCTGCTGCGCGCCGTCGTGCCGGTGGATGTGGCGGTCGCCGTGCCAACGGGCGTCGTCACCAGCCTCGTCGGCGCCGTCTTCCTGATCGTCATGGCCACGCGAGTCCGGGACACAGCCGGAGCCACCGCGTCCGAGCGGCTGCGCATCAGGAGCAGGGCCGTCTTCCTCACCACCACGGCCGTCCTTGTCGCCCTGCTCGTCGGTGTGACCATCGCCGCCGTGCTGCTGGGCGACAGCAAGCTGCTGCTGGGCGACGTGGCGAACTGGGCACAGGGGCGGGCCGGCCAGACCGTCACCTTCGTCCTCGACACCCGGGTGCCGCGAGTCCTCGCCGCCCTCCTCGCGGGTGCGGCGCTCGCCCTGGCCGGGACACTCGTCCAGGCCGTGACCCGCAACCCCCTCGCCGAACCGGGTGTCCTGGGCGTCTCCGGCGGCGCTGCGTTGGGCGCCGTCCTCCTTGTGACGACGGTGCCCGTGGCCGGATCGTGGAGCGTGGCCGCCGCGGCGTTCGCGGGCGCCGCGGCCAGCTCCGTTCTCGTCTTCGGGCTGGCCGCGCGGGGCGGGTTCCAGCAGAACCGGCTGGTCCTCGTCGGGTTCGGCGTCGCCACCGGGGCAACCGCCCTGATCAGCCTTCTCATCATCCTCACCGACCCGTTCAACGCGACGAAGGCGCTCACGTGGCTGTCGGGTTCCACCTACGGTCGGACCCTGCTCGACGTGGCGCCCCTCGCCGCCGTGCTCGCCGTGAGCCTGCTCGTCGCGGTTCAGCGGCGTACCGAGCTCGACCTCGTGTCGCTGGACGAGGACACCCCCAGGCTCCTGGGGATCAGCCTGGCACGGGGCCGTCTCGGCCTCCTGGTGCTGAGCGTCCTGCTCAGCGCCACCGCCGTGGCCGCCGCGGGCACCATCGGCTTCGTGGGACTCGTGGCACCGCACGCGGCGCGGGCCCTGGTGGGCCGGCAGCATGCCCGGGTGGTGCCGGTCTCGGTGCTCCTCGGCGCCGTGCTCGTCTGCACCGCCGACCTGGTGGGCCGTACCGTGATCGCGCCGGCCCAGCTTGGCGCCGGCCTGATGACCGCCATCATCGGCACGCCGTACTTCCTCCATCTGCTCGTACGCAGCCGCCGGTAGGACGAGTACGGTCACCCCCGCGCCGGTACGGGCCGGTGGGAGGCACAGGGGTACCGCGGTGGGCGCGTATCCGTTAGAGGTCGTTGTGATCTGCGCTGCTGCGGACGCTCGGTGGCATGCGTCGCCGACGGTTTCGAAGTCGGATACGCCGAGCCCGAGTTCAGCCCTTGGCTCGGCGGATCACACCGCCGCAGCACCGCGACGGCCGGCTGCAGCGGCCCAGCCCATTCGGCGCTGACACCAACCCTCTTGAACCGCTGATCGCGGCAGCTGACGCCGCAAGGGCGCGTGACATGTGGCCAAAACTCAGGACTGGTCAACCACCCTCTGCATCGTTTAGGTTAGGCAAGGCTTACCTAAATGGAGGATGGATGAGTCCTACCAACGCCTGCGCGGACGGCTCGACCGCAGCGGAGCGGATCCGTTCCGTGCTTGCCCGCGCGGAGTCGCTGACCGTCACGACGAACGGGCATCGCCTCGACCTCGTCAGCCTCCACACGGTCGACGACAAAGGCCAGTTGAGGCTGCGACTTCCGGACCACAGTCCCCTGCGGCCTCCCGCCGCAGGCGCGCCGAGCGCCACGCCGGCCGCTCTTGTGGAGTTCACCGACATCGCCCCCACCGTCGTGCGTGAACGCGTGCGGGCCAGGGTGGCCCTCTCCGGGTGGCTTACCCCGACCGACCCCGGAGGAGACGCGGACGGTGGTGTGCTTCACCGCCTCGACATCGCGCGTGCCACCCTCGAAACGGCAACGGACATCGTGGCCGTCCGCCTCGATGAACTAGCCCTCGCCGCAGCAGATCCGCTGGCCATTGAGGAAGCGGCCATGCTGACACACATGGCCGACGACCACCCGGACATGGTGGCGCTGCTGACCCGGCTGGCCGACCCCCGCCTGCTGCAGGGTGCAGTCCGCGTACAGCCCTTCGCCCTGGACCGCTACGGCATCACGCTGCGGTGCGAGTACACCCAAAGCCATTGCGACTTCCGATTCGTGTTCTCGACGCCAGTGCGTGGGGCCGCCCAGGCCGGTGAACAGATCCGAGTGCTTCTCGCAGCTGCGCAATCCTGTCCGCGCCGCCACACGCCCTCCCGCTCATGACGGCGCCCGCCCAGAGGCCCGCCCCCAGCGGCCTTTTGGCAGCCGTCATCGGTGTGGCGTCACTGGCAGCCGCTCTCTGCACTCCTCCGAAACGCGAAGCTCATGACGTTCCGGCCGTGTCGCTGGAAACCGTCCGGGCTCCGCAGTTACGACCGGCATGGCAACCAACGACCCGCTGGAGCACGTGACATGGACCTGCACTTCCCCAGTTCCGAGGACGCACAGCATCCTCTTGCCGACCCAGATGTCAGTCTTCCCCAGCGGGGATTGACCCCTGCGCGTGCGCGCAATTTCCTGGAGGCTCTGCGAGACGGGGACACGGTCAGGCGCTCAGCGGCGCGCGCCGGCGTCTCCCACGTCACGGTGTACAACCGTAGAAGTTGGGACCCGGCATTCGCCAAGCTCATGGAGGAAGCGCAGAGATCCGGAATGCAGGCCCGCGCGCGTTGCAGGGAGCGCAAGCGAGCGCCATTCCGCGCCATGCGGTATCGGCTGGTCCAAATGGGGCCGGATGGCTCCTGATTCCAGGCCTGCCGCATGACAGTGACACACCGTCAAAAGAGTATTGCCGCCGCGTGGATCAGGTGATCCAC
>NZ_JBFAIP010000077.1:0-31432 GCF_040654775.1 Streptomyces sp. NPDC050636
GGCTGCACTGGTACAACTACCACCGACCCCACACCGGCATCCACGGCCTCACGCCAGCCAGCCGCGTCACCAACCTGTCCGGACAACACACCTAGCGCCCCCAGCACTACCGCGCTCAAGCGAAAGGCCACTCCCATGCCGACCGATCCCCTGCCCCACCTGGCTGAGGACTTCGATGGCCCTGCTGGCGGGCGCCCGCCGAACACCTCCACGCCGCCTACCACGCAGCCCCGCACCCAGGCTCCGGCCGCCTCCTACCCGACGCCCTCGGTGACGAGATCGAGGCCGGGAAGCTCCAGCTCGGACGTAGCCCCTGTGGCCTCCCGACAGGGCACCCAGAGGACAGCGGCGCCGCACTTCCGCCCTTTCACAGGGGAAAGGGCGGCCGGACGAGGTGCGCCACAAAGCCCCTGTCTTCTCGCCGCACTTGACCGCGCATCGGCCGGGGTGATCCACAACAACGGAGCCTACGGCGTGGCCAAGGCCCCGCTCGTCCACGCGGCGCGCAGCGCTTTCTTGTCCACCTTGCCGACCTTGGTCGTCGGCAGCTGGTCCAGCAGCACCGTCTTCCGGGGCGTGTACAACTCTCCCAACTCGGCGGTCACCGCAGCGCCGACCGCCTCCGGGTCGACGTCAGCGCCGCCCTCGGCCGTGGCCAGGAAGATGTGTACGGCCTCCCCGTACTCGTCGTCCGGCACACCCAGCGCCGCCGCGTTGCGCACACCGGGCAGCGTGAGCAGGAAATCCTCCAGGACCCGGGAGTAGACGTTGTCGCTGGTGCGGCCGGTGACGATGATGTCCTTGGCCCGGTCGACGAGATAGAGGTACCCCTCGCCGTCGAGATAGCCCATGTCCCCGGTGCGCAGCCAGCCGTCGTGCAGCGCCGCCGCGGTGCGCTCCGGGTCCTCGTAGTAGCCGAGCATCACCGTCTCGCCGCGGACGCACACCTCACCGACCTGGCGGATGGGCAGCGCCTCCGTGCTGTCTTCGGCACGGATCTCGATCTCGACGTCGGATATCGCGCGACCGCAGCTGCGCCAGAGGTCGGGCCGCCGGGCTGCCTCCGAGGCGAGGTCGTCCGCACCGAACGCGGTGATACCGAGCGCCTCCGACTGCCCGTAGCCCTGGCTGAGCACGGGCCCGAACACCTCGACCGCCTGCTGCAGCCGACTGGGCGACGTGGCCGCGCCGCCGACGACGATCCGCCGCAGCGCGGGCAGGGCGCCCGGCTCGCACTCCGGGTGGTCGAGAACCGCGTACAGCATGGGTGGTACGAACATGGTGGCGGTGATCCGCTCCTCGCGCAGTACCGTCAGCGCCGCGCCCGCTTCGAACTCGGGCAGCACGACGAGGACGGATCCCGTCACCAGAGCCTGAAGCGATGTGAGGTGGCCGCTGCCGTGCGTGAGCAGCGTGGCGGCGAGCACCCTGTCCGTGCCTGGGTTCATGGTCGGGAAGAACGCGGAGCCGGAGTCCTGCGGGGCGTCTTCCACCAGGTCCACCAGCACGTTGTAAAGCCGGTGGCTGTGCGCGGCCAGCTTGGGGCGGCCCAGGGTTCCACCGGTGTAGAGGACGGTGACGGCTTCATCCGCTCCCGGGGCTGGCACGCCGTCGGGTCGCACGGCCGGGCACTCGGCCGCCAGCGCCAGTAGGTCCGGGCACCGCTGCTCACAGGGCCCGAGGCTGAGCAGTACGGGGGCGTGGACGCTGCGGCCGGCCGCGTCGGCGGCCCGTTGCGCGAAGAGCGGGTCGGTGACCACGGCGCGCGCCCGGGACTGCTCGACCAGCGCGGCGAGCTCGCCGGGCCCCGGCTCGGGCGGCAGGAACACGACGCGGCAGCCGATGAGATGGACGGCGAGCTGCACCAGGACGGAGTCCACGCGGTTGGCCAGGAACAGCCCCACTCCATCGCCGGGCGCGAGCCCCTGCCCGCGCAGCGCATGCCCCAACCTGAACAGCCGCCGCCGAGCCTCCCCCCTAGTCAGCCGCTGCGCCCCCTGGACGAGCGCCTCGGCGTCCTCGTCCTTGTACCAGTGCTCCAGAATGCGGTCCACGTACGTCCGCGGCTCGGATGTTTCCTGTGCGTTAACAATCACCGACACATCCAAACATGCCGCTCAAAAGCCGTGGCCTTAGGGAGCCACCTTCGGCCATCAGCTGGCGGAGTACCATGCCCAGCCCATGCCTTGATGGAAATTCGGTATTTGCAGGTCAGTTGAGCGCTTGAGAGAGCGCACGGAACGCCCGTCATCATGGCGGGGAAACGCTCCCCGTGGTGTGGCCCAGCAGGCCCTTGCACGCAGACCGACGGGCCGACAGCAAGGTCGGCCCGACGCGCCGCGCGAACCACAGGCCGCTGCCCCGCGGGGGTGTGGAGCTCACCCATGACCAGCCGCTCTATGGACGGCGCCGCTTCCCTTCGGTCGCGGCTGCTCCCCGCCCCCGCGGGGCTCCTAGCCTTCGACCGTCCTCGGCATGATTCACATGCCGACGACGGGTCGACGCCAAGCCAGCAGCCGGGGCCACATGGCGAACTGGACAAGGGAACGGCACGTAACGCCACGTGGCTGCTGACCAGTTGCAGGTTTTGATCTTGGGGAACGGCTGCGGCGCTCTCCCATGGAAGCCTGGAGCCGTCCACAAAGGGACCGAGTCGGCTGCGATCCTGCGCGGGAGGGGCAGCCATCACCACGTGGCGAAGTCCTCGACCGATTCGCGCGGTCGAGGACTTCGGCCAAGGTTCGGTTCTTGACCGGCCAATCCAGTGGGGCTGCCGGGAAGTCCTGGCTCAGTTCGACCGCGGCCGCCTTACGGCAGCGCCGGCGCCGATTCGGCGATGAGTGGCGTGATCCGTGGGGTATGGGTCTCGAACACACCTCTCGCGCACGGTGTCTGTTGCGCCGATGGCCTCCCTCGGTTCGGAAGCCCAGCACCGGTCAGTGCCGGGGATACCCAGGAAGAACGAGAGGCGGGTGGCCGCCAGGCGGTCCAGGCCCCGGATGAGGGCGGTGGACGTGGTGGCGCCGGAGCAAGGAGAAGCCGGGAAAGAGCGGTGCGAGGAGGTGCGAGGGGCAGACGAGAGCGGGCTGGTCCTCTTCACCGGTCTGCTCGGCCGCAAGGGCGGCGACGCCATGTTTTACCCTGAGCCACCCGTGGGAGACAACATTGCGGCACGGCTCCAACACTGGCAGTGATGCGGTGAGTTGACCCAGCGAGGCACCGGCAGATGCGCTCGGAACCATCCGACGATCAAGGAGCCTGAGTGACCACGTCCATCCGGGAAGCGATGCGAACAGTGGGCAACGGCTACTCCGGGACGGTGAGCTCCTTCGCCGCGCACGCAGCAAGGGACTTGTGCCGGATCACCTTCAGTGCAACGACGCCGTCCATGTTCCGGGAGATCGCGTCGATGGTGATCCGCGGCTTCCGGCCCGGAGTATCCCTCACCCCGACCTACATCCCGCACCACGCCGACTTCATCTCCCGGTTGGAGGACCGTGAACGGACTCACGGACTGACCTCGTCTCCATCCGCTCCATCCCGCACCAGCCGTCATACTCAACGGATTTCTTGGAGGTGCCATGATCGTTCTCGGCCTCGTAGGGCGGCCCGACGTCCCGCAGTGCCACGATGCGGCAGCGTGTCTCGTGATCGACGGCAAGGTGGTCGGCGCGCTGGAGCAGGAGCGCGTCAGCCGACGCCGGCATGCCCGGGGTGAGGGCCCGGAGGACGCCGTACGGGCCCTGCTCGACGCCCACGGGGTGCACCCGTCCGAGGTCGACGCCATCGGCTACGCGTGGGCGGACGCGCCCGAGGGCGCGCTGATGCCGGAGACCGACATCCCCTGCGGGGTGCACGTCAGCGACCGGTTAACCGCCACCATTCTGCCGACCCTGGCCGACAAGCTCGGCACGCAGGACATCATCTTCTTCGACCACCACCTGTGCCACGCGGCACAGGCGTACTACCTGAACCCGTACCCGACGGCGGACGTGCTGGTCGCCGACGGGTGGGGAGGTGACGGGTCGACGTCGCTGTTCCACGTCGACAACGGCCGCTTCCGCCTGCTGGAACGCTACGACAAGTGCTGGTCGTTAGGGATGATGTACGGCGCCGCCTCGGCATACGCCCGGCTCGGCTGGTGGGGTGCGGGCAAGCTGATGGGCCTCAGTTCCTACGGGCGCACCAGTGACCTGCGCTTCATGACGTTCGACCCCCAGGACGCGTCCTTCCGGCTCGACGGGCGGCTGCGTGGCTCGCTGACCACCGCACGCGACTGGAACCGGCTGGGCAGTCAGTGGCTGGAGACATATGAGACCAGCGTCTTCCCGTTCACCCCTTCTTCGGCGAACGCCTTCGACTACGCCCCGTTCGCCGCCGATGTGCAGGCCACTGTGGAAGAGCTGGGCCTGGCGATCACCCAGCGGCTCCGCCGGCTCTCCGGCGAGGACACCCTGCTGCTCTCGGGTGGCGTCGCACTGAACGCCCATATGAACCGGCGGATCGCCCTGGAAAGCGGCTACGCGCAGGTCTCCGGCACCGTCGCGCCCAACGATGGCGGGACGGTGTTCGGCGCGGCAATGCTCGCCGAGGCGCTGCTCGGCAAGGCGCCTCGGCCGCTGTCCGCCGACGAGCCACCGCCGATCTTCTTCGGGCCGCCGGTCTCCACCCGGGTGATCGAGGAGTCGTTGGCCCGGCAGGGCGTCACGGCCCGCGCGTTGGACCCTGAGCAACTGCGCAAGCACACGGCGGAGTCCCTGAGCCGTGGCGAGGTCGTGGCCTGGTTCGACGGCCGCAGCGAGTTCGGGCCGCGGGCGCTGGGCGCGCGCAGCCTCCTGGCGTCGCCCAGGGAGAGGTCCGCGCTGGACCGGCTGAACAGGGTCAAGGGCCGTGAGGCGTGGCGTCCCGCCGCGCTCTCGCTCACAGCGGACGGCTTCCGCCGCCTCGGCATGGAGCCGCCGGTGAACGGCCTCAGCGACTACATGCTCTGCATGCACACAGTTGGCGATGCGGAGGCTCCGCAGGCGGTCGCCGGCGTGCATGTGGACCGCACCACCCGAGGGCAGTACGTACCGGACGACGACAACGGCTTCGGTGCGCTGCTCGCGGCGGTGGGGGACGAGGCGGGGCTGCCCGCGGTCATCAACACCTCGCTCAACACCAAGGGGGAACCCATGGTGCTGAATCCCGATCAGGCCGTTGGGCTGCTGACCGCGTCGCAGGACATCGACCAGCTGATCATGCCACCGTATGTGGTGGCCAGGTCCTGACAGATCCTGAGAGGTCCTGATAGGAGTCCTGATATCTCCTAGGTCCTGACAAGGAGAAGCCGTTGATTACACTCTCGCAGGCCGAGCGCCTCGGCGATGTGCTCGGCCTGCGCCTGACGCGGTTCTCCGCCACACCCGATGGCCAGGGCCGGACCTTCTTCGCCTCGACGCTGGACGCGGAGCCGGTGATGCTCAAGTGGTTCGGCGCGGACGAGGGCCCCCTGCCTCCTGCGCTGGACTACGCCGAGACGCTGCGCCGCCGCGGTTACCCAACCGCGCGGACGATCGCACACGGCCCTGTGCCGTGGGGGCACCTCCCAGCCGTAGCCGGGGGAGGGTATGTGGTCGTCCAGGAGCAGCTGTCCGGCAATCCCGCCTGGCACGGGCTGACGTCGTCCCTGCTGGAGGAGGTGCTGGCCGCCGTCGAGATCCAGGCCGGAGCCGCGTCCGGGACGGCTCCGGCCCCCGGCCGGGACGGGGCGGCCTTGCTGACCGGCGTGGTCCGCCACGACAGCCGGGGCTGGTGGCGGGCCGCGCGGCACAGCGGAGAGGAGATCGACGAGCTCTACACCGGACTGGGCGTGTGGGTCCGGGCGGTGCCACCGCCCGGACCCCGGCACGACCTGGTGCACTTCGATCTCGGCTTCTCCAACATTCTCGTGGACGGGGACCGGCTGACCGGAATCGTCGACCTGGACCAGCTCACGGCTGGTGACCGCTCCGTCGATCTTGTCTCGCTCGCCTTCCACTTCGAGCGTTTGCACCGGCTCGGTGGTTGGCTGCCCGCCCCGGATACGGTCGGCAGGCTCACCGAGCGTGCGCTGCGGATCTCCGGCCGGTCCTGGTGGCGGCATGCGGTCGCCTACTACGCCCTGTTCCAGCTGAACTGTTTGTGGCCGCCCGACAAGGCCGTGCGGCTGGCCGCCACAGCCGGCATCGTCAGGCGGATGATGGCTCACCCGGACTGAGGGGCCACGGAACACCGTCGGCGGCCGCGCGATCCTGCGCGATCATCGCGGCGGATCCCGCGGCGAGCCGTGCGGTGTGCAAGGCGTGGTTCGCCAACTGCTCCGAGGTTCCGAAGTACCGGGCCGGGTGTTCGAAATGCAGGCAGCTCAGGGAGCGGTCCAGCTGCCAGGCCCGGACGGTCGGGGTGACGGAGGACACCTTCACCAGCAGGTCGTCGTCCTCCGCGCCCCAGCCGTAGTACGCCTCGCAGTAGCCGCCCACCTCCAGGAAGAGCGTGCGCGCCAGCAGCAGGCTGCCCCAGTGGAACGGAGTCCGCCACTGGTAGTGCTCGTTGAGCGCCGGATCGATGGCAGCGGTGGGCGGCCAGATGTCCGGGGTGACGATCCCCAGCGCACTGTCACCGGGCGGCTGCCAGTGGATCCGCTCGTCCGGGTACGGGCGCAGGCAGCCGTCGGGTCCGGGCCGGACGAAGCAGAACGGACTTTCACCGGCCATGACCGGGGCGGCCGTCGGGTCCACCACCTGGTCCACCGCCGGCTGACCGGCCAGCGCCTGCGGTCCGCCGAGCAGCCGGTGCATCCACGGTTGTCCGAGCACCCGTCCGCGGGCGAGTGCGAGTGCCCGGGTCAGATAGTCGCGCCCGAGCGGTGCGAGATCGGCGTCGGACAGGTACAGCAGTGGTGAATGGGCCTGTGCCGCACCGGCGTTGCGGAGCAGCCCCGGAGCTCTGGCCTCGGCGGCGGCCCGCACCACACGGACCCGGCGGTCGGCGTCGAGGCTCTCCGCCACGGTCACCGGGATGTCGCCGGCGGTGGCCACCACCACTTCGCACGGCACGTCCTGAGCCAGCCAGGCCGCGGTGACCGCCGGCAGGAACCGCCGGCCGTGGTGATCGCCGTAGAGCGGGATGATCACGCTCACGTCAGGCATCGTGCGCTTCGCCTCCCAGCTTTGGCACCGGATGTGACGCCTCGTCGGTCCAGGCGCGGCCGCACCTGAGGCCGCTTCGGACATAGGTGTCGAGCAACTCGGCCTGGTCGGGGCGGACCGACTGCCGGGCCTCGGGCAGCAAGCCGGAGCCCCCCAGCGTGCCCACCGCGGCGTCCCGGATCCGCCGATCCAGGAGCTGGTCCGCTGCGGGGAGCGGCTGCACCGGCGAGCCGCGGCTGTGCCGTGCCGCCTGACGTCCGAGCAGTAGGCAGTGGATCCACAGCTCGTCGGCGAAGTGGTGGCCGAAGGTCCGGCCCACCTCGACGGCGACATCCGCGGGCCGGAGGTCGCGTACCAGCCGGTTCACTTGCTCCTCGGAACACCCCAGGTAGGGCAGGGCCGCCGTCCACCGGGCGTGGCCGCGTGTACCGATGACACCCTCCGGCCCCTCCACCCGTGCGTGGCCCTCTCCCTGGCGCATGTACGGCAAGCAGCCGGGCGGCTCCAGTACCCAGCCCGTCTCCAGAGCCGACGCGATACCCGGCTCCTGCAGGGGACACGCCGAGCGACGCACGCCATCCCAGTCGAAGCCGCAGATGCTGCCCGTATCGATGTGTTCCACGGGATTCGGTACGGCGGTCAGGCTCATCCGGCCGGTGCGCCGCAGATACGCCGACAGCACCTCGTCGTCGTGCCGGTCGGCACTCCCGCGGGCGTACCGGCGGAACTCCTCGGCCGTGGCGACGGGCAGGCAGACGGCCTGGGTGGGGGTGAACTCCTCGGGCACGCCGCGGACCCAGCCGGCGCCCACCAGGGCGGCGAGCCGTACGGCTGCTCCGTTCCGCGTGTTCCAAGCGGCATAGAAGGCGAGGGCGTCGTCCGGATGGCGCTGCACGGAGCGCCGGACCAGGTCGTGCAGGGAGGCCGGAGCCGCCACATCGTCCTGGAGCACCAGATGGTGCGTCGCTCCGGGAGTCACCGCCGCCCATGCGGCGAGTGCCGTGCGCAAGGCCGAGGGCGGCCCGTCGGGGTCCGGGTCGACAACCGCTGAGTCCAGGCCCAGCACGGGCACGGGGCAGTCTGCGCGGATGGGTCATGACGGCCGAGCTGATGCGGACGTCTGTCATCTGTCGCCATCCTTCCGCAGTCACGGCCGGGCCACGGCCGAGGCACGGAAACGGATGCTCGCAGAGTCCCTCACGATCGGACAGAGCGAAGGGGAGAGAACGAGCCAAACCCGGGTGTTTCTTTTGACCAGTTGTTCCCGAGGGTAAAGACCGTTCCAGCCCCAGCGTCGTCTCCTTGACCATGCCCGACGGATGCGGAACGGAGACTGAGCTTTGCCCGAGGTGAGTGTCGTCCTTCCGCTGTACGGGGAACACCGGGCACGAGACAGTCTGCTGACCGTGACGACGGCCTGGCTGGCTCAGGACGTGCCGTGCGAAGTGGTGGTGGCCACCGCCGGCGACATCCCGGTGACCGTGGCAGAGGACCTGGACGCCGACCGCCGGGTCCGTGTGGTGCGGGCCGCCGCCGAGGCCAGAGCTCCGGGGCTGCTCCGCAACGCCGGTGCGGCACAGGCTCGTTCACCACAAGGTCAGCATGCGCCGGCCGGGCGGCATCAACGACCTCGGCTACTGGGACGCGCCTTTCATCGGCTGGCTGGAACGGAACGGGTACGACGTCGAGTACTGCGGCGATCTCGACCTCCATGAGAATCCCGAGCTGCTCCACGACTACGACCTGCTGCTCAGTGTGGGGCACGACGAGTACTGGTCACAGGCCATGCGCACGCACGTAGAGACCTTTGTCCGAAGCGGTGGCAATGTAGCCTTCCTCAGTGCCAACACCTGCTGATGGCGGGTCCATCCGACCAACGGTGGCACCGCGTTCGTCTCGGACACCGACCACGAGATGAACGGCGCCCCTCCACATCCGACCGCCGCGGACCTGTGGTGGCGGCCCGCGCCCGGTGGCATCGGAGCGCCGGAGAACAGCCTGACCGGGGTCAGTTTCCGCAACGGCGGTGTATGGCCGGGCGACTGGCCCGGCGACCGTCCCTGCCCAGGGTTCACCGTTCAGCACGCCGATCACTGGGTGTACGAGGGCACGGGGCTGGCGGACGGCACCGGCGGTGGCACTCTCGATGTGTTCGGCGCCGGAGTGCCACTGATCGGGTACGAATGCGACGGCGCCGCCTTCACCTATGACGAGCACGGCGTCGCGCACGCACACGGCATGGACGGCACTCCGGATTCCTTCCTCATCCTGGGCATCGCCCTCCTCCACCCGCCGAACCGTGAGCCACACACCCTCCGGCCGGGGCACTGGGGCCACGAGCCGCGCGAAGAACGGATCACCAGCCCGCGCGCGGCCACCATGGGAGTCCACACCGCAGGCGGCACGGTGTTCACGGCGGCGACGACCGACTGGCCGAGGGCGGTGGGCCTGGGCCTCGATCCCGCCGTCGACCGGATCACCCGGAACGTCCTGGACCGGCTGAGGAACCGTCGGCCGGATGCGTGATCCACACGGCCGGCTCCCAGTACGTGCCGCGGTCGCGTGCACGGTCGATGGTCACGGGCGCCAGTCCGCCCGGGAAGACGTACTCGCCGTCGTCCGGGAAGGCCATGCCCGTCCAGCGCTCCCACTCGCCGACCGTATCGGTGATCCGCGACGACCGGTCCGAGGCGGCGGCGACGCCGCCCCGGCCTGCACCTGCGTGCGGACCCAGGGGTCGAAGGAGGAACCGTCGTCGCGGGTCCAGGCGGCGTAGCGTTCGATCGGGGCGAGCGGATAGCGCTCCTTCCACGTGGGCCGCACCGGTACGAGGACCGTGCCGAGCCCGGCGGAGCGCGCCGTCGCCGTCATCTGGTCCAGCAGCACCTTCGACAGCCCCTTGCTCTGATGGGCCGCCGCGACCTCGATCCCCAGGGCACACAGGGCGTCCGGGGACCGCCCCGCTTCCTGGTCCGCGAAGGCGCGCGCGATGGAGTCGTCCAGGCCGGGACCCAGCCCCTGGGCGGTGCCGCCCCAGGTACGGGGGAGGGGCCGGCCCGCGCCGAGGATCTCGTCGTGCGCGTCGTCGTACAGGACGAACTGGTATGCCGGAAAGTCCTCGAAGAGGCGGGTCCAGTAGCCGCAGTTGATGTCTCCGTGCAGGTTGTACTCCGGTACGACCCGGCGAACTGTTCGGGGATGCGGTCCCACAGCTCCGCTCGTTCCGAGTGACGTACCACCACCGGGGGCATCGGGCCGGACTCCTCTCTGTGCGGGGGCGGATTCAGGCAGGAACAGTCAGGCCCCAGACGATCATCAGCGGCAGGCCGTCCCAGGCGGCGCGGGCCGCGTCCGCGACGGACTCCTCGTAACCGCCCGGTGAGAGCCGCCCGTTGAAGAGGGGCTCGTGACAGCCGTTCACGGTCAGCCTCCCCTGCCGGAAGGCCGCCAGATAGCGGCTGGGCAGATGGACATGGTTGCGGACGAACGCCAGGCGGCCGGGCCCCTCGGCGAACAGGCACTGCCCCTGGAGTGAGACGACGAAGGGATGCAGGTCGGAGAGGATGATCCGCCCGCCCGGCCGTACCACACGGACCAGTTCGGCGATCCCCGTGCCCGGGTCCGGAAGATGCGTCAACGCCATGGAGCAGACGGCGAGGTCGACCGAGTCGTCCTCGAGGGGCAGGCTCTCCAGGCGCCCGACGCGGTAGTCGGCACCGGAAGCGTGGCCCCGGGCCTTCTCCAGCATCTGCGGTGACTGGTCCACCCCGATGGTGCGATGGCCGCGCGCGAGGAGCGCCCGTGTCTGCCGGCCGGTGCCGCAGGCGGCGTCCAGCGCGGTGCCTGGCGGGAGAGGGTCCAGGAGGGAATGGACCACCGGCTCCTCCACCTCGATGAACGAATTGGGGACGGAGTCGTAGATCGCGGACCAGGCCGCATAGCCCTCGGCGGCATCGAGCTCACGGACCGAGCCGCTGTTCCGCGGGGGTTCCTCGACAGCAGCGAATCGGCGGATGTCGTCCATGCGATCCCGCAGGAACTTCTCGTCCCCGTCGACGGCGTTGCGCAGCAGGGCCAGGCCCTGAATTCCCAGAACCAGCTCTCGCCCCCGGTATGCACGGCTCATACCAATACCCCTCTCCGATCAGCGGTCCGGTTTTCTCTGCCGGTCGCCGCACTACCCCGGCACCAGGGAAAAGCAAACCCGCTCACGAGGACGTGCGGCACCCCAGCAGCCCCATGAGCTCCCGCAGCCCCGCGATCCTCGCAGCACCCGGGGGAAGGGGCGGCGCGACACCGGTGACCGCGCGGTCCGGCCGCCACAGATGCACGGCCCGCATCCCCGCCGCCGGCGGACCCACCACGTCCGGCGCCCAGACGTCACCGACGAACACGACCTCATCCGCCCGCAGACCGCACCAGTCCAGCACCGCCCGGTAGGGCAGGGGGCGTGGCTTGCGCGCCCCTGCCCGGGCGGAGCTGACCGCCATCTCGGCCAGCCCCCCATTCACCGGGCGAGCTGTTCCTCCGTCGTCAGCTTGTTGAACACGTCCCAGAAGCCGGGCTTGTAGGAGGCGTCCGTCAGCCGGGGCTTGGGCGCGGCCTCCCAGCACATGTTCTCGTCGCCGTCGAAGAGCCGTTGCAGCACCGGCCGGTAGCAGAGGTGCTCGAACCAGCGGCTGCGGTACGACATGGTCGCTTCGAGTATCTCGTTGCCGACGGTCAGCAGCACATCCCGGGGCGGCATGCAGCCGAACATCGAGTCCTGCGCCCACTCGGGTGTGGAGACCTGCTGGTAAGTCGACCGGGCGGGGCGGTCCACCCGGATGCCCCGGCGCTCCAGCATCGCCGCGAAGTTGTCGAGCTGCTCCTCGGCCTCGGCCACCTTCTCGGGCGGCATCGGTCCGTACGCGCCCAGGGGAAAGCCGTCGTCGGGGTAGTCACGGCGCACCGCGGGCTCGGGCGCCTGGACCACGGTGCCTTCGGCCCGGCCGAGGATGACATGCCGCAGCGGGTCCCAGCCGTTCCAGGAGTTGACCCGTACGGGGCGCTCGGACCCCTGCGCCGTGGACGTGCTGTGCTCGGTCACGCACTCACCCTTCGATAGGGACGTGGGAGACGCAGATGCCAACCTGCGGCAGCGGCTCATCGCTGCAGCATCGCCATGGACAGCGCGTGTCCGCCCCCGAGGAAGGTCGTGACATATCCGCGGCGCATCGGGTCCGAGGCGCGCAGGGGATAGCCTGCGCTGGGTGCGGCCACGTTCGTCGGCGATACGAAAGCTCACGATCCCCAACTGCGGTTCGTTCTTGTACAGTTCGACCACCCGGTCGAATACATCCTGGCTGATCAGCAGTCCGTCGTCGTCCAGGTCGATCACCAGGTCCACGTCGCCGAACTCCCGGAGCCGGGCCAGTGCCGCATTCCGGCCACCCGCGACGCCCTCGTTCTCGGCCAGCGCCACACCTGTGACCTTCTCGGGTAGGGGAGGGAGCGGTGTGCCGTTCGCGACAACCACGATTCTGGCGGCCGGAGTGTGCTGGGCGGCGACCGATTCCAACAGGGCGTTCAGTTCACGAGGGCGGTTTCCCATCGTCAGAACTGCTACGCCGATTCATAGTTGGGACACAGATGAACGCTCTGTTCCTTGGCTGACCTCGATGCTAAGGGTCTTGCCACGAACGGATTGACCGAGGGACGCCCGACCGTGAGAATTTCCGGGCAGAACCGCCGCGCCGCACGTCCCCGACAGGAGAGACGCGCTATGAAGCCCGAGTTCTACCACGCCGCCCCCGACCGCTATGACGGCATGCACTACGCACGCTGTGGCCGCAGCGGTGTGCTGCTGCCCAAGGTCTCGCTGGGCCTATGGCACAACTTCGGCGACACGACGCCACTGGAGACGCAGCGCGCCGTGCTGCGCCGTGCCTTCGATCTCGGCATCACCTATCTCGACCTGGCCAACAACTACGGCCCGCCCTACGGCAGCGCCGAAGCCAACTTCGGCCGGCTCTAAGCCCAGGACTTCCGTCCCTACCGGGATGAGCTGTTCATCGCCACCAAGGCCGGCTACGACATGTGGCCCGGGCCCTACGGCGAGTGGGGCTCCCGCAAGTACCTGCTGGCCAGCCTCGACCAGTCACTGGGCCGTACGGGCCTCGACCACGTCGACGTGTTCTACTCGCACCGCTTCGACCCCGACACCCCGCTGGAGGAGACCGTCGGCGCCCTCGACGCCGCCGTGCGTCAGGGCAAGGCCATCTACGCCGGCCTGTCCAACTACCCGCCGGACCAGATGATGCGCGCCGCCACGCTGCTGCGCGATCTGGGCACCCCGCTGCTGGTCAACCAGGACCGCTACAGCATGCTCGACCGCGGAATCGAACGCAGCGGACTGATCACCGCCTCCGCCTCCGCTGGGACCGGTGTCGTAGCGTTCTCGCCGCTCGCCCAGGGCCAGCTCACCGACCGCTACCTGAACGGCATCCCCGCCGACTCCCGGGCGGCCGTCGGGCACTTCCTCACGCCGGAGACCCTCACCGACGAGCGCATGACGCTCATCCGGGCGCTCGGCAAGCTCGCCGGCAACCGTGGCATCACCCTCGCCCAGCTCGCACTCGCCTGGATCCTGCGCGACCCGCGCATCACCTCCGTCCTCATCGGCGCCAGCAGCGTCGCCCAGCTGGAGCGGAACGTTGCGGTGCTGGACGTGCCACCGCTGGACGAAACGGAACTCGCCGAGATCGACGGCCTGCTGGGCTGAACGCTGAGGGTTACCGGGCCGACGCCCGGATGGCCTCGTAGGGTTCTGCCTGACTTCCGGTGGCGATGAAGCGTGACTGGCCTGCGGATGGCAGCCGCCTCATTCGTTTCTCAGAGTGCCTCCCATAGCGCCATCGAGTCCCCCACTGTTGCAGCAGGAAAAACGCCCGCTGGCTGCGACCATCACCAACTACGCACTTCTGCGGGGTCATTTCGCAATGACCAAATCCGCCCGCTACTTCCAGTGAGTAACCGGCCGCAGGCATCCATCTGGCGACTGCCTCACTCGTGGCCGACGGAGGCGCGAGGGTCGCTTTCACCCCGTTGCAGGTTGACGGGATCTCCCGTTGGAGGGCATGGCTACCGCCTGGCACAGACTCCGGAATCCCGATGACCCCGCGCCCCTTATCGCTACTTGATGGATACCGGCGTGCTTCGTGTGCCCCCCCCGTATGCAGCACCGCGCCTCTTCCCGGCGTCATCCCCCCAAGAGCACCATAGGGCGAAGAATGGTCTGCGTCCGGACGAAAGGTGTGTAAATTGACCCATCGTGTCAATTCATGGAACGGCTGGGATCCACTCCGCCACACCATCGTTGGCCGGGCCGACGGGACAGTGGTGCAAGCTCCCGAACCGGCCATTCAGCGTGATTTTCCCCAGGACGGCTTCCCCCTGGGAACTTATGGGCCGATCCCCGAGGAGATGACCGCCGAAGCCAACGAACAGCTCGACAACTTCGCGCGACTGCTGGAAAGTCATGGCGTACGGGTCGACCGCCCGGAACCCCTCGATTTCAGCCAGGCCGTGTCCACTCCGGACTGGCAACAGGACTCGATGTTCGGGTGTATGCCGCCGAGGGATGTGCTGATCACGGTCGGTCAGGAGATCCTGGAAGCGACGATGAGCTACCGCAGTCGGTGGTTCGAGTACCTGTGCTATCGGCCGATCCTCCAGTCCCTCTTCGACGCCGACTCGGCCATGCGCTGGGAGGCCGCCCCGAAGCCGCGGCTGACCGATCGCTCCTACAGGCCCGGCTTCTGGAACACCTACAACTCCATCACGACCGCCCAGATGCTGGAGCGGGTGCGGCAGAACGACCTGGTACTGACCGAGGCGGAGCCCCTGTTCGACGCGGCCGACATCGCGCGCTTCGGCAAGGATCTCTTCGTACAACTTTCGCTGGTGACCAATCGAAGCGGCCACGACTGGCTGCGACGGCACTTCCCCGACCATCGGGTGCACATGGTGACCTTCACCAACACACATCCCCTGCACATCGACTCGACCTGGGTCCCACTACGGCCGGGTCTGGTCCTGCACAACGGGGAGCGGCCGGCCGACTCGGAGCTGATCAAGTACTTCGAGATCAACGACTGGCAGGTCGTCGAAGCAGTGCCACCCGTCAGCTGGAAGCACCAGCAGCGGCTCTCCTTCTGCACCCCGTGGCTTGCGGTCAACATGCTCAATCTCGATCCCCACACAATCTTCGTGGAGGCGGACGAGGTAAGGCTCGCCGAGCAACTCTCGGGCTACGACTTCGAGGTGATCCCCGTGCCGTTCCGTGCGGTTGCGCCCTTCGGAGGCGGACTGCACTGCGCCACGGTCGACATCGAGCGCGATGGGGTGATGGAGGACTACTTCCCGCGCCGCTACGGTCGGTTCTGAGACGTGTCCCCGGCCGTCGACGCTGTCATCTTCGACTTCTTCGGCACCCTGACATACACGGTCGTTCACCCCGAGACCCATGCCGCCGTGTTCGCGCGGCATGGTCTGGCCGCCCACCATGCGGCCTGGGGCGACCAGTGGGCGGTCGGTCCGGCCGACGGCGAGGAGCACGCCGACCATTCGGGCAGCCGGGACGCCTATCGGCGCTGGGAACTGGACCGGCTACGAACCAGAGCCAGGGACTGCGGAGTGCCTGAAGACAAGATCGAGTTGTTGGTGGGCGACCTGGACCGGGTCCATGAACGGGCGGTCGGGGTCCGGTACGAGGAAGTGACCGAGGTCCTCGCCGAGTTGCGGCGTCGGCGCCTGATCCTGGCTGTGTGCTCGAACTGGGGCTGGGATCTGGAGGCCGCGCTGGCTGAAGTCGGCCTCGCGCACGCCTTCGACGTCGTGATCAGCTCAGCCCGGGCGGGGGCCCGCAAACCACATCCGCGGATCTACCGGACGCTGTTGACCGAGTGCGGGCTGCGGCCGGCACAGGCGCTGTTCGTCGGAGACAGCTGGCATGCCGACGTGGAGGGCCCCTTGGCGGCCGGAATGCGAGCGGTTCATCTGCGACGTACGGAACCGGCGGTGCGAGGGGCAGCCGATCCGCCGCCCTTGCCCGAGTCGGTGCGGCGGATCGCCGATCTACGCGAGCTGCCCGGCCTGGTGGACTCCGGCGACCTCGGCGGGGTACAGCGCGACCGGACCCGAGCCGGTCCAGAAGGTCGCGGGTGATCCGATCGGCTGTCGGATCGAGCCCCCGGCCCACCACGGTCGGCCAGTCGGTGGTCGTAGCGGCGGAGCAGCACACGGTAGTCGTCGAGCAACCGGGGATCTCGGTGCAGGTCGAGATCCCCGCAGTACTCGACCTCGTACCCGCGACGTTCGAGCCTAAGGCGATCCGATGCCCGGCATCGCGGTCGACTCCGCCTGTGGAACGGGGCGCCACTCGGCTGCCCTGACGGCGTACGGCTACCAAACGATCGGAGTGGACCAGTCGGCCGAGATATTGGAGGTGGCCAGGCAAGTCGCCCGGGACCGAATTCCGAGTAGGACGGCTGGAACAACTGCCTCTACTCGGTGAGCGATTACCTGACGGCCTTGCTGCGCACGGCCAGCCCGTCACGGGGCAAGGAATCCCCTATGCGATCGTCTGGGAACTGGAACGAGAAGGAGATATGCCGCGATGATCACCGTTACCTACCAGGACCGGCCAGATCTCTGGAAAAGGCTGACCAAGGCACTGGACGGAGTCTGGCCTGAATACAACATCCACGGTGACTCCGCCGACCTCTACTGGTCTCGATACTTCACGGAATTCCCTCGCTTTCAGATCATTCTCTACGATCAGGAGAAGGACCAGATTCTTGCCGCAGGACGAACCATCCCGGGCGCCTGGGATGTAACGGCCACAGGTCTGGGGAAGGGGTTCGACGAAGCCATCACGACTGCTTTCGCCGAAGCCGAAGCAGGTGTTGCCCCGAACGCGTTGTGCGCTCTTGGAATCGAAATTCCGCTACAACATCAAGGGAAAGGGCTCTCCCAGGTCATACTACGGGAAATGATCTCACTGGCCGCTTCGATCGGCGTCGGAAAAGTGATCGTACCGGTTCGCCCTACCTGGAAGGACCAGTACCCGCTGACACCAATCGACCGATACGCGCGGTGGCAGCGGGACGACGGAAAACCCTTCGACCCATGGATCAGAACGCATGTCAATCTCGGCGGCGTGGTGATGAGTTCCGTCACCCAGTCGTCACGGATCACCGGCACGGTCAAAGAATGGGAATCTTGGACCGGCATGCGGTTTCCGGACGATGGGAGCTACGTCTTTCCCGCGGGACTTGCCCCTCTCCAGATCGACCACGGGTGCGGGGGCGCGGGCGGGGGCCGCTACTGGGAGCCATGCGTGTGGATCGCGCATGATGTGCCGGAGGTCGACGGGTCCTCAGTCGACGGGTCCTCATAGGACGGTCGAGTGGGCAAGGCGGCCGACAGGGGTCAGCCGGCCGCCTCATAGGCCAGCCACTGGGCGAAGGCGTGAAGTCCCTGAGCCAACTTGGCGACTGCGGCTGCCGAGGACTCGACGCCGACGCCGATTGCCGGATGCGACGTGTCCGTCACGGTGGCCGGGGCGTCGATCCGTACCGGCCTGACGACCTGCGCCACCGCCTCCGCGATCTCCCGAAGCGTCATCCCCGGACCGGAGACGGATATCGGCGAGCGGCACTCCTCGGAGCGGTCAAGGACCTTCGACAGGGCCTCGACCAGTTCGGGGACTGCGACAGGCTGAACCCGCGTCCCGGGGTCGATGTCCAGCACGATCGGTCGGCCGATCAGAGACGCGGAGACCATGCGCCCGATCAACGAGTGCCGCGACACCCCGGGGCCGTACAGTTCGTCGAAGCGCAGCACCTCCTGGTGGTCATGAAGCGAATCGTCGCCTCCGAAGGGTGCGAAACGGATTTGTATCTGCGGCTGGGTCGCCACGCCGCCCGTTCGCCGCGCGGATGTGTCCGGCATCGAGCGGTCGGTCGCCGGATCGTGGCGGTCGGAGGGCAGCCGTGTCAGATCCACCAGGGCCTTGGCGGAGTTCGGCGCAACACTCGACTCGGGGGTGTTCAAGGCGATCCTGTGACCTCTGTCGCGCAGACCCTGGACGATGTACTCACCGAGCAGAGTGTCGCCGCCGGCCACAGCGATGAGGCCCGGCTTCTTTGCTCTGCGACGTGGCCGACCAGCGTCAGCATCCGCGATACCCGCGGCCTCCCCTTCACGGGCCACGTCGGCCAGTCTTCCCTGCAGTTCGTCGATCGATTGCTGGTCCATACGCTGGCTGACCCCTCCGGGTCCCACCGTGGCCAGCGCGAGGTCGCGGACGACCGGATCGACAGGACCCACCGAGCCCTCGCGGTGGGCGACACCTCGATGAACCAGGCCCAAGGTGTACGCGGTCAGCCAGGTATTCCAGGCCGCTTCCGGGTCCAAGCCACGATCGCTCCCGCATCTGCGGGGCCGGAGTCGGCCGACGGCTACGCCGAGCCCCGTGAGGTACTGCTCGCAGGTCAGATGCAGCCAGCGTGGTGGCACAGAGCCCGGCACCAGGACCGCGCACTGTGCCACGCCCTGCTTGAAGAACGGCACCGCCGGCGGTCTCGCCGCCACCCCGGAACGGGGAATTTCATCAGCTGCACCGGTCTTCGGGTCGTGGGCCAGGAAACACGCCGACTTCCGGGGGCCACGGAAAGTGTTCCCGACGAGGCTGGGGAGATCGCTGTGCTCAGCCAGGTTCGGCACGGCGACAAATGTACGTACCTGAGCGGCGCGCAGGTACCGGAACATCAGAATGTCATCGGGCCAGGTGTTGAGTCTGTCCTGCGCGTACGCCACGAAACCTGCTGCGACCGCCCGGGGAAGGATGAGCGCCGTAGTCGGCGTGTACTCGTTCACCGTACCCACCCACCGG
Source organism: Streptomyces sp. NPDC050636 (assembly GCF_040654775.1). Taxonomy (NCBI): domain Bacteria; kingdom Bacillati; phylum Actinomycetota; class Actinomycetes; order Kitasatosporales; family Streptomycetaceae; genus Streptomyces; species Streptomyces sp. NPDC050636. The sequence continues at coordinate 19,108 of NZ_JBFAIP010000077.1, forward strand.
GCTCCGGACAGGGCACCCAGGCGTACCCCACCACCGTTGCGCGAGTCCCAGAAGGAAAACAGGGCGAGCGCCGCGTCTGGCATTGCTGCCACAGCCCGCTGAGCGCGGTCGAACAAAGTGTCCGAAAGTTGCATGTCGTCCTGCACAACAAGATGGTGAGTGGCATCCGCCGGGATGGCCGACCAGGCTCGCAAGGCGGTCCGCAACGCGGACGGAGGTCCTTCCGGGAAAGAGTCCATGACCAACGACAGCGCACCGGGTGGAGCCGCAGTGACGATCTGCCGAGCGGAGTCCAGGCGGCTCGGATGGGACATCACCACACCGCTCAACCGGTAGCGATGGGAATTCTCGAAATCGCCGCTCATCATTCCACTCCCCACTCTCACCTGACGTGGCCCAGTCGACGGTAGAGACGTCAACGAATTAATCGCAAGGGGGGCACGGAGGCACTCTGCGGCGCGCCCGTCGAACTTCGGTGCGCCGACATCGCACCCTGTGCCGCTTATTCACGAAGAGACAGCCCTCAGATAACGCATCATGCCAATTATGCGTATGGCCGAAATGGCCCTTTCCTCGTTGAAGGGCGGGCCAGTGAAGGAGAAAATCAGCCTGCGCGTCCTGATCCCATCATTCACTGGGCGCACGGCCAGTCGGCGCACGGGCCCGAGCCGGCAGGGGTGATCCGCGGAATCCAAAGCGTGCGCTGCGTCGAGCATCTCGCGACAGGATGGTGCAGGCGTGGGTGAGCACCGTACCCCTCGGGTGACGGGACGTTCACGGCAGGTCGACTCCGCTACTCGAACATCTCCGTCGTCTCGCGCTGGGCACGAGTGGCTTACGGTTGAAGATCATCGGAGCAGCCGGAGGTCGCAGAAGGTGGCGGGGTCGAGGTCCAGGCGAGGTCCTGCGCGATCATGCTCTCCGGCCCCTTGGCACGCCGGGCGTTGTAGCGCGCGTTGTTAGCCAGATGCTCGGGCGTTCCGCGATGCGAGGCAGGGTGCTCGAAATGCAGGCAACGCCAGGAGGTGTCCGACTGCCATCCCCGGGTGAGCGGGGCTCGGGCAGCGACCTTGACCAGCAGGTCGGCGTCCTCGCCACCCCAGCCTGCGTACTGGAGGCAGTAGCCGCCGACCGCACGGAAGAGATCTCGTGTCAGCAGCATGGAACCCCAGTGGTAAGGGGCGCACCACTCTTGACGGTCGGCTGAGTTCCCGGTGGCTCCCTCGGAGGGGCGGTCGCAAGGGAACTCGCCCTCCCGGGGCAACCGGGCCCGCGGGGTCTCTCCCTGCACGTCACCGCTGGACGGGACCTTCCAAAGGATCTCTTCGCCGGGCCGGACGTGCAGCACACCGTCCGGTGCGACGGCTACGAAGCAACGGTTCTTCTGCTCGGGAGGCCGGCACTCCACCGCCGGCAGGGGCAGCGGGCCGTTGGTGAGCCGGTGCATCCAGGGCTGGGCCAGGACCCCTTTCCCCGCCAGGCGGAGTGCCCGGGTGAGATAGTCCCGGCCGAGTGGAGCGATGTCCGCGTCGGATAGGTACAACAACGGTGCGGAAGCCTGCTCCGCACCGACGTTGCGCAGCAGTCCGGGAGCCTGGTCGGCGGGGTCGGCCCGGATCACCCGTACACGGCGCTGACCGTCGATATCACTGGCAACGGTGACCGGAATATCTCCTGCCGTCACCAGCAGCACCTCGCACGCGACTTCTTGGGCCAGCCAGCTCTCCGTTACCTCCTTGAGCACGTGACGTGCCCGGTGTTCCCCGTAGAGCGGAATGATGACATTCACCTGGGTCATGTGCCTGCCCTTATATGTATGGCGCCACGACGGAGGGCGCTGACACATCCTTACCCTGTCAACCAGCCGGCGAAGAGGGCGAATTCGGATGCGTTTGAAGGGGGTGAGGATGCGACCGAAATCCTTCTGTCGATGCACCCTGTTCGGCGCCGCAGGAATATGCAACCATCGCAGTGTCACTTTCCCAAATGGAAAGGGAGCTGCCAGTTGACCGGAATTCGCCTCAGCTCGGCCGTCATGACCCACCCTCATCGGCTTACTCAGGCCCGTGGACTCGCGGCACGGCTGGGCCTGGATTCAGTGGTCGTCGATCCCGAACCGGACTCCTCACCCTCGGCAATGCGCACCGCCCAGGTCGCGTGGGACACCGTGACGCCGGGGGCCAGTCACCAGTTGGTACTCCAGGATGATGTGGACGCCCCGGACGATTTCCTGGATCTGGTCCGCCGCGCGGTTCTGCGTCATCCAGCCGAACCACTGGCTTTCTACGCCCACTGGAACTCCCGCAACGGCGCCGCCGTACGCCTCGCCGCCCTATCAGGAGCAAGCTGGGTCCGATGCCTGCCTGAAGAGTTCACTCCCACCCAGGCCATCTGCCTACCGGCCGACATGGCCGGGGCCTTCCGCCAGTACGCGAACCCCAGCACCGACCGGAGAGACGACGAGGTGCTGTCGAGCTACCTTCGGTGCATTCGCCGAATGAGCCTGGTGGCGGTGCCCAACCTGGTCGAGCACAGCGGAGCGGAAAGCCTCTGCGGGAATGACAGCGAAGGCGTGCGACGCTCACCCTGCCTGGTCACCAGCACCGGTGCGGTAGCCGCGCTGGGGCACGGATGGGTGCTCGAAGACACCGTTGGCCTTCCCTACATGCGTCGGGGCTGGGCACATGCCCGGGTGGCGGGACCTGACGGAATCCTTGGGGACCGCGGGCACACGGCATGGCAAGATGCCCTGCCCTACCTGGGACTTGACGCCGAACAGATGCAACGGCTCGTCCGGACCCACCGGCCAAGGGATCTGGCAGAGGCCGTAGAGCGATGGTTCGGCTCGCACTTCACGTCGGAATTCTGGATCTACTGCCTGCTCCTGGGACGCCAGGCTCGGCTGTTGACCCGACCCTCCATCCCTCCCTCACCGGAGGTCCGGGCAGCCGCACTCGCCACACTCGGCGTATCGAGCCTGCCGCCGCTGGAGCGCACCCGGCTGACGCCGGACCAAGGAGCACTGCTCTTGGAATTCACCCGAAGCGGACTACGGGGAGCCCGATATGCCTGAGGTCAGCGTTCTCATCCCGCTCTACGGCAACCACCGAGGCCGCGAGCGATCGCGCGTGGATAGTCGGCCGCTCCGACGAACTCCTGGATGCCTACGCACATCTCGAATTTCCCCTCGGCCAAGGATTGGTGCACGGCGACGCCTACCCGGGAAATACTCTCTGGGACGGCACCGCCGCCAGGCTCAGTGACTGGGACGAAGCGGCGATCGGCCCCCGGGAGGCCGACGTCGCCAACACCTTCCAGGGCGTCCGATGCGGTCGCACCACAGCCCAGCTGCGGTCCTTCTCCGACGCATACGGCTACGACCTCACCGACTGGCCAGGGCTCTCTGTGCTCACCGAGCTACGGGACCTCCACACGCTCGGTTCCTTCATCCGCCGCGCCGACCTGGGCGACCTTGAGGCAGCTGCCCAGCTCGCCTTCCGACTGGACTCGCTGAAACGCGGCGACCGTACGAAGAGCTGGGCCATCCACTGACCTCTGCGCCGGCAAGGGCTGGCACAACTCACTCGCCGCCCTACTTCGCCTGCTCGCCTGCCTGCCACTGCCCGCACGCCCCGCCAAGCGGCGCCGCATTGCGAAGCCAGCCTCCAACGCTGTCCGGCCAGAGACCGTCGTCAACCGCTGGACCACGACATGTGTCACTCGTGTGGCAGCTTCGCTGGCCGCCCGGCCGGTCAAAATTCGTCCTACTGCAGCACCTGGTACGAGCGACTGTGGCCCGGTGTGTGGGTGACCCAGGCCCGCTGAGAAGGTGTGGAATCCTCCGCGGACAGGCACCCCGCTGACGCGGACCGGTCGTGTGTCGCTCGATGAGGTTGACTCAGGCGAGCTCGACACCCACACGGTGCAGATAGCTGAAATCTTTCCCCTCGCCGAAGCGACCTGCGCCGCGGATTTCCCGCGTACCGAGATTGAGGGCCAAGCCGTTCACGGTGCCAAGCACCCAGCCCAGGTCCGGAGCGAGGAGCGAGCCTGCGGCGGCCGCAGTCACGGCGACGGTGACCATGATGGATCGTTGAATCCAGGCGAATCGGGTGCTGCGGACGACCCGGTGGTAGTCCTCTGTCGCCTCGGAGATCTCGGCTCGAAGATGTGCGAGCACGTCGGCCGGGTGCTCGTAGTCGCGACGCAGGTTGCCAAGCATCGTGTGGATGCATCGCATGAGTCGCTGACGCTCGTCGTCGTACTTCTCACGGAAGGCGATGACGTCCGCAATCGGGGTCGAGGGAGCGGGCAGCGGTAGCAGCCTGCCGATCTCGACCTCCCAAGCAGGCCGCCGCCCATAGGCGTACGGACGAGTTGGGAGCGGGCCCCTGGGGTGACGCAACGCCAAGTAGTGTGCGTTCGAGTCATCCGTACACGGGATCTTCGAGTGCGACCTCGCATCGGCCGCGAGTTCTCGCGCGACAACACCGACCACGACTTGCGAGACAGCACGCGGGACCAGCATGTACGCATGATTGTCGGGGGTCGTGAGTTGCGGACCAGCGAAGCCGAGTCGCTGCAGCTCGTACCGCAGCCAACCGGTGATTTTGGTTCCCCAGAGCACGGTGTCACGAACGTTCAGCCCGGGAGTGATTGCCCTACGTTCCACCAGTCCGACCAGCTCTTCGCGCAGGGCTTGCGCGGCAGGGGAGTTGGACCACAGGAGCTCCACGCCCAAATATTCAGGCTTGTAGAGGCCACGAGCCTGAAGGTCGGTCAGCACCGGCGGAATGACCAGTTGCCGAAGGCTGTCGTCGGCCGGCACCACGGTCGCAAGACCATCCCAGTACAGAAGCGCCTGGTGTATGAGCTCGGTCGGCGGCTCGATCCGCGGGTAGTAGAGCATGACTGGCACTTCGGCCCCCTGGCACGAGGTATCCACTTGTCGGTCAGACCCCGGGTGCCACCCCGCCCGGCGGGATGTGGTCCCGCCGGGCGGTGATCAGGCCCGTGGTGGCCCGGACTCATAACCCTGCCCCACCGTTCGCTGCGGGGCACCGCTTTCCTGATTCCAGGCTGCCAGTTGGTTCGCCGCTCGTTAACGCTCACCCAGCACCCAGCTCCTGACCGAACCCTCCCTCGGACAACACCGAGATCAGCCCCTCCATCGTCCCGCCGGTCAGGGACGCCTTCTACGCCATCAGCAAGGGGATTCCACGCAGCTTCGGAAGCCAGCTGCGGCAGAGCGCTGGCAGATCACTCGGTTGCCATCAGCGACGTTCCAGCCAGCGATAGCACCACAGCTGTTGCATTAGTTAGAGGTCAATCACCAGTGGCTGAGCTGCACAAGCCGAAGGCTCAAACCACCACTACAGCCTCGCTCCCCCAGAGAAGTCGGGGAAGGAATAAAGCATCACCCAGAGATTGCGTCACATGTTCGAATTATGGTGCAGCACACGCACGGGTGAATGTGGTGTTCAGTTGTGACTGAGCGCTCCAGTGTGACTGAGTGCTTGAGTTGGCGGATGAGTGCTTGAGTTGGCGGATGAGCGTTTCAATTGGCGAGGAGATCCTCATCAATGCAGGTGGCGAGCCTGGAGGCGTACTCGCTCAGTGCAGTGGCCAGCAGTGAGTGGATGACGCTGGCTCGTTCGTGGTCTTGGCGGCCTGGGGAGCTGTGAGGGTTTGGGAAGCCAGTGCGATCAAGGCCGCGCTGGTGGCAGCCTCCGGCGGCGGGCTGTCGAGCGCGTGAATGGTGATGGCCAGCCGTCCGTTTTGTCTGCGGATGCTCACCGCCTGGAGACGGTTGTCGAAATGGGTGGCGATGGCGTCGAGTTGACGTGAGAGGGCGTTACCCGGCGAAGCCGTCGCTCCGGAGAAGAACCCAGGTACTACCACCCGCGTGGGTGAGGGGGTGCCCGTACTCCACCCCCTCACGGTCCGGATCAGGCATGCGAATCGGTGATCTGCTGGAGGAAGCGGTGTTGCGCTCAGCAGGCCGGTCTTGTGTTCACCAGGACAGCAGGGCGCAGCCGTTGCCGCCGGATCCGCCGGCGCCGCCGAAGTCACTTGGTGAGTGAGTCCTTTGGCCGTCGGTGCCGCCGGAGGCGCCCTTGCCGCCGGCTCCGCCGGCGCCTCCGCCGCCCCCACCGCCTCCAAAGCCGCTGCACTGCGCGGGGATGGGCGGAGCGTAGCGGTTGCCAGGGCTGACACCGGCGCCGCCTTGGTTGACGCCGCTGTACCCAGCACCGTCACCGCCTCGATTGCCCGGGGTCCCGCTACCGCTCTTGCCCCTGCAATTAGCCCCGTATACGTCGGCGCCCAGACCGCTTCCGCGGGCGCCGCCGTGGGTAACACCGTCGCTGGAGCTCTGTCCGGTGCCGCCGTGACCGCCGCCGCTGTACCCTTCGCCGCCCTTGCCCGCCACACCCTCCGTGCCAGGGCTGCCGGGGCTGCTGCCGCCGCCTGCGCCCCCTCCCCTACCGGTCTGTTCGCCGACGCCGGGGGCGCCGCCCCCGCCGCCGGCACCGATGCCGCCTCCGTATGCGGTGGCCAGCGCGGTGCCGTCAGGGACTTCGATCCTGGTCAGGCCGCCGACGCGTGGCGCCGACGCTCCGCCTTTGCCGCCCGGGACACCGCTCTGGCCTCCGCCACCGCCCGAGCCACCGGCACCCACCAAGACGGTCAGCGACTTGTTGCTGGACACATCGATCACGCAGCTGTACACGTAGCCTCCGCTGCCGCCCCCGCCGCCGGCCCCACCGGCGCCTCCCCCGATGGCGGAGGAACCATTGGCGCCGGTCTGCCCCCAGCCTCCGGCCCCGCCGCCACCGCCACCGGCGCCGACGAGGTTGACGGTGACCTCGGTGACGCCCTGCGGGATGGTGCAGGTGTAGGTGCCAGGAGTGGTGTAGGTCTTGGCGCAGTCAGCGGCGTACGCCGGGGTCTGCCCCAGGGGCACCAGCAGCGCACCGGCCATCGCGATGGTTGCCACTGCTGAGACGACCGGACGGGCAAATCTCGTGCCGCCGGGGATGTCAGGGATTGGTGTCGCATGCTGAGGCGCCATGATCTCTCTCCTGGGGTCGGTGATGTTGTCGTGCGGTGCCGGAAACCGCTGGTCCGGCTCGGACGGCCGGTGCTCGCGGCGCCGAGCCCGCCACCAGGGCGGGGTCCTGCGGGCGGGGGACAGCAAGTTGGTGCAGAGAAAGCGAGGCCCACCTCACCTGGACCATGAGGCCGTGGTCGGCCACAGACGCCGGATGGGATGGGGCACGGGAAGCCTCCGGGATGCAAGAGGGAGGACTGGCTCATGGGAGACGGTCAGGACCGGTGCAGGCTCCCCTGCCTCAAATGCGAAAAACGGCTCACCGGCTCAACCACTCTCCCGAGCGGTCAGTTTCCGGCCACAGCTCCCGTTGGATCCATGCGGCGCCGCTGCCGGGCTCGTGGATACAGGCCATGCCCAGGGCGGGTTCCAGGCCATCGACGTGGGCGCGGGTGGTGCGGCCAGTTGAGGTGCCCAGGGGAACCGCAGGTCGAAGTAGGTGTCGCCCTCCAGCACGGGGCCGATGTTCTTGCGGGTGGCGCGACACGCCACCTATCGCGCTCGACTCGCCAACTATCGCGCTGATCCGCCAACTGAAGCACTCAGTCACATCCAGTTGGCCCTTTAGCTCTTGAGTTGGCCCAACTGAGCGTCAGGGCTGGCCCGGCGCCCGCGCGGGAGTGGCTGCGGTGTGTGAGGTACCTGCGTCATGATGACCGGATGCGTAGTCGGGGGCTGAAGTGGCTAGGGGCGATTCTCTATCTCGCACTCCTGTTAGGTGCCGTCGTCTACATCCTTAACCACGGCCTGGATACCGCAGACAAAACGTCCAGCGTGGTCGGTGGGCTCTTGGCACTCCCTCCGGCTGTCGCCGCACTGTGGCAGCTGTGGCGCAGGCCGAGAACAACGCTGTCGCTGGAGGAGGTGGCCGGGCAGCTCGCTGTGGCGGTCAAGAACCAGTGGGATGCCGAGGCCGCACTACGCCGGGTCAATGATCCCTATCCGCTACCGGTCGCCTGGCGTGCCGCGGATGGAGATCTGGCCGAGCCCTGGCCGCTGTTGGCGGAGCTGGCCCGTGCGTGGCCGGGCGGGCCTCCCGGAGACCCTGTCCGATGGCCGCAGCAGGCCGCAGGGTTGGCTGACGAGGGTGCCCGGATCGGGGAGGTGTTCACCGACCGGGTGCCCACCCTGCGCCTGGTGGTCCTGGGAGAGCCCGGAGCGGGCAAGAGTGTGCTGCTGATGCGGCTGGTGCAAGACCTCCTTGCCCGTCGCACCGGCGACGAGCCGGTACCCGTGCTGTTCTCTCTCGCCTCCTGGAACCCGGACCAGCCGCTGAAAACGTGGCTGGCCGACCAGCTACGACGCGCCCACCCCAGCCTGTGCACCCCGGCTCCGGCCACAACCACTGCCGACACCCCGGATGATCAGGCCCAGGCGCTACTGGAGACCAACCGCATCCTGCCCCTGCTCGACGGCTTCGACGAACTTCCCCCAGACCTCCACCATCGTGCCCTGCACGCCCTGAACCGGTCCCTGCCCGACGGCCAGCCCCTCGTCCTGGCCTCGCGTGCCGCCCCCTACCGAGCCGCGCTGAGCGGCGCGGGGCCCACAGTCCGCCTCAACGGCGCCGCCGCTATCCAGCTCCTCCCCCTCGACCCCGACAGGGCAACCGCCTATCTGCGTCGGGATGCGGGCGGCCTGGAGACCTCCGCCGCCGCCCGGTGGCATGCCGTAGCCGCCGAATTGGGCACCGCCTCCCCGGTCGGGCAAGCTCTGAGCACTCCGCTGGGCCTGTTCCTGGCCCGCACCATCTACAACCCCCGCCCCGGCCCCGCGCCCACTGCCGAGGCACCGCACCCGGACGAACTGTGCGACACCGAGGTCTTTCCCGAACGGGCCGCAGTCGACCGGCATCTGTTCAACGCGTTCATCCCCGCCGCCTACGCCCCCGATGCCCCACTCCCACCCAGCTGGAACGCTGCGCAGGCCCACCGCGCCTTCGTCACTCTCGCCCGCTTCCTCGAACGCCAACACCACGGCAGTCCGGACCTGGCCTGGTGGGAACTCGTTCAGGCCATCCCGGCATCCCGCTACCTCACGAAAGGGCTCGCGAGCGGGCTCGTGGTGGGGATCACGGGCTGGCTCACTGGCTGGCTCATGGACAGTTTCGCGGCCGCGGTCACGCTTTGGGTGGCGGGCGCGCTCATGGTCGGGCTCGGCGGCTGGCTGGCAGGTGGACGCGGAATGGCTTCCGCCACACCAAGCACCGGGCTTCGTTGGTCACCCTTCGGCCTCGCAGTCGGGCTCACGGTGGGGATCACGGCCGCGCTCGCGTACGTCCTCTTTATCGCCCTCATGAACACTACACGTTCACGGACGAGTTAAGGCTTTTTCTCTCAGCCTATTTCTCGGGCAATTTCCAAACGGGGTGGGCGATCATGCTCGCAGGCGCGGTCATGGTTGTTCCCGCAGTCGGGCTTGTCCCGAAGAAACCTGACTTGACTTCCAGCATTGAGCCAACCGCGTTGCTTCGCTCAGACCGCAGCACCTTCATCACAGTCGCATTCACGTTCACGTTCGCGGTCGCGGTCGCACTCGTGAGCGGGCTCGGGGGCGGGCTCGGACACGGGGGCGGGCTCGGGGGCGGGCTCGGGCTCGGGATCGAGGTCGGACTCGGGCTGGGGCTGCTGAAGTCGACCTGGCCTTACTTCGTGATGGCCAGGGTCTACCTGGTGGTGCGCCGCAAAGCGCCACGGGCCCTCATGTCGTTCTTGCAGGACGCGCACGAACACCGCGGCGTCTTGCGTCAGGTCGGGCCCGTATATCAGTTCCGCCACATCGACCTGCAGCGCCACCTCGCCGCCCAACACAACGAGAACAGACCCCGAACCCGCACTGGCCTGTAACGAAGATAGGGCCAACCGTGACGCTCAACCGGGCCAACTCAAGCGCTAAAGGGCCAACTGAATCGCTCAGTCTCACTTGTTGTGACTAAGCACTTCACTTGCTGATGAGTGCTTCAGTTGGCGGGTGAGCGTTTCATTTGGCAAGGACGTTCTCATCGATGCAGGTGGCGAGCCTGGAGGAGTACTCGCTCAGTGCAGCGGCCAGCAGTGAGTGGATAACCGGGTATGAGTGCGTTCAGTGTGGCGCCTACGCGTCCGGAGCTGGAGCGCTTCTTCTTCCTGGACGACGACGACCGGGACCTGATCGCGCTGCGGAGGTCCGACGGGCATCAGTTGGGGATGGCGTTGCAGATCTGCGCCATCCGATACATCGGCACATTCCTGGGGGATGATCCGCTGGCGGTGCCGTAGGAGGTCCTGGACTACCTGGCCGGTCAGCTCGGCATCGAGGATGCGTCGAGCGTGAAGAGTCGTACGCGGAGCGGCGGATGACGCCTTGAGCCGGGCTATCGGCCGTGGTCCACTGACCTGCGGCTGCGTACGCCCATTCGGGGAACTCGCGATCTCCGGCGTTGTCATGGGGCTCGGGTGGTCGCGGCCGCGCATACGCTCGCGGCGTGTTCAACGTGACCGGTCTGCTGAAACGCCTGGTGATCGGGCGAGCCATGCGCAGTGAGGAACTGGGCGAGACCCTGCTGTCGAAGCGGCTTGCCCTGCCGATCTTCGCGTCCGACCCGCTGTCGTCGGTGGCGTATGCCACGCAGGAGATCCTGCTGGTACTGACCCTCGGCGGACTGGCCTACCTCCACTTCACTCCGTGGATCGCCCTCGCCGTGGTATCGCTCATGACCGTGGTGGTGCTGTCGTACCGCCAGGTTGTGCGCGCCTATCCGAGCGGCGGTGGTTCGTACGAGGTCGCTTCGACCAACCTCGGCCCGTCGGCCGGGCTGGTGGTCGCGTCATCGCTGCTCGTCGACTACGTCATGACGGTTGCGGTCTCGGTCGCTTCGGGCGTGGACAACATCATCTCGGCGGTGCCGGAGCTGGCCGATTACCGGGTGCTGATGGCGATCGGCTTCGTAGCGCTGCTGGCCGCGATGAATCTGCGTGGGGTGCGGGAGTCCGGCCGCGCCTTCGCGACGCCGACGTATCTGTTCATCGGCGGCGTGCTGATCATGTGCGGCACAGGTCTGATCCGGTACGTCGTGGGGGACGCCCCGGTGGCCGAGAGCGCGCGGTACGGCATCGAGGCGGAGCCCGGCGATGCCGGCCTTGCGGGGTTCGCGCTACTGATGCTGGTGCTGCGGGCGTTCTCCAGTGGCTGTACGGCGCTGACGGGCGTTGAGGCGATCTCGAACGGCGTACCGGCCTTCCGTAAGCCCAAGTCGGCCAACGCGGCGGCGACCATGCTGGCGATGGGGGCCATCGCGATCACGATGTTTGTAGGAGTCACCACGCTGGCGATGGTGGCGAAGGTCCACATGGTCGAGGACCCCTGCCGGCTGACCGGGCTGGCCGACTGCGAGGCGCACACCCAGCGGACCGTCATCGCCCAGCTGGCCGCGTCCGTGTTCGGCGGGTCGGCCAGCTTCGGCTTCTACTACATCCAGGCCGCCACCGCACTGATTCTGATCCTGGCTGCGAACACCGCGTTCAACGGCTTCCCCATGCTCGCGGACATCCTCGCCCAGCACCGGTATCTGCCGCGCCAGCTGCACAACCGCGGTGACCGGCTGGCCTTTTCCAACGGCATCCTGGCGCTCGCGGTCGTCGCCGGGCTGCTGCTGTGGGGCTACAAGGCGAACGTCACCGACCTCATCCACCTCTACATCCTCGGAGTCTTCACCTCGTTCACGCTCTCCCAATCAGGCATGATCCGGCACTGGAACCGGGAGCTGCGCTCCGAGAGAGAGCCCGCAGTGCGCCGCCGATACCGGATGGCACGGATCGTCAACGGGGTGGGCGCTTGCGTCACGGGACTGGTCCTGGTGATCGTGCTGGCGACCAAGTTCATGCAGGGCGCGTGGCTGGCGGTACTCGCGGGGATCGTGCTGTGGGTGATGATGCGCGGCATCCGCCGCCACTACGACACCGTCTCGGCCGAGCTGCAGGTCACCGACCCGAGCGCCGAGCTGACGCCGCCGTCCAGGGTCCTCGCGATCGTGCTGGTGTCCACCATCCACAAGCCGACCCTGCGAGCGCTGTCCTACGCCCGTGCCTTCAGACCGGACCGGCTGGAGGCACTCACGGTCGCGGTGGACCGCCAGAGCGCAGCCGAACTCCAGCGGCAGTGGCGCGCGTACGACATCGAGGTCCCGTTGAAGATCATCGATTCGCCGTACCGGGAGGTCACCCGGCCGGTCGTGGA
>NZ_JBFAIP010000078.1:0-30758 GCF_040654775.1 Streptomyces sp. NPDC050636
CCGGTGACGACAAAGCGGCGGAGGTGGCCCGGCTGCGGGCCCTCGGCGCCACCGACCTCGACCTCGGCCAGGGCGACGTCCCATGGACGTGCCTGGCCGACCCAGAGGGCCACGAGTTCTGCGTCCTCGCCCCGTCCTGAGGTGGAGCAGCCTTAACGACACCCGACACATGAGCCTTGTGTGCTCATGCGCCATGCCCCCGGGTGGGTCGGGCACGCCCAGCGCATCGCCAAGCCGTTCGCCCAGCAGTCAGCGCTGACGATCCTCCTGGACCTGCCCGTATCCGCCATGGCAGTAACCGTCTGGCTCCGTGCATGAATGGCCGGCAAGGAAACGGCCCTGCCTGGCAGTTCGGCTGCGCGGTCTGGCTGCGGACCTTCTCGGCGCTCCTACCGCGACACAAGGAAGTGGACCTCGCGGGGCCTGACCTCCAGGTCGCTCAAGCCGTCGGGTGTCGCGCCCATCTCGCGGGCGAGGTCGGCCGTCGCCCGGAAAGCCTCCTCGGACTCGAACGCGCCGGTGGTGACGACGGCGTCGCCGTCCGGGGTGACCCAGACCCCGACGGACACGAAGCCCGGCTGCCGCCGCATCGCCTCGGCGACCTGGTGGCACTCGGCGACGAACTCCTCAACATGCTCGGGGGCCGGGTAGTGGAAGGCAACGAAACCGAATGACATGACGGTGTCCCCTCTCGAGTTATCGAGTTATACGATGCCGTACAACGCGAGACTAATCCTGTTATACGGCTCCGTACAACAGGTCGGACAGGGTGAGGTGGGCCACAGATGGGCGCATTGCGCACACCACGGGAAAAGTGGATCGAGGAGGGTCTTCGAGCGCTGGCCGCAGGCGGTGTGGACGCAGTGCGGGTCGAGGCACTCGCCAAGGCGCTGGGGGTGACCAAGGGCGGTTTCTACGGTTACTTCGCCGACCGCGACGCACTGCTGGCCGAGATGCTGGACACCTGGGAGCGCGAGAGCGTTGACGACGTCATCGACCGGGTCGAGCGGGAGGGCGGCGACGCGCGGGACAAAGTCCGCCTGGCCGGACAGCTCACCTTCTCCAGCGATCGCCTGCTGCCCATCGACCTGGCCATCCGCGACTGGGCCCGCCGCGACCACACCGTCGCCGACCGTCTGCGCCGCGTGGACAACCAGCGCATTCAGCTGGCGCGCGACGCGATCGGCACCTTCTGCGACGACCCCGACGAGGTCGAGGCCCGCGCCCTGCTCGCCTTCTGCACGGCCATCGGCAGTCACTTCCTCGCAGCCGACCACCCCGGCACCACCCGCGCCCCGGTCATCGCCCGCGCCGCCGACATCATCCTCGACCTCCCGCATGACAACCCCGGCGGAAGACCACCTCGCCAGGCCCCTGGCCGCCGCCGGCAAAGCAGCGGGCTCATAATGCGCCAGCCAAGCGGATGAGGTGAAGTGCACTGTCGATCCCTCACTGTTCGGCTTGGTCGAGGGCTCGGCCGCCGATAAGGATCGGCACTTGACTTCGCCGCATCCGCTTAGCCGACCTTCACCGGAGCGCATTCGTGGGCTCGTGCTGAGCGTTCGGCGAAGTGGGCGAGTACCGGCCGTTGGGCGGCTGGGTCCGGTTTGGTGAAACCCTTCGAGGCGAGCGGTGTCTCGGCTGTGTAGGGGCCGCCCTGCTTCGGACAGGGAATTGGCGGCGGGACGTGTCGACGCGTCCGTTCTGGACGAAGGGGCCGCAATAAGCGGCCAGCCTGAAGGCCGACTCGCCTTTCTTGTCGAGGACGAGGCAGCCTTCGATGGGGGCGAGGGGATCGGCGGCGGTCTCGCGTGTGCGGGCGTCGGTACCCGCACAGTGCCGGTTGCCTTGCCCGAAGGTGGCGTGGAGCTGGCAGCGCCCTCGGTCTCGATGACCGCGCCGGGAACGCGGTCGATCTTCTTCCCGGGCGGTGTCTTGCACCCTGCCTGTTCGCGGCGTTCGCGGCGGTCTGCGTCGCGATCCGGGCGAGGCGGGCCCGCTGTTCCGGTGCGTACCGGCCCGGATTTCGGGGAGAAGCTTGCAGATTGACCACGAGGTCGTTGCGCGCTCCGCCACCGCAGGGCATGACGACGGTTGCCCGGGTCACGGCCGGGGCCGGGATGGCGGCTTCGAGTGTGCAGGGCAAGTTCGAGCCCCTGCCGCGGCGTCTGCGCATCAACGAACCCGTCATCTGGGAACCGCCGTTCGCCTGACCGCCACCCGCAACCCGCAACCCTGGACGCGACATCACCTTCCCAGGCCAGGCAAGGGAATTCGCCCCACAACCCCACCCAGCGACCACGAGCTGCGCGCCTACAACGACCAGGGACTCGGCCACGGGGTGAGGCACATGGTCGGCCTTGTCGGCCTGCAGTTTGCCGGGCTTGAAGTGGCGGCCGCGATGGGGGCGTGTCTCCTTACGTTGTCGGTGGGTTGGTTCCGGTCACCCCGGCGCTCCGGGCGGCCCGGCTCTGCCGCCACTGCTCCATGACCTTCTGGAGGGACTCGCTCACGAGGAGAAGGAATTCGGCGGAGGACTCGAAGCGGGCGCCCGCCGGAGTTGCGACCCCGAGAATCTCGGCTGCGCGCTGCGATGCGGCCACCAGGGCGTCGTTCATCTGCAGAGCTGCGAGGGTGGACCGGAGCCAGACCTCATCGTCGACGACATAGCGTTCGCGGCGCACGCCGGGAACTCGTTCCCGCCTGAGCAGTCCCTGCTGTTCAAGGAAGGTGACGGCGTGTGAGACAGACGCAGGGCTGACGCGAAGCCGCTGGACCAGGTCAGCCGCGGTGAGGGTGCCGGAGTCGGTGATGCACAGGCAGGCAAGCACCCTGGCCGTCATCCGGGGCATCCCCTGCTGAACGAGGAGAGCAGTGTAGGACTCCGTGAGGTCCTGAACCGCTTGCGGGTCACGCCCGTGGCCGCTGTCGGGGACCGGCGGCGCCGGAGGCTGAGCCTGCTTGCGTCGGCGCGCACGATGCCGTGTGGCCTCGTGTGCTCGATCCGCCCCGTAGTCGTCGGGTCCGCCGTTGCGGGTGACCTCCCGCATGATGGTCGAGGCGGGCCGCCCTAGGCGCTGACCGATCTCTGTGTATCCGAGTCCCTCGGCCAGCCCCGTGGCGATGTGCTGACGGTCCTCGCTGGTGAGCCTGCCTCCAGGCATCGGTGCTCGTCTCCCATCTGTCGACATGCGCGGAGCTCGGCGCCCGCACCCCCGCTGCACAGTATGCATTCACACGGAGCCCATTGCAATGTGAACCCCTGATCACCCATTGCATTCAGCGTCACATTCATTGCAATGTCAGCCCTACCTATCCGGAAGGTATAGGCAGTTGAGCTCTCATTGCTCTTTGACTGATTAGTGAACGCAATGTACTGTCGCAGACGTTCAGTGATTCCCGAACGTTGGCGACTGTGTGCAAGGAGATTCATGATGGGAAAAAGCAGCAGCGGCTTCTCCGAAACGGGGCTGCGCAGGATGCGCGACGTGCTGGCACGGCATGTCGAGTCCGGGAAGATTCCTGGGCTCGTCGCCCTGGTCAGCCGGGGTGGCGAGACGCACGTCGAAGCGGTCGGGACGATGCGCCATGACGGTGGCGCGCCGATGCGCCGGGACACGATCTTCCGGATGGCGTCCACGTCCAAGCCGGTCGCGATGGCGCCGGTGATGATCCTTCTCGACGAGTGCAGGCTGCGGCTGGACGACCCGGTGGAGCAGTGGCTGCCCGAACTCGCCGACCGTCAGGTGCTGAAGCGGATCGACGGCCCGCTGGACGACACCGTGCCGGCGCAGCGGCCGATCACCGTACGGGACCTGGTGACCTCCACGTTCGGGCTCGGCATGGATATGACGGCGCTGGGCACTCCGATCATGGACGCGGTCTTCGAGCAGGGGCTCACACCCAATCTGCCGGAGCCGATGCCCGAGCCGGATGAGTGGATGCGCCGCCTCGGCACGCTTCCGCTGATGCACCAGCCCGGAGAGCACTGGCAGTACCACATCAGCAACGACCTGCTCGGCGTGCTCGTCGCGAGGGTCACGGGCCAGTCGTTCGAGACGTTCCTGCGTGAACGCGTCTTCGGCCCCCTGGGCATGAAGGACACCGGTTTCCACGTGCCCGCCGACAAGATGGACCGGCTGCCGCCCCTCTACGCTCCCGACCCGCAGACCGGAGAGTTCATCGTGTGGGACGAGGCCGAGGGGGGACGCCACAGCCGGCCTCCGGCGTTCCCGGGCGGCGGCGGTGGCCTGGTCTCCACCGCCGACGACTATCACGCCTACTTCCGGATGCTGCTGAACCACGGGATGCACGGGAGCGAACGGATCCTGTCCCGGCCCGCCGTCCAGCTGATGACCACCAACCGCCTCACGCCCGAGCAGACAGCCGCCCGAACCGCCCTGGCCACCAACAACGTCCATGTGTCGCACGGCCAAGGGCAGCACGGCGGCTGGGGCTTCGGGATGGCGGTGCGCACCTACCGCGGCGACTACGCGCCCGTCGGCCAGTTCGGCTGGGACGGCGGAAGCGGCACCTCGACCTACGCCGACCCGGAGAACCAGCTCACCGGAATCCTGCTCACCCAGGTCGGGGCGTCCGTCCCGGATCCGATCCGACTCATGCACGACTTCTGGACCACGCTCTACCAGGCGATCGACGACTGACCCCGAGCCCGCGCCTGGTACGCCCGCCCTCAACCCGCGACACCCCATGGTCAGCCCCTGGCGGCCGAACCGTCGATGTCCGCGAAGGCTTGGTCTTGGCCCTGTTTACCTGAGCAATCCAGATACCCCGGGCGCCAACAAGACCGCATCCGCATTCACGATCCGTCTGCTCAATTCAAGGAGCGCACAACCATGATCAGGCAGAGGTCGACGTTGGCTCACGGGGCCCAGCCGGCCATGTCGCCGACATGGTCAGTGTCAGTCGTATGTCAGGTCCGTCGGCGATTACGGCCGCAACAACCACCAGGAAAGGAAATCCGATGAGTCACACGGCTCTCGCCCCGCAAAGCCTCCCCACGGAGCGCGACGCGGGCCCCTTCGACCCGTCCCGCCACATCACCCGGCTGCGCGAGACCCGCCCTGTCAGTCCCATGGTCTTCCCCGACGGTCACAAGGGCTGGATCGTCACCGGCTACGACGCGGTCCGCCAGCTCATGGCCGACACCCGGTTCAGCTCCCGCCAGGACATCGGCATCCTCCACGTGCCGTACGAGACCCCCGGCATGCCTCCCGCTACCGAACCGTCCCCGCAGATACCGGGCATGTTCGTCGCCATGGACCCGCCGGACCACACCCGGCTGCGGCGCAGGCTCACCGGCGCCTTCACCGTGAAACGTATGAAGCAGCTCGAAGAGGGCATCGTCAACATCGTCGAGCGGCAACTGGACGAGATGGCGCGCCTGACCCCGCCGGTCGACCTGGTCAAGGAGTTCGCACTACCGGTGCCGTCCCTGGTGATCTGCGAACTGCTCGGAATCCCCTACGAAGACCGGGAGAACTTCCAGGTCAACTCCGCCAAGTTCATGGTCAGGGACGTGACGCTCGAAGAGAAGATAGCCGCGTACACCGGCATGACCACGTTCCTGGCCGAACTGGTCACACGCAAACGCGCCGACCCCGGCGAGGACATACTGTCCGACCTGGCCCGCCATGACGACCTCACCATCGAGGAGCTGACCGGCGCCGCCTTCCTGCTGCTGCTCGCGGGCCACGAGACCACCGCCAACGTGCTCGGCCTGGGCACCTTCGCGCTCCTGGAGCACCCCGATCAGCTCGCCGAACTGCGCGCCAACCCTGATCTGATGCCCGGCGCGGTCGAGGAACTCATGCGCTACCTGTCCGTAGCCGACATCTTCTATCGCTACGCCACGGAGGACATCGAACTCGGCGGCGAAACAATCGGCAGGGGATCGACCGTCGTTGTCTCACTGCTGGCCGCCAACCGCGACCCCCGGCGCTTCGACAACCCCGACACCCTGGACATCCACCGCAAGGCCCGCGGCCACCAGTCCTTCGGCCACGGCATCCACCAATGCCTCGGCCAACAACTGGCCCGCATCGAGATGCGCGCCGGTTTCGACGGACTGCTGCATCGCTTCCCGACCCTCAAGCTCGCCATCCCCACCCGCGAGGTGAAGCTCAAGACCGACATGAACATCTACGGCGTCCACGAACTGCCCGTCACCTGGACGGAAACGGCCCGGTAAAACCGTCGGCCGAGCGCGTCACCCATGCAGGAACGCGCCGTCAGGGCCTGTCTTGAGGATCGTTCCGGTGAGCTCTCGACTCCGGCCAGTTGCTGGCCGAGGCATGGGGAGATGCTGTGGCCGAAGGCCAGGTGCCACTACGCACACCACGGCTGAGCAGGCAGACCCTCAGCCGACTTCGTTTCCGACGGGTTCGTCGACCGGTTCTGCCTGCTCGGCCCGGCGACCGCGTATGTGGACCGGCCGGCCGAACTGAGCGAGCTCGGCGTGGCTTGGTTCGCACTCTGTCTGATGGACGATCAGAAGGCGTCCGCCCTCAAGGCGTACGGGTCCACGGTGTTCGGCCCAGTGCATCGCCATTCCCACCTTGTTCACCCGGTTCCCGACACTGCGCCTGACCGTCCCACCCGCGGACGTGCCGCTGCGCCCCGACCACCAAAACATCTACGACGTGCACCGAATCCCGGTCGCCTGGGAGTGGGAACGGCTGATCACCACTTTCCTCAGAACTTCGCAGGGGCCAGGTTCGCCGTCCCGTCGCGCATCATGGTCGACACCCAGGCGATGGGCCACGGCAGCACCATCGCGGTCAGCAGCTCGTAGAACTCGTTGCGGGAGGGCGACTCGCAAGATCGAGGTCAACGAGTTGTGATGTCACGCAAGCGTGGGCTGGCGTACGGTGGCCGCGGCGAGGAGGTGGCTGGTTATGGTGTGGTTGCCCCAGCAAGATGCCCTTCGTGGCCGAGTCGCGGTGGTGGCCGGAGCGACGCGGGGAGCCGGCCGCGGGATCGCTGCCGCATTGGGTGAAGCCGGTGCGACGGTGATCTGTACTGGGCGAAGCAGTAGTGCGGGCACCGCCGCAATCCAATCGGATTACGCCCGCTCCGAAACCATCGAGGAGACGGCCGGGCTGGTGAACAGCCTGGGCGGTGTGGGGATCGCGGTCCAGGTGGATCACCTGGATTCCGAGCAGGTCGGACGCCTTGCGCAGCGCGTCCGCGACGAACACGGTCGTCTCGATGTGCTGGTGAACGACATCTGGGGCGGCGAGGTCCTCAAGGGCCGGCCGCCGGAGTGGAACACCCCGGTCTGGCAACATGACCTGGACAAGGGCCTGCGCATCCTGCGACTGGCGGTCGAGACCCATCTGGTCACCTCGCACCACCTGTTGCCCCTGTTGATCAACCAACCGGGCGGCCTGCTCGTCGAGGTGACCGACGGCACCACAGACTTCAACGCAGACCAGTACCGGATCTCGGTGTACTACGACCTGGCGAAGGTCGCCGTGAACCGGTTGGCCTTCTCTCAGGGGCATGAGCTCGAACCATACGGTGCGACCGCACTGGCCCTCACCCCGGGATGGCTGCGTTCGGAAATGATGCTCGACAATTTCGGGGTCACCGAGGACAACTGGCGGGACGCCCTCCAAGGCGCGGTCGAGGGATACCCGGCTGCACCCAAGGGGTTCGAGACCTCCGAGTCACCTCGCTATATCGGCCGCGCAGTCGCGGCAGTGGCGGCAGACCCTGCCCGAGCACGATGGAACCAGTGGTCGGTGACCTCTGCCGAACTCGCCCGTGAGTACGGATTCACTGACATCGACGGGTCCCAGCCTGATAGTTGGGCGCACCACGCCTGAACGGATATCCCAGTCACAGGTAGTGGCTGCCGATGCCGGCTGTGACGTCGTGGCAGGGGCCGTCCTGGATGGTGGTGAGACTTCCCGATCCGCTCCTGGGCGGTAGAGACCAGCCATGACCCACGCCGCGCACTCCCCGTACACCCTGCGTCCCGCCACACTGGCGGACCTGGAGGGAGCCCGCCGCCTGATGTTCGGCGAGGACGAGACCGATGTGCTCGCCGGGGCACCCGGCTGGTGGCGCCCGGTGGTGGTGCGGATGCTGGCCGCGAAGGAGTATGCGGGCTTTGTGTACGGCTTCGACGGCGGCGGATGGAAGCGCGCCGACGACAGCGCCGAAGACGGATTCACAGCGTGGGCCTGACCGCCGCCTCACCCCCGCCCCGGCCGGCGGTGCGCGGACGGGGGCGGGGGCGGGGGCGGGCCCATCAACTCCGGTGCACGATCGCACCGCCGACGACGACCGTCTCCGCGACGGTGCCGGGAATGTCCTCCGGCCCGGCCCGAAGGATGTCCCGGGAGAGGACCACGAAGTCGGCCAGCTTGCCGACGGTCAGCGAACCGCGGTCCTGCTCCAGGAAGTTGGCGTACGCCGAGCCCATTGTGTACGCGTGCACCGCGGTCTCGACGCTCACCGTCTCCTCCGGCTGCCAGGGCGCGCCTCCGGCCAGCGGCTGCCGGGTGATGGCCGTGTAGATGCCGATCATCGGGTCCATCTCGGCGACGTTCCAGTCGCTGGAGAAGGCCAGTACGGCACCCTCGGCGTGCAGGCTGCGCATCGGCCAGGCCTTGTGCCAGCGCTCCGGACCGACGTTCTGCGCCCAGTCCTGGCCGGGGCCGGCGATCTCCGGGGCGCAGTGCCGCGGCTGCATACATGCCACCACCCCCAGCTCGGCGAAGCGCGGGGTGTCGCGGGGGTCGAGGCATTCGACGTGCACGACCTGGTGGCGGGCGTCGCGCGGCCCGTTGACCGTGCGGGCCTGCTCGACCGCGTCGAGAACGGTGCGGATGCCCCGGTCACCGGTTGCGTGGACGAAGCACTGGAAGCCACGGGCGTCCAGCTTGGTGAGCAGATCGCCGAAGTCCTCGGCGGAGTAGAAGGTCTCGCCCCGGTGGTGGCGGCAGCCCGCGTAGGGCTCCAGGAGGGCGGCCGTCCGCGGCTCCACCACGTCGTCGATGTAGAGCTTGAGGGGGCCGACCCGCAGCCGGTCGTCGTGGTGGCGGCGCGCGGCCTCGGCGAAGTCGTCGAGGTCGGCGTCGGTGGTGCCGCGCGGGTGGAAGAGAGCCGCGACGATTCGGGAGCGCAGCCGGCCCTCGGCGCGGGCGTGCTCGAAGAGGGCGAGGTCGTCGAGGGAGTTCTGCGGTTCGACGACGGTGGTGATGCCGAAGCCGATGGCGTCGTCGAGGCTCTTGGCGAGGCGCCCGTACTGGCGGTCGGCGGAGGCCCAGGGCACGCCGAGCTCCTGCAGGGCACGGTGCCCGGCGCGGGAGAGGCCCTTGACCGCGAAGTCCTTGATGAATCCGGTGGGTTCGCCGGTCTCCGGGTCGGTCTCCGCCTCGCCGAAGGGCAGGCTCGTACGGTCCCGGTCGATGCCGAGGCGGTGCAGCGCGGCGGTGTTCAGCCAGGCGGTGTGGACGTCGTAGCTCAGGACGAAGGCGGGGGTGTCCCCGGTGACCGGGTCAAGGTCGCTCGCTCGCGGCATCCGGCCACCGGGGATCGCCGAGTAGTCGAAGGCCTCGGCCTCGATCCACTCCGCGTCCGGGTGGGCCGCCTGCCAGGTGCGGATGCGCTCGTGTATCGCCTCCAGGGTGCGCACGCCCCCGAGCTGGACGCAGGCGTCGTCGGAACCGAGCCGGACGTGGTTGTGGGCGTCGATGAAGCCGGGCAGCACCAGCCGGCCGCCGGCGTCGATCACCTGGGTGTCCGTGCCGGTCCACGCCCCTGCATCGGCGTCCGTGCCCAGCCAGACGATCCGGCCGTCGCATACGGCGAGCGCCTCGGCCTCCGGCAGGGTGGGGTCGACGGTGTGGATGCGGGCCCCGGTGAGGACCAGATCGGCGGGGACGGCGGACGGGGTGGTGCGGGTCATGAGGCTTGAGCTCCCGGGTGGGGCGGAGGGATGAGCTGGGGCGCAGGGATGAGGTGGGATAGAGGGATGAGGTGGGACGTCGGACTGGTCAGGGGGAACGGCCCCCGCGACTGTGTGCGGGGAGCCGTCCCCGGGCGACGGACCGGGTCGTTCGGGGTGGGCCCGGTGGTGCGCGGCGGGCGGTCGCCGGACCGGGGGACACCGGCGGTACGGGTGGGTATCAGGCGGCCGGTGCCGTGGCAGACACGCTGCGCCGGGCGAGCGCCCAGTAGACGAGTCCGGAGACGACCGCGCCCAGCAAGGTGAGGTCGGCCCCGCCCAGCGGCGCGACCAAGGGGCCGGTCCACAGCTCGGAGTCGCAGGTCAGCGCGGCGAAGACCATCCCGGCGAGCAGTGCGGTCATCCCCGCCGGGTGGTAGCCGGAGCGGTACCAGTACGCACCCGCGCGCCCGGAGTGCAGCGCCGCGGTGTCATACCGGCAGCGGCGCAGCAGCATGTCGGCGAGGAAGACACCGCCCCAGGGGGCGAAGACGATGATCAGCAGGGAGAGGAAGGAGAGCAGTGACTCGGTGAAGTCGGTGAAGAAGAGCGCGCCGAGCGAGCCGAGGGCGGTGACGGCGGCGCTGATCAGGATGGCCTTGGCCCGGCTCCAGGGGATGCCGAGGACCTGGAGGTTCAGCGACGAGGAGTAGAGGGTGATGATCGAGTTGGTGACCGAGCCGAGGAGCACCAGGGCGAGGAAGACCGGCTGGAACCATCCGGGCAGCAAACTCTCCGTCCCGGCGACGGCGTCGGTCATGTCCGTTCGGCTCGCGGCGGCCACGCCGATGATGCCGAGCGCGACAGAGGAGAGGAAGCCGCCGAGGGCACCGCTCCAGGTGATGGCGCGCAGCGAGGTCGCCTTCGGCAGATAGCGGGTGTAGTCGGCGGGCATCGGCACGTACGAGAACGGCCCGGCGAGCATCACCACGAACGCCAGGCTCCAGCCCGCGGCGCCGGGGGCGTCGGCCGTGGCGGTGGTGTGCGCGCCGGGCAGAACGAAGACCAGCAGCGTGGCGAAGCCGACGGCCAGGACGTAGGACATCCAGCGTTCGGCGAACTGGACGGTGGCGTGGCCCCACATCGCCACCACGAAGGTGAGCGCGAGGGTCACCGCGAGCGCGAGCGCGCGGGCGAGGTTGCCGCCCTGCCAGCCGACGTCGGCGAAGAACGCTTCCAGGGCGAGGGTGCCGACGACCGTGTTCACGATGGTGTAGCCGATGCTGACCACCCAGTTGAGCAGTCCGGCCGGCCAGTTCCCGCGGACGCCGAAGGCGGCACGGGAGATGACCAGGGTGGCGGTTCCGGTACGGACCCCACTCAGGCCCGCCGCGCTGATCGCGAAGAACGACAGTCCGCCGAGGACCACGACCGCGGTCGCCTGCCAGAAGGAGAGCCCGAAGCCGACCGCGAGGGCACCGTTGATCACATAGGTGAAGGTGAGGTTGGAGCCGAACCAGAGCCAGAACAGGTCCTTGGCGCTGCCGTGCCGCTCGTCGTCGGGGATGGGATCGATGCCATGGGTCTCGACCCGGAACACCTCATCGGTGGCAGCGGCGTCGACGCCCGTGCCGACGGCAGGGGCGGGACTGCCGGCCGTCCTCGTCGTCCCGATCGTGTCCGCTTTCGGCTGCTGTGCCATCCGCACACCGCCCTTCCCACCGATATCTTGAATGCCGTTCTAACTTTTAGAACGGCATTCAAGATGTGTGACCGCTCCCCCACCCGTCAAGACCCCTGCACGAATTCGTGGATAGGGTTCGGGGCACAAGAGGACGTCACGGAAAGCGGCACGTCGAAGTGAGCCGGGAAGACCGGGACGGCTGGGAAGGCCGCGACGGCTGGGACGATCCAGGACGTCAGGGAAGCGCGAAGAGCAGGGGCGATACGGGTGGCACGGGCGGCACGGCGGCGGGACGGGCACATCGCCCAGGAACGGATGCTCGAAGAGGCCATGGCGGCCATCGCCGAGAACGGCCTGGCCGCGCTCACCATGTCCGCCCTCGCGGAGCGTCTGGGCACCAGCGGCGGCCACATCCTCTACTACTTCGGCAGCAAGGATCTTCTCCTGCTGGAGGTCCTCCGCTGGAGCGAGGCAGCCCTCGCCGAGGAGCGGCGCACACTGTTGACCCGCCGGCTGGCCGCCGAGCGCAAACTCGAACTGTTCCTGGAGCTGTATCTGCCGCGCGGCCCCCGCGACGCCCGCTGGATGCTGTGGATCGAGCTCTGGGCCCGTACGCCGTCGAACGAGTCGCTGCACCAGGCCCAGGAAGAGATGGACCAGGGATGGCAGGACGACCTGGAGGCACTGCTGTCCAAGGGCGTGGAACGCGGCCGGTTCGCACCGCTGGACGTACCGGCGCGCGCCTCCGAACTCCTGGCGCTGCTCGATGGGTTGAGCACCCGGGTCGTCCTCGGCCAACGCGGCACCGACCGCCGCCGGGCCCTGACCTCGGCCCGCTCCGCCGCGGAACGTCTCATCCCCCGGCCGGCCGACTCATAAGGACCCGGGATTGAACACCGCGAGGGTCGTGGCCGCCATGCGCCCGAAGACACCGGTCGTCCTCCGTGCGGATTTCCTGGGCGTACACCAGCCCGCCGGGTGACGGCCGTTGGCAGTCCAGCGGTTCTCGGAGCTCGCCGGGAACCCCGTGCGCCTACTGAGCCCGGCCTGCCGAGACCGGCCCGCGGGTCACCCTCCGCAATCCATGCCGCGCGACCGCTCGTCTGCGAGGAATGGCACCCGCCGAGCGGATGCCCGAACCGGCATGCCTCTGGGCACTTCAGGCTTTCCGTCGGAACGGGCCACGCGAGGCCTTCGGCACCAGCTGGGGTGAATAACGTCGCAATCAGGACACTCTGTGCCGGGCGAGGCATAACTCCGCCCTGAGAAAGCCAGGATCCCTTCCGGATCACGTGGCAGTCGTATGGGTGCCGTGTCTAGGAAGGAACGCTGCAGACGATGAGGATCACAACCAAGGTGACCCGGGCCGTCACCGCGCTCGCCCTGAGCGCCATTGTGGGACTGGGCCTGGCCGACGGGGCACAGGCCACGTCAGCGCAGGACAACACGGTCCGCCCCAGTGCCCGGTCGGTCGTCGAGGGCGGAGGTTGGCAGGGCGAGGGCGGGCTGTCGTTGAGCCCGGCGGACAACGCGCGTGTGGACGCCTATGTAGAGCAGGCCAAGAAGGCGGAGCGGTCCATCAGCCCGCAGGTGCGGGCGGCCGCGGTAGTCAGCGCCGCCGAGGTTGTCGGCTTCGACCGCCGCCTGAAGTCCCCGGATTCGCTCAAGCGCAAGGTCGCCACCTCGATGAAGGAGAACCCGGGCCAGAACGTCGGCGAGAGCCTGGCGAGGATCAGCGACTCGGTGCGCTACACCCTGCAGTGGCCCGACCACCGCTACAGCGTCGGTGTCACCATCGCCTCGCACACTCTCGCAGCCTGGGGCAACGACAGCACCAAGTGGACGAACCGCTGGAACAGCGGGAAGGGCTACAAGGGGCTCAACACCGGCTGGCGCGCACCGCGTTCCGGACATCCTTTCGAGATCCAGTTCCACACGCCGACGAGCAAGTGGGCGCAGGAGGAGACGCACAAGCTGTACGAGGAGCAGCGGCTGCCCACCACCACGCCCGAGCGCGCCAAGGAGCTCCAGGAACAGCAGGACGCGATCTTCGCAATGGTGCCCGTCCCGCCCGGCGCCGACCACCTGACCGCTCCCCGTGTACCGGGGGTCGTCGCAACACGCGGTCGGTTGATCAGGTAGCGAGCAGTTTGGACAGGCGCTCGGCTGGGGCTTCCCAGCCGAGCGTTTTGCGTGGGCGGCTGGTCAGCACGGCGGCGACGGCCTCCAGACCCTCGGGCGACGACGACCCGGACCCTCGCTTCATACATACGCAAGCAACTCGCCGTCCCCAAGCAGCGGTTGCACTCACTGGGCTACTGGTGCGCGCCGCCTGACCGGGTGGCCGAGATCCACTCACGCCAGTACTTAGGTTAGGCTAAGCTAAATGCCTGATGGGGCGGGTAGAGCTTCGCCGTGGAGCCGCGTTGCCCCCTGCCCGCGCGAGTCCCTTTGCAGGGATCGCGCATGGTTCGGACCCGGCAGGCACACCATCAGGGGAGGAGATCACACATGGGACTGCCGGTCATCGACTCATACCCCATGCCTGACCGCTCCGAGATCCCGTTGCCGTGTGTCCCCTGGGTGATCGATCCGGCACGTGCCGCGCTGTTGGTCCATGACATGCAGAACCACTTCGTCCGGGCGTTCCCGGCGGGACGCTCCCCTGTGGTGGAGCTAGTCCACAACATCGCCGTCCTGCGCGAACTCGCGGGCCTGCTCGGCATGCCGGTCGCCTTCAGCGCCGAACCGGCCGGGCAGCAGCCCGGCCAACGCGGGCTGCTGGCCGACGTCTGGGGGCCGGGCATAGGCGATGAGCCCGACGCCGCCATCGTCGAGACGCTCACTCCACGGCCCGGTGAGCATCTGCTGCCCAACGTGCGCCACAACGCCTTCCTCCGCAGCCATCTCGGCAGATTACTGCGATCCACAGGCCGGGACCAGCTGATCGTTTGCGGTGTGTTCGCGCATCTCGGTGTCCTGTTGACGGCGGCAGACGCCTTCATGCAGGACATCCAGCCCTTCGTCGTGGCCGACGCGGTGGCCGACTTCTCCGCTGAGGAACATGCCATGGCGCTGCGGTGGGCCGCGCGCAGCGGCGCCGTCTGCACCACGGACGAACTGCGTCGCGAACTGCTGATCGGGGCGGGGAAGCAGGGAACATGACGAACCATCAGGCATCTGGTCCGGGAGTCTGCCGGGCATCGCTCGGGAACAGGGAGAGACGAAGAAGATGACGGTACGGGTCGCCGTGGCCGGAGCGAGCGGCTATGCCGGAGGGGAGATCCTGCGTCTGCTGGTGGGGCATCCCGAGGTGGAGATCGGAGTGGTCGCCGCGCACAGCAGCGCGGGCCGCACGGTCGGGGAAGTGCAGCCGCACCTGACCGCGCTGGCGGACCGGGTGCTGGTCGAGACCTCCGCCGCGTCGCTGCAAGGGCACGATGTGGTGTTCCTGGCTTTGCCACACGGCCAGTCGGCGGCGCTCGCGGAGCAGTTGGCCCCGGAAACGTTGATCGTGGACTGCGGTGCCGACTTCCGGCTGCGCGACCCGGTCGAGTGGAGGCGGTTCTACGATTCGCCGCATGCCGGCACCTGGCCCTACGGGCTACCCGAACTGCCCGGCGCACGCGAGGAGTTGAAGGGAACGACGCGGGTGGCGGTGCCCGGCTGCTATCCGACCGCGGTGACCCTGGCGCTGTACCCGGCTTTCGCCGCGCGCCTGGTGGAACCGGAGGCGGTGATCGTCGCGGCGAGCGGGGCCTCGGGAGCGGGGCGTGCCGCCAAGCCCCATCTGCTCGGCTCCGAGGTGATGGGCTCGATGAGCCCGTACGGAGTCGGCGGTGGCCACCGGCACACGCCGGAGCTGGCGCAGAACCTGTCGAGGGTTGCGGGCGAGCAGGTCTCCGTGTCGTTCACACCGACGCTGGCGCCGATGGCCCGGGGCATTCTGGCCACCTGCTCCGCACGTCTGCATCCGGGCGCCTCCGGCACCCGCGAGGTGCGGGCGGCGTACGAAGCCGCGTACGCCGAGGAGCCGTTCGTCCGGCTGCTGCCGTCCGGGCAGTGGCCGTCGACCGCCGCCGTACTCGGCTCCAACACCGCGCAGGTGCAGGTGGCGGTGGACGAGCGAACCGGTCGCCTGATCTCCGTCAGCGCGATCGACAACCTGACGAAGGGCACCGCGGGTGGCGCGGTGCAGAGCATGAATGTCGCCCTGGGCCTGCCGGAAGAGCTGGGCCTGCCCACGAATGGAGTTGCTCCGTGAGCGTGACCGCCGCACAGGGATTCCTCGCAAGCGGTGTGGCCGCCGGGATCAAGGATTTCGGTGGTCCCGACCTGGCCCTGGTGGTGAACCGGGGCCCGTCGCGAGCGGCTGCCGGGGTGTTCACCTCCAACCGGGTCCAGGCCGCGCCCGTCCGCTGGTCCCGGCGGATGCTGGCCGACGGCCGGATATCCGCGGTCGTCCTCAACTCCGGTGGCGCCAACGCCTGTACGGGGCAGGCGGGCGCCGTTGACGCTCGGCTGATGGCCGAGCACACGGCGCGGGCCGTGGAAGTCGAGCCGCACGAGGTCGCCGTGTGTTCCACCGGACTCATCGGCGTCCTGCTGCCGATGGACAAGGTCACAGCGGGCATCGGCACCGCCGCCGCACAGCTGTCGCCCGAAGGGGGCGAGGACGCGGCCGTCGCGATCAAGACGACGGACTCGGTGCACAAGACAGCGGTGGTCTCCGGCCCCGGCTGGACGGTGGGCGGTATGGCGAAGGGCGCCGGCATGCTCGCTCCCGGACTGGCCACCATGCTCGTGGTGCTCACCACGGACGCGGACGTGAACGCACCCACGCTCGACTCGGCACTGCGGGAGGCGGTCCGTACCACCTTCGACCGGGTGGACTCGGACGGCTGTATGTCCACCAACGACACCGTGCTGCTGCTCGCGTCGGGCGCTTCGGGGGTGACACCGTTTCCGCGCGCCTTCGCCGAGGCGGTGCACACGGTCTGCCTGGATCTGGCGCGGCAGTTGGTCGCGGACGCGGAGGGCGCTTCGAAGGAGATCGAGGTGGAGGTCGTCGGCGCGGCGTCGGAGGGGGACGCCGTGACGGTGGGCCGGTCCGTGGCCAGGAACAATCTGCTCAAGTGTGCTCTACACGGGGAGGACCCGAACTGGGGCAGGGTGCTGTCGGCGATCGGTACGACATCCGCCGTGTTCGACCCCGACCGCCTGGATGTGGCCATCAACGGCGTCTGGGTGTGCCGGGACGGCGCGGCGGGCGAGTCCCGAGACAAGGTCGACCTGTCGGGGCGTCAGATCACCGTCACGATCGATCTTCGGTCCGGTGACGCGTCGGCGGCGATCTGGACCAACGACCTCACTGCCGAGTACGTCCACGAGAACAGCGCGTACAGCTCATGAACGGGGTCGGGACACAGATGAAGCAGCTCGACGCACCTCGCGCGGAGCCGGTCGTCGAGGAGTTGCCCTGGCTGGAGGAGTTCCAGGGCCGGACGGTCGTCATCAAGTTCGGCGGCAGCGCCATGGTCGACGAGGAACTGAAGCGGACCTTCGCCCAGGATGTGGTGGAACTGTGGCACGCGGGCCTGCACCCGGTCGTCGTGCACGGCGGCGGACCACAGATCAGTGCGATGCTCAACCTGCTCGATCTGGAGGTCCGCTTCGAGGCGGGCCTGAGGGTGACCACTCCGGAGATCATGGACGTGGTACGGATGGTGCTGACCGGCCGCGTCCAGCGGGAGTTGGTGGGACTCATCAACAGACACGGGCCGTTCGCGGTGGGGTTGACGGGCGAGGACGCGCACACCATGACGGCCGTGCGGCGGCCGGCCTGGGTGAACGGCGAGCCGGTGGACATCGGGCTGGTCGGTGACATCGTGGAGGTGAACCCGGACACCGTGCGGACCCTGCTGGAACAGGGCCGCATCCCGGTGGTCTCACCCGTCGCCCGTGGGGAGGATGGGCAGGTCTACAACATCAACGCCGATCTCGCGGCCGCGGCGCTGGCGTCGGCCCTCGACGCGGAGAAGCTGGTGATGCTCACCGACGTAGAGGGGCTGTACGCGAACTGGCCGCACAGCACCGAGGTGATCGACCGCCTGACCGCCAGTGAGCTGGAGAAGCTGCTGCCGGAACTGGCAAGCGGCATGCTTCCCAAGATGGAGGGATGTCTGCGGGCCGTCCGGGCGGGGGTGCGCAAGGCACACGTGTTGGATGGCCGGGTGCCGCACTCGGTGCTGCGGGGAGTCTTCGCCGACGACAATCCCGGCACCACCGTGGCTCCGGACCTGAAAACGAGCGACGCATGACCATCAGTTACGACGACGGTTGCTCGACCGCAGCGGAGAGGGACCGTCCGGTGCTCACGGACCGCTGGCAGGCCGTGATGATGGACAACTACGGCACTCCCCCACTGGCTCTGGTCAGAGGCGAGGGCAGCACGGTGTGGGACGAGTCCGGACGCGCGTACCTCGATTTCACCGGCGGCATCGCCGTGAACACGCTGGGGCATGCGCACCCCGCCGTGGTGTCGGCGGTGAGCAATCAGATCGCCAGGCTGGGGCACGTCTCCAATCTGTACGTCGCCGAGCCTCCTGTCGTGCTGGCCGAACGGCTGCTGCGGCTCGTGGGTAGGCCGGGACGGGTGTTCTTCGCGAACTCCGGGGCGGAGGCGATCGAGGCAGCGTTCAAGATCGCCCGCCGGACGGGGCGCCCACACCTGGTCGGGACCGAGGGCGGTTTCCACGGGCGCACCATGGGGGCGCTCGCCCTCACCGGGCAACCCGCGAAGCGGGAACCGTTCCTACCGCTGCCGGGCCGGGTGTCCCACGTCCCGTTCGGTGACGTGGACGCACTGCGGGCGGTGGTGACGGAGGAGACGGCGGCCGTGTTCGTCGAACCGGTGCAGGGTGAGGCAGGCGTGATCCCGGCGCCCGAGGGGTATTTGCAGGCATGCCGTGAGATCACCCGGGCCACCGGCACGCTACTCGTACTCGACGAGGTCCAGACCGGGATCGGCCGCACCGGTCACTGGTTCGCCCACCAGGCGGTGGACGGCGCGGACCCGGATGTGGTGACGCTCGCCAAAGGGCTGGGCGGCGGCTTGCCGATCGGCGCGACAGTGGCGTTCGGCACGGCAGCCGACCTGCTGGAACCGGGCCAGCACGGCTCGACCTTCGGCGGCAACCCGGTGGCCTGTGCGGCCGGTCTCGCCGTACTGGAAACCATCGAGAAGGACGGGCTGCTCGCCCATGTCACGCACGTGGGAAAGCGGTTGCGGAGCGGCATCGAGGGGCTGGAACATCCTCGGGTGAGCCATGTCCGGGGCTGGGGGCTCTTGCTGAGCATGGTCCTTACGGATCCGGTCGCCTCGCGCGTACAGAAGGCGGCGCAGGACGCCGGCTTCCTCGTCAATGCCACGGGCCCCGCGACGGTTCGGCTGGCTCCGGCGCTGACGGTCGCCGAAGCTCAGGTGGACGCTCTGCTCGCGGCGCTGCCGGGCATGCTCGACGCCTGAGCCACTGCCCAGCCGGTGTGCTGCGGACGCCAACCGCCCGGCGCCTCGCGGGGTGCCCAGCAGGGGCTGGTCCGGAAGGTGTTTCCGGACCGGCCCCTGCTGCGCGTGAGCCGCCCTGCTGGGTCAGAGCACGCGTGCGAGGAGTCGCGAGTTACGGCGGGGGTCCAGGGAGTTCACCCAAGCCGCTGGTGCGAGACTCGCGCAAGCCGGTGCGAAGCCGTACTTGAGGAAGAGGTCACCGCCACCGGTCGTCGCGGTGAACAGGGCGCACAGCGATTTCTCGTTGGCCTTCGCCAGCGCCGCCCGCAGCAGCAGCGCCCCCACCCCACGGCCCTGACTGTGCGGCGAGACACAGAAGTTGTACAGGACGCCTGTGGGCCTGCGGCCGCTGATCGGGTCGGCTGGGTGGATGCGCAGGCCGAGACAGCCGTCGAGGCTGCCGTCCAGGCCGTCCCAGGCGTCCGCGATCAGGAAATCGGGGGCATCTGTGGCGTAAAGCGAAAGGGGACGCTCGCGCAGTGCTCCTGAGCGTACGAACGGCCGGGACAAGGCTTCGAGAGCCCTGGCATCCCCACGGCGCGCGGACCGTACGCGGAGCGAGTCGGGCAGGGCGGTGCGGGACGGCGTTGTGCCGAGGCGCAGGGCGGCCGTGGTCAAGGGTTTCCCTTCCTCCGGTCCCACCGTGCGCGGAGGGCGCTTCGGCCACCGCGGCACCTGGGAAGATCAGCGCGACTAAGGCTAGCCTCACCTAAGCTTCCAGCCAAACGCTCAGCGGTGTGCGGGTAAGCGTGTCCTGGTTTTGAGGTGGGGGCGCAGGGATCCCTTATGCAGTCGGCCTGTCACTCCGCGCCGGCTGGTCACCAGGGCGACCAGCCGGCGCGGGCGACGCTGCTCAAGTCCGGGGGTGGCGGAGCACGTTCACCAGGAGTGTGTGCACGGTGTCATGGTCAGGAGGAGCAGGTGTTGAGCATGCTCTGCAGCGCCGACTTCTCGCTGGACTGGAGTTTCAGGCCCCAGTGGTACTTGGACCGTATCCACATCTTGGAGTAGGTGCAGTGGTAGGAGGACAGCGGCGGTGTCCAGGCCGAGGGGTCCTGGTCACCCTTGGAGCTGTTGACGTTGTCGGTCACCGCGATCAGCTGCGGGTATCCCAGATCGTTGGCGAAGTCCTGGCGCTTGCCGGTCGTCCATGTGTTGGCACCGGAGCGCCACGCTTCGGCGAGCGGGACCACGTGGTCGATGTCGATATCGGAGGCTGCGAACTCGGTGATGCCGTCATACGGGCTGTACCAGCTGCCCGAGTCCGGGTAACAGTCGCTGCCGACCACCACGTTCGTACCGTCGCGCTTGAGCGCTTCTTCCCGGGTGTTACAGGCGCCCGAAACGGTGATCCAGTGCGGGAACAGATCCCGCGAGTAGCCGGTCATGCTGCCCTCGGCGGCCACGGTCAGCGCGTTGAGCTCGGACTGGGCTGTGGCCTTGCCGGGGATGTTGGGCGGGGTCGCCGACGCCGGGGTCGTCAGCGTGACCGACAGGGTGACGGCGGCCAGCATCGCACCGGTCATGCCGACCGAGCGGCGACGAGAGGGGGCCAGAGCACGGAACACGGGTCCTCCTTGAAGGGAAGTTCGCTCGCCATCCGGCCTGGAGTGCCGGGCCGGCCGTATCCGAGCAGGAGCGGCGGTGCCGGCAATCACTCGTGCGGCGCCGCCGGTTGGTCACCGTGGACAGTAGGGCTGCCGCCTCGGGGCGATAAGGCTCCTCGACATGAACTCTTTCCGGCTAGCCGATGGGTGAATATCGCGCAGAAACGATCAGGCACTTCACCTGGTGAACGAAAGGGGAACGCCGGACACCGAGTTGCCCGTTGGGGCCGCCGCACTGGGGCATGGCCACGGCGCCGCTGTCGGATGCGGCACGGGCCGCTCTCCGGCGACGCACGCCTGATCCCTCACCGAGGGCGGACGCCGCGACCCGGCCCCGGCAGTGGCCCGCCGGGTACTTCGGTGCGGACGGCACAGGCAGCCGCGTATCCCCGGGGGACGGGGACATCAGCCAGTGACCAGCCGGACGGATCCGCCGGATCGGGCCCCGCTCCGACGTAGGTGACCGAGGGGTCTTCGGCGAGGCCGATGCCGATGCCCTTGAGGTACGCCTCCTTGCGGGCCCAGCAGCGGGCGAGCGAGGCAGGGCGGGCGGCGGGAGGCAGGGCGGCCAACTCTGCTCGCTCCGCCGGGTGCAGCACCGCCGCGACCTCCGCCGACGCCTCGGGGGACGGCTCGGCTTCTACGTCGACACCCACCGGCGTCTCCGCGAAGGCGAAGAGTGCGAGGTCACCGGAGTGCGACAGGGAGAAATGCAGGGGCGAGCCCGCAACGGCCGGGCGGCCATGCGGGCCGCCGCAACCGGGGCAGGGCTCACGGACGAGCTCGACCGCTGCAGGGTCCTGGCTCAGATACGCACCGAGGAGGCGCCGCAGTACGACGTGGGCCACGCGGTACCGGTCACGGTCGGCCTCCCTCACGAAGGCTTGGGCCCGCGCTCGCTCATCGCCGTCCAGCAGCCAAGCGTCAGCAGCAGCTCGCTCCGCATACTCGGTCACGCGCGCGGACCAAACGCGCGGCGTCGTACCCCCCTCCCAGGGGGTGGGCAGCGGATCCGTGCCCAGGAGGAATGGGACCGGCGTTGCGTCGCCCGACGCGCCGGTGCGCGGGCTGTGCGTGAGCATGCTGCGCGCGCTCATCGTGCTGTCTCCTGGCGTTGGCAGAGGCGACGGGCTGGGGAGGTGCGGTGTCAGGTGCGGCCGGAACCGTGCCGCGCACAAGGGTGGCCCGGATAGTCGTCACTCTCCGGTACGCCCGCCTCGCGCATTCTGCGCAGGACCTCTTGCAGGGTTGGTTCATCGTCAATGTACTCAGGGCAGTTGAGCTGCCTGTCGAAGACCATGGTCTCCCCCGCGGTGGTCCAAATGACCCACTGGTGCGGGGACGAGGGCGCCTCCCACAGGTGCGCATAGCGCTCGATCGCATCCGTACGCGTGCTCACAGCGCCGCCTCCTTGGACTCATGGCCGTCGACGAACGTCGCCACGACCTCGATGTCGCCGATGCGCGAGGTGCTGACGCGCCGTGGGTCGTCTCCCAGCACGACCAGGTCGGCGCGTTTGCCCGGGGTGAGGCTGCCGGCACTGTCGTCCCACCGGCAGGCGTAGGCGCCGGCGACGGTGTAGGCGTGCAGGGCCTCGTCGACGGTGATGGCCTCGTCGGGGCCGATCAACTGCCCCGAGGTGGAGGCGCGTTCGACCATGAACTGGATGGCCCGCAGCGGTGCGCCGTCGGTGACGGGCCGGTCGGAGCTGCCGACGACCGTGACACCGTGGTCGAGGAAGCCGCGGCCCCGGTACATCCACGGCGCGCGCTCCTCCCCCATGACGGCGGCGTAGTCGTCGCCGAAGTAGCGCAGGAAGTTCGGCTGGATCACGGCACTGACGCCGAGCTGCGCGAAGCGCGGGAGCTGGTCGGGGCGGATCAGTCCGGCGTGTTCGATGCGGTGCCGCGCGTCGGGGCGGGGCCGTAGCCGCTGTGCCCGCTCCAGGGCGTCCAGTGCGAGGTCGGCGGCGCGGTCGCCGATGGCGTGCACGGCGAGCTGCCAGCCGGCGAGGTGCCCGTCCACGATGAGGTCGGTGAGGCGGTCGGGGTCGTCCTGGAGCTGCCCGGTGTGCTCCATGCCTTCGTACGGGGCGGTGAGCGCGGCCGTGCGGGCCATCATGCCGCCGTCGGTGTAGATCTTGAGCGCGCCCAGGGAGAGCCAGTCGTCGCCGAACCCGGTGCGCAGGCCGAGGTCGAGAGCGCGCGGGAAACCGTCGTTCCGGTGCGCGGCGACCGGCCGCAGGGTGTCGCCGCCCGCCATGAGCTGGATCCGCAGCGGCAACCGGCCCTGGTCACGCAGGAGTTGGTAGGCGCCGAGCTCGACCGGGCTGTAGCCCAGCAGGCCGCCTCCGATGCCGGCCTCGGCGCAGGCGGTCACCCCTTCGGCCAGGCAGGTGCGGGCGGCGTACTCGATGGCGTCGGCGAGTTCCTCCTGCGAGCACGGCAGGCGCAGCCGGCGTGCGGCGGCCATGGCGCCCTCCACCAGGAAGCCGTCCTGGTGCGGGACATCGGTCGGAAGCACGTCCAGCACGGCGCTGTTGACCACGCAGGCGTGTCCGGAGTCGTGCATCATGAGCACCTTGCGCCCATTGCTGACCCGGTCCAGCTCGGCAGCGGTCAGATGGCGTCCCAGGGACCGCTGGTCGTACCCGGCGATGTCCACCCAGGCGCCGGGCTCGCCCTCCCCGGAGGTGGCCTCCGACACGACCGCGAGCACGTCGTCGACCCGTTCGCACGGTGCCACGCTCGGGGTGCTCGCCTTGAACCCGGTCCACGCCAGGTGCACATGGCTGTCGATGAACCCGGGCAGCACGGTGGCGCCCTGCAGGTCGATGACCTCGCGGGCGGGCAGCGAGGTCACCGCGTCGTCCAGGCCCACGATCCGACCCCGCCAGATGCCCAGGTCGTGGGCGACGGGGTGGTCCGGGTCCATGGTGAGGATGTGTGCGTTCGTCAGCCTGGTGCAGAGCATGGGCAGTCCGTCCTAGCTGGTTTCGGCCATCGACGCGGTTTTCACGGTGCCGGCGGTGGACGTATCGTCCGCGCTCTCCTCGGGCTCGTGGCGCCTGGGGGCGGCGGGGATCATCAGCGGTGTGCCGGTCTCCGGGTCGTCGATGATCCGGCAGGGCAGCCCGAACACGTCCTCGACCAGCTCGGCGGTCATGACGCTCGCCGGGTCGCCCTCGGCCGCGACCGTGCCGCCTGCCCGCAGCACGATGAGGTGAGTGGCGTAGCGGCATGCCTGGTTGAGGTCGTGCAGGACCGCGACGACGGTGTGTCCCTTGCGCGCGTGCAGGCCGGCGCACAGGTCCAGCACCTCGACCTGGTGGGCGATGTCGAGGTAGGTGGTCGGTTCGTCCAGCAGCATGATGGGCGTCTGCTGTGCCAGCACCATGGAGAGCCATACGCGCTGGCGCTGTCCGCCGGAGAGGTCGTCGACGGGCCGGTCGGCGAGTTCCAGTACGCCGGTCTGCCGCATCGCCTCGGCCACGGCCGCCTCGTCCTCCGCGGACCACTGCTTGAGCAGCCGCTGGTGCGGATAGCGGCCGCGGGCCACGAGGTCCCCCACGATGATGCCGCCGGGCGCGGTCGACGACTGGGGGAGCAGCCCCAGCCGGCGGGCGACCTCGCGCGAGCGGTACGACGCGATCGCCGCACCGTCGAGGTAGACCTGCCCCGCCCGGGGTTTGAGCATCCGCGCGAGAGCCTTCAGCAGCGTGGACTTACCGCAGGCGTTCGGCCCGATGATCACGGTGAACGAGTGGTCGGGAATGTCCACCCCGAGGGAGGTGGCCACCGTCCGCTGGTCGTAGGACAGCGTCAGATCCTCGGCACGCAGCCGGGGCGTCACAGGGTTCGTTCCAGTCATGCGCGGCTCTTTCGCGACTCGGTGATCAGCAGCCAGATGAGGTACAGCCCGCCGATGGTGCCGGTCGCCGTGCCCACCGGGAGGAGTGTGGGGGCGAAGGCCCGCTGCACGACGAGGTCGCTCAGGGCGAGCAGGAACGCACCCATGAGGGCGGACGGCACCAGGGTGGGACCGGAGGACCGGCTCAGCCTGCGGGCCAGTTGGGGCGCGGCCAGGGCGATGAACCAGATGGGACCGGTGACCGCGGTGGCGAACGCGGCCAGGGCGACACTGATGACGAGCATGGCCGTGCGGGTCCGGGCCACGTTGACGCCGAGGGCGATGGCGGTGGTGTCGCCCATCTCCACCACGGAGAGCCGACGGGCGAGGACGGCCGCGAACGGAAGCAGAACGGCCACCGCGAGTCCGATGGCACTCGCATGCTGCCACCCCCGATTCCCCAGGCTGCCGATGAGCCACGCCTGGGCCTCCAGCGCCTCCTGCCAGGTCGCCCGGGTGATCAGATACGAGTTGACGGCGAGCAGCAGGGCGCTCACGCCGATGCCGACGACGACAAGCCGGAACCCCTGCAACCCCCGGCCCAGCATGAGGAGGTAGACCGCACCGGCGGTGGCGAGGCCGCCGAGCAGCGCGCCGATCGCGATCTGGGTCATGCTGCCGTGCAGCACGATGATGACGCCCAGGGCGCCCACGGCCGACCCGTTGGTGAAGCCGATGATGTCGGGGCTGCCCAGCGAGTTGCCGGTCAGGCTCTGCAGGATCGCGCCGCTGACCGCCAGGGCCGCCCCGACGCCCAGCGCGGTCAGCAGGCGAGGCAGGCGCAGCGTGTTGACGATGAAGTCGGCGGCGCCCGATCCCCTGCCGGTCACCGCCTGGAGGACCTCGCCGATGGACAACTCGAAGTCCCCGGTGGTCAGGCTGATACCCATGACCACCGCGAGGGCGGCCAGCAGCACGGCCGTCACGGCCAGAGCACGGCCCGGCAGCCGGAGGGACAGTCCGCCCCCTCCGGTGCGGATCACCAGCCCGCTGACGACACGGGTCTTCGGGGCATCGACGGGTCCGGGCACTCGGGCGTTCGCCTCCCGTACGGAACTCACAGCATGACCAGCTTTCGGCGGCGGCACAGCGCGATGAACAGCGGTGCGCCGATGAACGCGGTGACGATGCCGACCTGGACCTCGCCCGGGGCACCGAGCACCCGGCCCAGGACGTCCGCTCCGATCAGCAGGACCGGAGCGAGCAGCATGGAGTACGTGAGCACCCACCGCTGGTCCGGGCCGACGATGAAGCGGGCCACGTGCGGCACGGCGAGACCCACGAAGCCGATCGGGCCCGCCGCGGCGGTGGCGGCACCGCTCAGCAGCATGACCGCGATCGCCCCCAGTACCCGGGTCCGGCCGACTTTCACCCCCAGGGCACGCCCCACCTGGTCGCCCAGGGCCAGAGCGTTGAGCGACGGGGCGAGCCCGAGGGCGATCAGCAGGCCCACGGCGACGAACGGCAGGGTGATGTACACGATGTCGAAGTACCGGCCCGCGAGGGCGCCCACCGTCCAGAAGCGGAACTGGTCGAACGCCTTCGGATTGAGCAGCAGTACCGCCGAGTTGAAGGCGTACAGCACCGCCGTCACCGCGGCTCCCGCGACGACCAGACGCTCGGGGGTGGCCAGCTTCCGCCCGGAGGAACCCAGCAGGTAGACCACCACCGACGCGATCGCCGCGCCGATGAGGGCGAACCACACATAGCCGAGGGGTGTGGCCACGCCGAGGAAGGCGATGGCGACGACCACTCCGGTGGAGGCTCCCAGGCTCACCCCGAGCAGCCCGGGGTCGGCGAGCGGATTGCGCGTCAGGGCCTGCATCAGCGCGCCGGACAGTCCGAGCGCCATGCCGACGAGCAGTGCGAGAAGGGTGCGGGGGATGCGGTAGTCGTGGATGATGACCGAGGCTTCCGACCCGTCAGGCTGCCACAGCAGACCCCATGTGGATGTGAACGGGATGCCCCTCGTGCCCACCCACACGCTGACCAGCGAGACCAGGACCAGCGCGCCGAGCGCCACGAGAAGGCCCAGGCCGCGCAGTGTCGCAACGCCCCGGCGCGCCTTGGGTACGGCGAGCCCGTCGGCTTCGCTTCCGGACGCCGCCTGGACTTCGACCGACAACGACAACTCCCCCTGGCGGTGTTTCGCAAGTGACACGGGACGCGTCACAAACGGTGATGAAGCAGCAATGCAATGTGACTTAGGTGAGGCTAACCGAACCATCCATGACCGGTCAACGCGGCCGGAGTTCAGACGGAAAGGGTGTATGTGACGGCCCCGCAGGAAGCCTTGGCAGGACATTTAATTAAGGTAGCCTTACCTAACTATCCAGTCCATTTCCATGGAGGTCCCGCATGCCCGCTGGAGGACCAACGGGGGGACACGTCCTCCGGAGAGCGCTCGCTGACCAACGGCGCCGTATCACCGGCGCATCGCTCCTCGGTATGGCGCACCAGGTGTGCGAGGCCATGGTCCCCGTCGTCATCGGACTGGTCATCGACGAGGCCGTGGCGACCGGCTCCTCCGGTGCCCTCCTGCGCTGGCTGCTGGTACTCGCCGCACTCTTCCTGATCCTGTCCAACTGCTACCGGAACTCCGCCCGGCTCACCGAGTCGGCGGCCGAACGCGCGGCGCACCGGATCCGGCTCGACCTCGGCGCCCGGGTACTCGACCCACGAGGCGGCGCCGATGCCGGCCGCCTACCCGGCGCACTGACCGCCGTCGCGACCGGTGACGCCCGACGGGTGGGCTCGGTCGCCTCCGCACTGCCGTATGCCATCTCGGCACTCGCCGGACTGGCCATCAGCGCGGTGGCCCTGCTTCGCGTCTCGGTACCGCTCGGCCTCCTTGTCCTCCTCGGTGTGCCGCCCCTGCTGTGGCTCGGCCACCGGATCAGCCGCCCACTGGAACGGCGCAGCGAGACCGAGCAGGAGCGCGCCGCCCACGCCTCCGGTGTCGCCGCCGATCTCGTCGCCGGGCTGCGCGTCCTCAAGGGGATCGGCGCCGAACCGGCAGCGGTGTCCCGGTACCGCGTGACGAGCCGGGACTCGCTGGCCGCCGCATTGCGCGCCGCCCGCAGCCGGGCCTGGCACGACGGTGCGATCCTCGCCCTCACCGGGGTCTTCATCGCGGTCATCGGGCTGGTCGGCGCCCATCTGGCGATGCGTGGCACGATCAGCGTGGGCGACCTTGTGGCGGCCGTCGGTCTCGCGCAGTACCTGCTCGGGCCGTTCCAGCTCCTCACCTACGTCAACGGCGAGTTCGCCCAGGGCCGTGCCTCGGCCGACCGGATCGCCGAAATTCTCGCCTCGCCGCCCTCCGTCACCGCGGGAACGGCCACGCTGCCCACCCCGGTCGCCGGGCACCTCCGGCTGCGCGAGGTCACGCACGGCGCGCTGCGCGGGATCGACCTGGATATCGCCCCCGGCAGCCTGGTCGGCGTGGTCGCCAAGGACCCGGCCGTCGCGAACGACCTGCTGCTCTGCCTGGGCCGCGAACTCGACCCCGATGCCGGAGGTATCGAGCTCGACGGCGTACCGCTGACCGAGCTCGCCCCCGAGGACGTCCGCCGCGCGATCCTGGTCGCCCACCACGACGCCGACCTGTTCGAGAGCAGCTTGCTGGACAACGTAAGGGCCGGAACGGACGACGACACCACGGACGTCGGGCCCGCGCTGGCCGCCGCGACGGCGGACGAGGTCGCCCACGCCCTGCCCCAGGGCGTGGACACCGTGCTCACCGAACGCGGGCGGTCGCTCTCCGGCGGGCAGCGCCAGCGGGTGGCACTCGCCCGGGCGCTGGCCGCGGATCCGCCGGTGCTGGTCGTCCACGATCCGACGACCGCCGTCGACACGGTCACCGAGTCGCGCATCGCCGACCGCCTACGGGACCTCCGGCGTGCCCGCACCACGATCCTGGTCACCACCAGCCCCGCCCTGCTCGCCGGGACCGACCGCGTGGTGATGCTCGACGGGGGCGCAGTGGCCGCGGAAGGCCCGCACCCGGAGCTGGTCGCCGCCCACGAGGCGTACCGCTCGGTGGTGTTGGCATGACGCCGGTGCACGACCCCTCCGTGAACGGGACAGACGTGAACCCAGGTGCGCACGCGAGCGCGAAGGACGAAGGACGGACGATGAGCGGACCCAGCACGTCTGAACGCGAGCTCCTGCCCACGGCCACCAGTGCCCAGACCCTCTCCGTCGTCGGTGCGCTGCTGCGCCGTCACCGGCTGCTGGCCTTCGCCGCGGTGACCGTCCTGGTCGTCGGAACGGGCATCGGGATGCTGACCGCCCCGCTGCTCGGCCGCATCGTCGACCTGGTCGTCGACAAGCGCGGTCCCGCCTCGCTGACCGTGCCGATGGTGCTCCTCCTGGCGGCGGCCGTGGCCAGGGGGATCGCGACCGCGATCGGCAGATCCCTCGTCGCCCGGCTCGGCGAAACCGTCCTCGCAAGCCTGCGTGAGCGGTTCATCGCGCGGGCGCTGCGCCTGCCGCTCGAACGCGTCGAGCAGGCCGGTTCGGGCGACCTCACCTCGCGGGTGACCGGTGATGTGACCCTGATCGCGAAGGCGGTGCGACAGGCCCTGCCCGAGTTCGCCGGGGCCTTCCTCACCATCGTGTTGACGCTGGTCGGACTCGCCGTGCTGGACTGGCGCTTCCTGCTCGCGGTGCTGGTGGCCGTTCCGGTCCACATCCTCACGGTGCGCTGGTACATCCCCCGTGCCTCGACGGTGTACGCCGAGCACCGGGTGGCGACCGGCGCGCTCCAGCACCAGCTCCTCGACAGTGTCGGCGGGGTCCGCACCGTACGCGCATTCCGGCTGAACGGCAGGCACGCGGACCTGCTGGAGCAGCGGTCGCAAGCGGCCGTCGACCTCGCGGCGCGCGGCATGCGCCTGGTCTCCGGGTTCTTCTCCAGGCTGAACATCGCCGAGTTCATCGGCATGACGTCCATTCTCGTCACCGGCTTCCTCCTGGTCGACGGCGGCTCCGTGAGCATCGGCACGGCGACCGCGGCCGCGCTCTACTTCCACGGCCTGTTCAACCCGATCAACGCCGCGCTCTTCCTCATCGACGACGCGCAGTCCGCCGGCGCGAGCCTCGCCCGCCTCGTCGGCGTATCACGCCTGCCGGCCGAGCGGGAGGCCGACGGGCGCGCCGTGCCCGTGGACGGCTCGGTCAAGGTCTCCACGCTCAGCCATGCGTACCTCTCCGGTCACCCGGTGCTCCACGATGTCGACTTGGAGGTACGCGACGGGGAGCGGGTCGCTCTGGTCGGCGCGAGCGGCGCCGGGAAGACCACCCTGGCCAAGCTGATCGCCGGCGTGCACGAGCCGTCCGGCGGATCGATCGCCCTCGGTGGGGTCGACGCCCAGGAGCTGGGCCCGGCCGGCGTCCGGCAGGCGGTGACGCTGATCAGCCAGGAGGTCCATGTCTTCGCCGGACCGCTGGCCGAGGACCTGCGACTGGCCCGGCCGGAGGCCACCGAAGAGGAACTGCGCGCGGCACTCGTCCGGGTCGGCGCCCTGGAGTGGGTGGAGGCGCTGCCCGACGGTCTCGCCACGGTGGTCGGCGAGGGTGGCCACCGGCTCACGGTGACCCAGGCCCAGCATCTGGCCCTGGCGCGCCTCGTCCTCACGGACCCCGTGATCGCGATCCTGGACGAGGCGACCGCCGACGCCGGAAGCGCGGGAGCCCGCGTCCTGGAGACGGCGGCCCTGCAGGCGCTGGAGGGCCGCACGGGCCTGATGGTGGCCCACCGACTTCCCCAGGCCGCCACCGCGGACCGCGTCGTCGTCCTCGACCAGGGCCGGGTCGTCGAGACCGGCACGCACGAGGAGCTGATCGCGGCGGGCGGCCGCTATGCGGAGCTCTGGGCAGCGTGGTCCGACAGCCGTCAGCAGCCGCAGCCCCCGGTGGAGCGCGTACCCGTCGAAAGCTGAACAGGCTGAGCGAGCCGAGCGAACGGCGCACAGCACTCGTCCACCCGTCTGTCGTGCGAGAAGGCCCCCCGGGAGCGCCGTACGGGTACGGGTGCGGGCATGACGTCCTGTGTAGACACTGCTGTTC
>NZ_JBFAIP010000079.1:0-29904 GCF_040654775.1 Streptomyces sp. NPDC050636
ACGCACTCCACAAGATCAAGTGGGACCAGGACGGTTCGCTGACCTTCCGCCGTTCCTGCGCCCACGGCATCTGCGGCAGTCAAGGCGGTGCGCCGTGTGTCCGTCAGCGCTGCCGGAGTGCTCAGGCCGTTGCCGGCGTCCCCACGGCGCTGACCAGCCGGTGAGCGGTGGTGTGTGCGGGCAGACGGCCGCAGCGCAGGGTGTGACGGCAGGAGAGGGATGACGCGGCTTGAAGGTACCGGGTGCGGGTGTACTAAGCACGGTGCTGGGGTTTCCGGCGCGGGCGGCGGGGGCAGCGCCGGCGCTGGCCGTCAAGGGCGCGGTGCTCGGCACCGCCAGCACGGTGCGGGTGGCGGCCTGGGCCGGCGAGCAGGCCGTTGACGCGGGTGCGGCGGTGGCCGGCTTGGCGGCCTCTGCGCTCCCGTCGCTGTCCGCGGTGCCCGCGCTGCGTGCGCCGACCGGTGGACCGGCGTCGTCCCTGCGGTCCTTCCCATCCTTCCCGTCGCTGTCCTCCCTCCCGTCGCTGTCCTCCCTCCCGGGTACGGGCTGGTCCGCCGCCCGGGGCGTGGTGGACGACCAGGTGCGGAGGGCGGCTCGTGCCGCTGCGGCGTTGCGGGATCTGGCGCGGGGCGGTCGGCAGCGACGGGTCTGGGCCCGTGCCGGCCGTGCGCACATCGAGGTGCACGGCCTGTCCGGCAGCGGCGACCGGCATCTCCGCTACGTGCATGCGCTTACCGGGACGCTGCGCCGGGTCGAGGGTGTCCGCTGGGCCGAGGTCAATGCGGTCACCGGGCAGGCGCTGATCTCCTATGCGGAGGATGCGGTCGGCCCCGAGCGGCTGGTGGCAGCCATCGCAGAGGTGGAGGAGGCGTACGGTGCCGAGCGCGCCGACGCCGGCGCGCATGCGCAGCGCCCGGATGACGATCTGGCCGCAACCGCCGCGGCCGTGGCCCTCGCGGCGGACTGTCTGGGGATGGGTTCGGCGGTGCTCGGCCGGATGGCCGCGCTGCCTGTTGTCCCCAGCCCGGTACGTGCCGCGGTGGCTCTGGCGGATGTGGTGCCGGGGGTCCGGCGGCTGCTGGAGCGGCGGATCGGGCATCTGCGCACGGACGTGCTGGTCGCTCTTGCCCATGCGGCCCTGCAAGGGGCGGCCAAGGGTGCGACGCCGCTTGCCGTGGACGCGGCGCACCGGGTGTTCCGGCTTTACGAGATCCTCGCGCGGCAGCGTGCCTGGGACCTGCGTGAGGAGGACCTGGTCGCCCCGGAGGCCGTGGCGCTGCCACCGGAGCGCGCGGAGCGCCCGCAGCGGCCGTGCCCGCTTCCGCCAGGACCGGTGGAGAAGGCCGCGGACCGCACCGTGCTCGGTCATCTGCTGGGCGGCGCCGCCGTGCTGCTCGCCACCGGTGACCCGGCCGCCGCCGCGGATACGATTCTGGCCACCGTGCCCAAAGCGGCCGGGCACGGGCGCGAGGCGTTCGCCACCGTCCTCGGGCACGACCTCGCCCGTCGCGGCGTGGTGGTGCTCAATCCACGCGCCGTGCGTCGCCTGG
This sequence comes from Streptomyces sp. NPDC050636, assembly GCF_040654775.1. Classification (NCBI taxonomy): domain Bacteria; kingdom Bacillati; phylum Actinomycetota; class Actinomycetes; order Kitasatosporales; family Streptomycetaceae; genus Streptomyces; species Streptomyces sp. NPDC050636. The sequence continues at coordinate 1,551 of NZ_JBFAIP010000079.1, forward strand.
ACCGTATCGACGCCGTGGTCATCGACTCGTCCGTGCTGTGCAACGGAGAGCTGCGGCTGCTCTCCGCCGTCTCGACCAGCGACACGTACGACGATGCGGCGGTATGGAAGACGGCGAGCCGTCTGCTCACCAACTACAGCCAGGCCGACCTGCGCGGCAGCGGCCCGTGGACGGGGAACGGCCTGTCCGATGCCGGCAACGGCCGGGGAGACGAGACGGGAGGCGGTAGCCGACCAGCCGAGGGGAGCGCCGGCTGGCGGCTCGTACGGGCGCAGGACGCGCAGTCGGGCGACGGCCCGGCCCATCCGGCCGGGGTGACGTTGGACCTGGTGGACGAAGCGGGCCGGTGTTGCGGCAGGGTCCGGGTGGGCTCCTCCCTCGATCCGCTGGCCGAGGCGGTGCTCACGGCGGCCCACGAGGCCGCGGCCAAGGTGGTCCTCACCCAGCACGCGAGCGTGGCCGAACTGCTGGCCTGGGGCGATGAGTCCGCGCCCGAGGCCGACGGGCTCACCGAGCAGGTTCAGGCCCTGCAACGAGATGGCCATGGCGTGTTGGCCATCGCGCACGACCGGCAACGGGCACTGGACGCCGCCGACGTCGGCGTGAACGTACTGCGCGGGCCCGGAGCGACCGACTGGTGCGCCGACCTGGTGTGCGGCCCCGGCCTCGCGGAGGTGTGGCGACTGCTGGGCGCCGTGCCCGCCGCACGCCGGGCGAGCGAGCGGGCCGCGCAGCTCTCGCTCAGCGGCTCCGCGCTGGGTGCGCTGCTCGTCGCCAGTCGGCGACGCCGCCGTGGGGTTCGGGGCCACGGACCGGTGCAGGCGGTGGCTTCCTGGTGCGACCTGCCACCGGTACACGCCGCCTCGCTGACCGCCATGCTGACCAATGCGCTCTCCGCCCGCCGACTCGACCACCGGCCGCTGCCGCCTCCCGTGGTCCGAGACTCCTGGCATGCCCTCAGCGCGTACGACGTGTATCGCAGATTGCACCACGGACGGACGGAAACCGAACCCGAGGAACGCCGGGCGTCGGCGGCCGTGCGATGCCTGCACCGGCTCACGGACCGGGCCGCGGCCGTTCCACTGCTCACCCGTGCCGTGATCGGTCCCGCCGGCGGCGCGGTACGGCTGGCCACCGCCGCGCGACGCGAGCTCGACGACCCACTGACCCCCGTGCTCGCCCTTGGCGCCGCCGCATCGGCCATCGTCGGATCGGGCGTCGATGCCCTGCTCGTGATCGGCGTGATGACCGGCAATGCGCTGATCAGCGGAGCCCAGCGGATGCGCGCCGAACGGGCCCTCGCCGAGCTGCTGATCGGCCAGCAGGTGATGGCCCGGCGGCTGCGCCTGGGCACGCCTTCCGACGACCCCGGCTCCCCGCAGGCCGCGACGCGACTGCTCGCCGATCTCCACGCCGCACCGAGCGAACAGATCTCCGGAGACCTGTTGAAGACCGGTGACCTGATCGCGCTGCGCGCCAACGACGTCGTTCCGGCCGATGCCCGGCTGCTGCTCGCCGACACCCTGGAAGTCGACGAGGCGACGCTCACCGGTGAGCCGGTGCCGGTGGAGAAGACCACCGAGCCGATGCCCAACGCCGAGCCGGCCGACCGCCGCTGCATGGTCTACGAGAGCACCACCGTGCTGGCCGGCAGCGCGGTCGCGGTGGTCGTGGCCACGGGCGCGGCCACCGAGGCCGGGCGGGCCGCCACCGCCGCCGGGCACGTCGAGGCGTCCGCCGGCATGCAGGCCCGGCTCGCCGAACTCACCCGGATCGCCCTTCCCGCCACCGGCATCGGCGGTGCCGTCGTCACCGGCCTGGGCATGCTGCGCGGGCTGCCGTTGCGCCGGGCCCTGGAGTCCGGGGTCGCCGTGGCGGTGGCCGCCGTGCCCGAAGGACTGCCGCTGGTCGCCACCGTCTCGCAGCTGGCCGCGGCCCGCCGCCTGTCCCGTATCGGTGTGCTGGTCCGCTCCACCGGGGCGCTGGAGGCACTCGGCCGGGTGGACACCCTGTGCTTCGACAAGACCGGCACGCTCACCGAGGGCCGGCCGCAAGTCGCCAGGCTGGCCGGGCCATCCGGACCACTGCCGTCCGCCGGCCGCGCGGGCCGACGTGTCCTGCACACCGCCGCCCGGGCCTGCCCGCCGACCGGGAACAGCGCCCGGCCGCTCTCGCACGCCACGGACCGGGCCGTCGTGACGGCGGTCGGTGACGCGGACGAGGACTCCGGCTGGACGCTGATCGAGGAGCTGCCGTTCGAGACCGGACGCGGCTACGCGGCCTCGCTCGGACGCGACGGCGAGAGTGCGGTGCTCGCGGTGAAGGGCGCACCAGAAGTCGTACTCGATCGCTGCTCCTTGGCACTGGATCCCGCTCGCAGCGGCCGGGACGGGACGCCGTTCACCGACTCGGGACGCGCGGCCGCCAAGCGCACGGTGCACGATCTCGCGGCACAGGGCCTACGGGTGCTGGCTGTGGCCGAACGGGCGGTACCAGCCGGTGAGTTGGTGCACGGACGGATCGCCGAGCAGGTGGACGATCTGACGCTGCTCGGCTTCGTCGGCATCGCCGACACCCCGCGGACCTGCGCGCAGGACACCGTACGCCGACTGGGCGACGCCGGGATCCGCACCGCCATGATCACCGGGGACCACCCGGCCACCGCCACCGCAATCGCCGCCGAACTCGGTATCCCCTACGCCGACCGGGTCCTCACCGGTGCCGAACTGGACACCCTGCCAGCGGCCGAGCGCATCGCCGCGGTCGCCGAAGCCGCCGTCTTCGCCCGGGTCTCCCCCGCGCAGAAGGTGCGGATCATCAAGGACCTGCGCAAAGCCGGCCGGGTCGTCGCGATGGCCGGCGACGGCGCGAACGACGCCGCCGCGATCCGCCGCGCCGACGTCGGCATCGCGGTCGCCGGGCGCGGCTCCGGCTCCGCCCGGACCGCCGCCGACCTCGTACTCACCGCCGCCGACACCGGGCTCATTCTGGACGCGCTGCGCGAGGGCCGGACCCTGTGGGAGAGCGTGCGGGACGCCGCCGCCATCCTGGTCGGCGGCAACGCGGGCGAAGTCGCCTTCACCGTACTGGGCACCGTCCTCGGCGACCGGGCACCGTTGAGCACCCGTCAACTCCTGCTGGTGAACGTGCTGACCGACATGCTCCCTTCCCTGGCCGTGGCACTCACCCCCGCCAAACGCGGCGAACGGACAGCAGACCGTCCCCTCGACGGCGGCCCGGCCCGCGGGTTCGTCAGCACGGAGATGGCCCATGTCCTCGCCGTACGCGGCGGGGCCACCGCGCTCGCCGCCCTGAGCGCCTGGCAGCTCGGCCGGCTCACCCGGATCGTGCCCGGTGGCACCCGCCGCGCCGCCACCATGGGCCTGACCGCACTGGTCGGCGCCCAACTCGGCCAGACGCTCCTCACCCGCTGGCACAGCCCCCTCGTACTCGGCACCAGCGCCGTCTCGGCGCTCGCCCTGTTCACCCTCGTCGAGACACCCCTGCTCAGCCACTTCTTCGGCTGCACCCCGCTCGGCCCCTGCGCCTGGACGATCGTCACCTGCTCGGCCACCGCCGCCACCCTCGGCGCGGCCCTCACCTCCCGGCTCCTGCCACAGCTCACTGTCCACCGGCTCCTTCGACCTCATCAGCGCCCTGAGCGCCTTTCAGGCCGAACACCCTGACGTGGTGACGCCTGCGGCTCTCTGCCGGCCCCCTGGCCGAGCATGCCACGGCCCTGCGCGAGGGCAGGTTCGATCTCAAGGTCATCAAGGACGACCCCGCCTTCGTCATCGAGATCACCGTCACCCGCGCCGAGTTCGTCGAACATCTCGCCCTTGTCGCACTTGCGGGCGTGCGTGACGAGGACTTGGCGGGTGAGGGGTGCGCTGGTTGCGACGTAGACGATCTGCGGGCGCTCGGCTATGCAGTCGGGTGTCCACTCCATCGCATCGGCGGAGTGCGTGGGCGGGGTCAGCGGGTGATGAGGGTCAGGACCAGGCCGGTCAGGCCGGTGGCCAGGCCCGCTATGGCCTGCTTGCGGCCGGCGCCTTTCATGCGGTGGGCGTTGGCCCATCCGGTGGCGCCCAGGATGAGGGCGGGGACGGGGGTGGTGCCGGTGATGTCGCGAACCGGCGGGGCGAAGGCGCCGATGATGGAGATGGTGCCGTAGGCGAGGGCGAGGGTGGCCAGGCCGTTGAGCGGCCCCTTCGTCGACGGTGCGGGAATCTCCTGGTCGGGGGCGAGGGCGAGCGGCGGCATGCGGGTGGGGTCCTCACGATTGGATGCGGCGGGGCTACCGGATGGCGTCGACGAAGTCGTCGCGCTGGATGAACTCGATGACCTCGATGACCTCGCCATCCCGGCTGTGGACGAATGCGAGCGAGCCGGATTCGGCTGTCCGTATGCCCGTTCAGGCCGGACTGAGGCGGGTCGGCGGGGGGCCACGGTGGAGGGGGCGGTCACGGGGTTCCCTTCCATCCCGTTCGGTCGTTTCCGTTCGCCTTCGACATTAGGAACCCCACACCCATAGTGCAAAGACGAAAATTCACACAAACCCATAGCATGGAGCTATGTCAGCAACGACCCTCCGGCAGCTCGAATACCTCCTGGCCGTCGTCGAGACCGGCTCCATCACCGACGCCGCCGCCCACCTGCGCGTCTCCCAGCCCACCCTCTCCCAGCAGCTCAAGAGCCTGGAGCGCACGGTCGGCACCCCGCTGCTGGAGCGCACCCCTCGCGGCGCCCACCTCACCCCCGCGGGCCGCGCCTTCCTCCCCGGCGCCCGCCAGGCCCTGTCCGGCACCGAGCGGGCCACCGGCGCCGCCCGCGCCGTGGCCGGGATGGTCCACGGCGAACTGCACCTCGCCGCGGTCCTGAGCGTGGCTCTGGGCGTGGTCCCCTCCGTCCTGGCCGCCTGGCACCGGCAGCACCCCCACATCGATGTGGTCCTGCACGAGTACGCCAACCTCGACTCCTTCGCCCGTGCCATGAGCGACGCCACCGCCGACGTGGCCATCGGCCCGCTGCCCGAGAACTGGGACGGCCTTCACCACCCTTTGGGGGCAGAGGAGTTCGTCGTCCTCGCCCCGCCCGGAGATCCCCTGGCAAAGCGCAAGACCGTGCGCCTGGCGGAGCTGGCCGACCGCCGCTGGGTGCAGTACGGAAGCTCGCATGCCCTGGCCCAGGCCGTCGAACAGCTCTGCGCTGAGGCCGGGTTCAACCCCCACGCCGCGATCCGCTCCACCCAGACCGCCTCCATTCCCCGCCTCGTCGCCGCCGGACTCGGCGTCGGCCTCGTCCCCGCCAACATCCTCACCCCGGACTTCCCCGGCACCGTCCTGCGCCTCACCCCACGTCGGCGCCGCCCTCTCGCCGTCTTCACCCGCGCCGCGCCCCATCCCCTCATCTCCGAGTTCGTCACCACCGCCCACCACCACGCCCGCCTGATGCCCGAGCATCTGACCGGGCAACTCCCCTAGGCGTGCCTCATTCATCAGGTCGCTCATCGGCCTGGCCCTGATGCGGCGGAGCGATCTGACAGACGCTGAATAAGCAGTGCTGGAGCCACTGCTGCCGATCAGCAACAACCGGTGCGGCGGTGGCGCGATCACCGCCAGGTGATCAACGGGATCATCCACGTCGACTCCACCATCACGCGTGCTCATCAGCACGTTGCGGGCGCTCCCAGACGGCCCCACTGGAGTTCGTCCACGCGGCTCCACTGGAGTTCGTGCACGCCGACGCGATGAAGCTGTACGGACTCGTCGATCCGGACCACGTTGTCGACAGCGACGGACGGTCCGGTACGGGAACAGGACTTCAGCAGTTCGACGGCATGATCCCCCGCAACGGAGGGCTCCCCAGAGATCACCGGCTTCACGGAAAGTCCCGAAGAGCCACTGCTACAAGGCCGTTGACGGGCCGTCCTCTCCATCGAAACCAGCGCCGGGGCGCTCACCGAACCCTGGCGAGACGCACTGGAGGGACGAAAAAGGGGCTTGTTCTGTTGCTTGCAACCCCCTTTCACTGACATGTGAACTGTGACATTGTACGGTCACGCTTTCCGCGGGCATGACAGCTCCGAGAGAGCCCAACTCCCGTTGCCATCACGGTCCGCACCCCCCACTGCCGTGCCCCTCGCACGGCTGCCGACCGGCCTGGAGGCCATCGCTATGCATAGACCCCCCACCTTCAAGAAACTCGCCCGACTGCTGATACCTACCGTGGCCGCCGCCGGCCTGGGGCTGACCATGCTCGCCCCCAACGGCGGGGCGGCACCGGCCGACGCCAAGGTGCCCAAGCCCGCACCGAGGTCGGCCCCCGCCCCGCAGCCCGCCTCCGCCACCGTGCTCGCCGCCGATCTCGCACCCGGACACGCCGCCAACCCCGCGCGATCGGCCACGAAGGCCGCACAACGTCCTCCGCTCCCCGCGGCCCAGAACGCCGCAGAGCGCAAGCGGGCCCGCGCTGCGGCGAAGGCGGCAGCGGACTGTAACGTCAGCGACTTCACCTCGAAGACCGGTGCTGCCCTGGTCGAGCAGATCAAGCAGTCGGAAACCGCCTGTATCAACACGCTGTTCAGCGTGGCCGGTGAGGACTCCAAGGCCCTCTTCCGTGAGGAACAGATGGTCACGGTGGCGAACGCACTCAAGGATGTCGCGACCAACTACCCAGGGGACAACAGCACTTCCGCAGCCCAGGTGGTGCTGTACCTGCGCGCCGGCTACTACATCCAGTACAACCAGCCGGAGAACGTCGGCGAATACGGCCCGACGCTGAAGAGCGCCATTCAGGGCGCCCTGGACGGCTTCTTCGGCTCGTCCCACGCCTTCGACGTCACCGAGGCCAACGGGGAAACCCTGGCCGAGACGGTCACCCTGATCGACAGCTCCGAAGAGAACGCCCGCTACCTCGACGTGGTCAAGCATCTGCAGAAGGACTACAACTCGTCGTACGACGAGTTCTACGGGATGGTCGCGGCGGTCAACAACACCTACACCGTGCTGTTCCGCGGCCACCAGCTGCCGGAGTTCGCGGAAGCCGTGCAGGCCGACCCGAGCGTCCTCACCGGACTGCGTGACTTCGCCGTCGCCCACGACGATCTGCTCGGCACCGACAAGTCCTACCTGGCCAGCAACGCCGGACGGGAACTCGGCCGCTTCCTGCAGCACGCCGGCCTCAAGGACACCGTCAAGCCGTTGGTCAAGGAGCTGCTCGGCCGCAGTGAGATCACTGGGCGCACCGCCCCGCTCTGGGTCGGCCTCGCCGAGATGACGGATGAGTTCGACAAGGAGAACTGCGCCGAGTACGACACCTGTGACCTGCAGAACCGTGTGCGCGACGCCGTACTGACGATCAAGCACGAATGCGGTCCGAGTGCGAAGATCCTCGCGCAGGAGCTGACCGAGTCCGAACTCTCGGCCACCTGCGACAGCATCCTCAAGCAGGACCCGGTCTTCCACGGCATCGTCAAGGACAACGGCCCGGTCAAGGACGACAACAACACCAACATCGAGATCGTCGCCTTCAACTCCAGCACCGACTACAAGACCTACGCCGGTGTCGTCTTCGGCATCGACACCAACAACGGCGGCATGTACCTGGAGGGCGACCCGGCCGCTGAGGGCAACCAGCCGCGCTTCATCGCCTACGAGCAGCCGGCCGAGGACGGCGCCTTCCAGATCTGGAACCTCAACCACGAGTACACCCACTACCTCGACGGCCGCTTCGACATGTACGGCGACTTCGCAGCCGGGCAGACCACCCCGACCGTGATGTGGATCGAGGGCTTCGCCGAGTACGTCTCCTACTCGTACCGCGACATCACCTACGACCGGGCGATCGAGGAGGCGGGCAAGGGCACTTACCGGCTGAGCCAGCTCTTCGAGACCACCTACGACAACGCCGACACCACCCGTATCTACCAGTGGGGCTACCTGGGCGTCCGATACATGCTCCAGTCACACCCCGAGGATGTGGCCACCCTGCTCAGCCACTACCGAGCCGGAGAGTTCGACGCCGCCTACAGCCTGCTCCGCGACACCATCGGCACCAAGTACGACGCCGACTTCACCGACTGGCTGAGCAAGTGCGCCGGCGGTGACTGCGGCCAACTGCCTGCCCGGAGTGCACGGTGACCGAGACCTCGGTCACCGGCAAGATCTGAGCCAAGAGAACTCGGTGTCCCGCGCATCGTGCGTGTGCGGGACACCAGCTTCTCAACTGTCCAGGCGGGCCTGCAAGATCCTCGTCGTCGATAGTCAGGTACGGAGCCGTTTCTGGTGAGCAATGTTTTGCGCCAGTTGCTGTTTCGCGTGCCTGCTGGCGCGGCACGTAGGGCAGACCCGACTCTCGCCACCTGACTTCCCATGGTGATCTCGGATGGGGCTTCGTCGGCACCAGGTACTGCCGGAGTGGCGGCGCACTTCCGGGGCGGCGCCCTGGGGTTGCTCGGACCAGGGCGGGCCGGGAACTGCACGATGAGTGTGTGCTGCACCGGCCCGCCGCGTCCGTTCAGTAGCCGATCGTGAAGCGGCGCTGGACGAAGCGGGGCAGCTCCGCCTCGTCGACGAGCGCGACGGCAGCGTCCTCCACGGAGATGCGGCTGCGCCCGTCGGCGTCGAGGACCGGCTGGTCGCCGCCGACCCGGAACCGGCCCGTGCGCTCGCCGGGAGCGATGTCCTCCGCGGGGCTGAAGTAGGTCCACAGGCGGTTGGACGTACGCAGGACGTTCAGGGCGTCCCGATGACCGCGTACTGCCGCGGCGTACTTCCTGGGCAGCCCGAGCTGGTCAAGGCTGGTGCGCAGGTGCTCGTCGGAGTCGGCGTGCACAAGGCCGGGTTCGACCTCCAGGCTGCCGGCGCCGCCGATCACGATCAGACGGGTGCGGGGATGGCTCTCCAGTGCCTTCAGCAGCGCCCGGGCGGCGGTGGCGAAGACCGTGGGGTCGGCGACCGAACGCTCCACGGTGTCGGCTATGTCGTTGGCGGCGTTGCCGGGCTGGAAACCGCTGATCAGCACGTCCAGTCCGGGAAGAACAGCGGCGATGCCGTCGGTGTCGAGGACGTCGAGGCTCTTCCAGACGATGTTGTCGCGGTCCTCGCTGATCTGTATGGCGTCGCGGGTGAACGCGGTGACGTGGTGCCCGCGTTCGAGGGCTTCGGTGACGACGCGGCTGCCGATGGTGCCGGTGGCTCCGATGACTCCGATGTGCATGACTCTCCCCTTCGTCGTAACAACGTGCAGAAACTATACGGTGTGAAGTTTAGATACGGCAATCAACCTTGAGACGCTGTACAGTGACCGTCGTGAAGAGCGCGACGACGAGAAGCACGAGGGGACGCCGCGAGCGGCTACGGGCCGAGACGACGGCGGAAATCAGGAAAGTCGCACTTGAGCTGATGGCCTCCGGCGGGCCCGACGCCATCACACTGCGGGCCATCGCCCGCGAGATGGGCATGACCGCAAACGCCATCTACGGCTACTTCGCCACCCGCGACGACCTGGTCACCACGCTCATCAACGACGTGTACACCTCTCTGGCCGGCGCCGTGGACGCCGCCTGGGACACGGCCCCTGCCAAGAACCCGGCCGACCGGATCCAGGCATGGGCGCATGCCTTCCGGGACTGGGCTCTGGCCAACCCCGAGGGCTTCCGTCTCATCTACGGCGACCCCGTCCCCGGATACCGAGCCCCCGAGGGCGGTGCCGCCCCGGATGCCGCGCGCCGGGTCTGCACCGGCCTCGCCGGCCTCGCGGACGCCGCCTGGCCGCACGCCGAACACCTCTACGCAGGCAGCGACTTCAACTGGTCCGACTTTGATGCCGGCCTTCTCGACAAGGTCCGCCCGGCATTCCCCGACCTCCCTCCCGCCGCCGTGGCGCTCGCCCTGCGCATCTGGGGCCACCTGCACGGCCTGGTGTCACTGGAGGTCTACGGACATCTGCACACCCAGACCATCAGCCCGGACAAACTCTTCCGAGAGGAACTGACCGCGCTCGTCCGGTCATTGGGGATCGCGCCGAGGGGCTGACGCTCCCACGAACAGGCACGCCTGTGAGCTGAGCCGACTGCCGCTCACTTCCAGGTCCCGCAGTCAGCCGGCCGCCACAGCCTCATGCCCGAAGTCCAAACGTGCGCCCCCTCACCAACAGCGGTTCCGCCTGGGGAATTACGTGACGCTCAATCCATCAATGGTGGGGAAATGCTTGACCGTCGACAGGCCGGCGTTCAGCTGTTTCCGCTCCATCGGAGCGACCAGCCCCTGCATTTGCGCCGTACCGAATCTGCGGCTCAGTTGTCGCGAACTGATGGACAAACCGACTACAAAAGCGCGACGGATGCACCGTCTGAGCAACGCAGTCGAGCCAACAGCACCACAGCGAGTTCGGGCCGCGTGACGGTCCGAACTCGCTGTGGCGCTCACCGATTGCCGACTCGACTAAGGCTGCGCGACCTACCGCCCTGTACCGCTTGCCGTAGGGCCAACGAATGGCGCTGGTCAGGTCCCGGGAACGACGCGGACGTCCTGGCACAGGTCCCCGGGCGGCAGAACCGTGCCCATGCCGCCGACGGAGCCCTGCGCCCGACGTCCTGCCCGGAGCTTCGCAGCATGCATGCGCCTCCGGCGGCGAAGGTAACCCCCGGCCCTCGTCACTGGCCTACCCTTCCGTCGACGCACTCGCGCAACAGGTCGGCGTGCCCGCAGTGACGGGCATACTCCTCGATCCTGTGCACCATCAGCTCCCGAACCGCGATCCCCTCCTTGCCCACACGCTCGCTCAGATCCGGGTACTTGGCCAGCGTGGCGTCGGTCGCGGCCTGCTCGCGCTCCAGATCGACGTACGCGGCGTCGACCACGGCCTGATCGGCGACGGCTCCGTGGAAGTCCGCGTCACGCTCGCCGTACAGCTTCGGCAGCGGATCACCGTCGCTGATCCAGTTGTGCCAGTCCCGTTCCACCTCGACGAGGTGCCGAACCAGGCCGAGCAGCGACATCGTCGACGGCGGAACCGACCGACGGGCCAGTTGCTCCGCATCCAGGCCCTCGCACTTCATCCGCAGGGTCTTGCGGTAACCGTCCAGAAAGTCCAGCAGCGTCGCAAGCTCGCCGTCCGGACTGGCTCCTTCGCTGTTGCGGGGGTCGTCGCCCGGGTCCGCCCACATGTCGGGGTAGACGGTTGCTTGGCTCCAGCGTGCGGGTTGATCACTCATGCGTTCTATATTCATCCGTGAGGACCCAAGCTCGCCAGCTTTTTTTGAAGTGTTCTTTACGGTTGGCATGCTTGAGGATCCGGTCGGCGGTTTCGGTCCAGACGAACGGGTGTTCGCGGTCGTTCCGGTCGTCGATGAACGCGCGGATCTCGGCGTTGAGGTCGCGGGGGCGGCACGACGGGCGTGAACTCGATGATCACAGAGTGCCTACGCTCAGTGATCGTCAGGAGAGTTCGTACCCCGTCGTGTCTGCGTCTGGTGAGTGCAGGCATAAGTGCCTGCGGCGAGTACGACGATGTTCTTGACGACGAATTCGCCGGTCATGGACAGCTGCCAGGGGCGATGGTCGATGTATGCCTGGTCCGGCAGGAAGAGCAGGACGGAGAAGGTGCCGAGCATGTGCGCCACGAACACGGGGAGCAGCCAGGCCAGGCGGCGACCGATCAGGAACCAGGCACCCACAATGATCTCGGCCGCGCCCAGGGCAGGCACCGACCAGCCCGGGGCATCCCCTGGCACCACGTCGCGGACGAGCTGCCCCACCGGCGTGCAATCGAAGACCTTCAACACGCCGAACCACACGTAAACCACCCCCATCGCGCAGCGCAGCAGCTTCAGGCCATGCCGTGCGAGCACCTGGTGGACACGGGCTTGAGCCGTGTTGAGTTTGACCGTCATCGACATGGTGCTGCCTCCGCGCGTTGCGCTCGCCGTGCCTCTTCATTCAAGATCACAGCCGAGTGCGGTGCCTCCTCGCCGGTCATTGGGGTGACGACGGCGCAGAGCATGCTGATGGACCACCAGGGGCTCCGGCCGTTCCACGCCCGGCCTCCGTCACCAGACCAGTGGCCACTGTGAAAGCGCTCACTGAGTCTGCGGTAGGCACTGTGCTGGGGACTGTGCCGGGGCTATCGGATGCGGGCGCTTCGGGGGCGGGTGTCCCAGCGGTAGAGGGCCCAGACACGTCGGATCAGGCAGCGGACGGTGATGATTGCGCTGGCCAGGGCGATGAAGAAGTCGCGAAGACCTCGCAGTCATCGAGCTGAACCAACGCGCCTACGCCGAGCGCATCCTCTCCGACGTGACCATGCCGAGTCGCGAGGTGAACTCGGCAAGGTGGCCTTCCGGTGCGGTGACCGCTTCTGCTTCATCGTCAACGTGCTCCTCTACCTGGAGTTCCGCGAGCCCATCCTCCCGCCCGCCCCGCTGCTGGAGCAGCTCGACACCGTCGGCTACCGCGGCCGCAAGACCGGCCGCGGCTTTCGCGACTACGGCTGAGCTGCGTCAGTCCAGGCAGAACTCGTTGCCCTCGGGGTCGGTCATCACGATGAAGCCGGCGCTCATCGGAGGAGCGGGCTCGTCGCGACGTACCCGCGTCGCTCCCAGCGCGACGAGCCGGTCGCACTCGACCTCCAGCGCCGCCATCCGCTCCTCTCCTTGCAGTCCGGGAGCCGCACGGACGTCTAGGTGGACGCGGTTCTTGGCGACCTTGTCCTCCGGCACCTGCTGGAAGAACAGCCGTGGGCCGTGCCCGTCCGGGTCCTCGATGGCCGATCTCGTGTTGCGCTGCTCGTCCGGTACGCCGACCCGCGCGAGGAAGTCGTCCCATGCGGCCAGCGGGTCGGCGTCCTCGGGCAGGTCGACTCCTGGCGGACCGGGGTGGACGTAGCCCAGTGCGTCGCGCCAGAAGGACGACAGCGCCCGCGGGTCGTGGGCGTCGAAGGTGACCTGGATATGGCGGCTCATCGGGTTGCTCCGTTCGTAGCGGGTTTCATGTGCAGGTAGAGGTCGCGCAGCAGGCAGACCTCGGACAGGTGGTGGATCAGCTCGCGGTGGATGTGCAGCACCAGATCGGCCATGGGCGCCTCGGGGAAGGGCTCCTTCGCGCCGACCGGGACCCGTAGCCCGGCGTCGCCGAGGCCGCGCACCCCGGCCAGCCAGACATCGAGCTGGGCCTTGAGCTGGTCGAGCGCGGTGGCCGCGCTGCCGGCGTACTCCCAGGTCTGGTACGACGCCGCCGGCGCGCCGAAGTGCGCCGCGTTGCGCGCGGCGAGCACGCCGACGATGACGTGACCGAGTCGCCAGGCGATCGTGGTGAAGGGCACGGGGACCGGCTCGGGGAAGGCGTAGTCGATCGTGAAGTCCCCGGCACCGACCTGCACGGGCGCCGTCGAGCTGCCGCGCGGCCGCACGCTCCAGGCGTCCGGCACCGGCGACCAGAAGTACTCGTCGTCGGTGAGGCCGTCGAGCCGGGCTCGGAGCTGATGGTTCCAGTGGAACTCCCACTGCTCGCGCAGCGTCCGGTTCCAGTCGAGTTCGTCTGTGTCCATGGAGCCACCCTGACACCTCTTGCGGACAGGATCGGTCCGCAATCACTGGAAGGGTGGGCGACATTGACGTGGCAAGCGGTGACGAGCGGGGTATGACCGAGCGGGTGCTAGACCTCCGAGATGGCTTGACGATGCGAGAGGGTGATTCGACGCTGGGCCGGGTCGATGTCAAGAATCTTGACCAGTAGAGCGTCACCAACCTGGATGCCGAGCTGAGGGCCGTCCAGGTGCCCGTTGGCCAGTTCGGAGTTGTGCACCAGCCCTTCGAAACCGTTCTCCACCTCTTCGACGCGTACGAAGGCGCCGAACGGTACGAGTTGGGTGACACGGCCGACGACCGTTTGGCCGATCTGCCCGATCAGCAGGGGCATCGGATCTTCGTGCAGGGCCTTGAGGGACAGTGATACGCGTTCACGGATCGGGTCGACGTCGAGGATTTCGGCGTTGATCTCCTGACCGACGGAGACGATGTCGGAGGGGTGGTTGATGGGACGCCATGACAGCTCGGGGATATTGATCGTCGCTTCGAAGCCGCCGATGTCCACGAAGGTGACGCCGAAGCCGGCGATCCGGGTCACCGTGCCGGTGACGATCTCACCTCGGTGAAGGGTCTTGAGGAAGGCCCAGTTCCGGTCGCTCGGCGTCGGATCGGTCTGCCAGCGGGCCCGTACCACTCCGTCGCCGTCCGGCATGACAGCCGTGAACAGAGGCGCACGCTCATCGGCGTACACGGACAGGAGTGCTGCAGCGTCGGCACCGGATATCCGGGCGGCCAGCTCCGGGAACTCGTCCTCGTCGGCGACAGCGCTGTGGATCCTGCCGTCCTTGTCCTGCCAGACACATTCGACGAGGCCCTCGGTGGGGAGGGCACCGAGGACCGCGTCGATGTCGGAGGACAGGTCCGGCCACACGGTCAGACGGGCGCGGGGAGCGAGTCCGGCGCGAACCGTGTCGATGGTGTCGTGGGTGAGGTGGTGCCATCGTGAGGCGCCTTCGATGTATGTCTCCTCCAGGATTGCGGCGCGGCGCGTGGCGACTGCCCAGTGCAGACCGGCCCAGAAGTCGTCGTCGCCCGGGCGCTGGGTGTTTCCCCTGTCGGTCTCCATGTCGTACGGGGAGGCGTCCAGGCGTTGCGGGAACAGCCCGAGCGTGCGTGTTCGTGCCAGCGCCTCCTCGCAGGGGCGGCTACTGCCGATGTAGAGGTACTGGTCCCATCCGACGTGCACTGCGAATGCGCCCTCCGCCTCCAGCCGGCACCAGGCGCCGCTGTCGCGCAGCATGAGCCGCACCAGCTCCAGCCCGACATCGAGCGGCACCTCCACCCCGTCGTGGAAGCCGGTAAGGCCGGTCGGAAAGAGCCCGTCGAGCCCGAAGTCGTCCAAGGGCCGCTCGACGCCGAAGTGTGCGAGGGACGGGACCTGCGGCTCGCGGACGGACAGGTGGTCGATGCCGGACTCCGCGGCGAACGCCTCGACCGCATGAAGATAGGCCGCCTCGATCTCGCCGTGGTCGCTGACGGTGTCCGCGGTGCCGATGCAGTGCCCGTGTTCGTCACGGTCGGCGGGGTCGTACTTGGTGACGCGGTAGATGTAGGGGAGCTGCACGTCCCTATCCTCCAGCACGGCGAGGGCGGCGTTGTGCCCGCCGAATCCGGAGGAGTTGCAGCAAGGTGGCGATCGCCTCGACGGAGCCGCTCTGCAGATGCCTGAGCATGGACTTGGTTGCCGAGACGGCGACTTGGTCGGTGTGGGCACCCAGCACGCGGTGCCGGGCACAGGGCCGGGGGCTGGGATCTTGGGTGCTGGGCTTGCAGTTGTCGCTGCGGCAGCTTCTACCGTTCTGACCAGGGCCGGAGAAACCGGCCCGGAGAAGCACTCGTGAGGGAGGCGGCGATGGCCTGGCCGATCGCAGAGGTTGCCCGGATGTCGGGCGTGACGGCCCGGACGCTGCGGCACTACGACGAGATTGGCCTGCTGCCGCCTGCGCGGATCGGTACCAACGGCCACCGCTACTACGAGGAGCGCCAGCTGCTTCGGCTGCAGCAGATCCTCGTGCTGCGGGCGTTGGGCTTGGGTCTGCCCGAGATCGGTCGGATCCTGGCCGCGCAAGTCGACGAGCTGGAGGCCCTGCGTGGCCACCGTCGGCGGCTGCTCGCCGAGCGCGAGCGGTTGGACGCACTGGTCAGCACCGTCTCCCACACGATCACCGAACTGGAACAGTCCAGGAAGGACGGTAGACCCATGACCAGCATCAACCGACCGGAGAACCTGTTCGAGGGTGTCCAGCCCGCCCAATACGGAGAGAGCCTGCGTGACTTCCCGGAGCTGGCCAGGGAAGTCGAGCGGCGCACCTCGACGATGAGCGAGGCCCAGATCGAGGCCGGACACCGTGAGCGCACGGCGCAGATGATCCGGCTGGCCGAGCTGCTGGCCGCCGGTACGCCCGCCGACGCCGACCCGGTGCAGGGTGAGGTCGACGCCCAGTACCGGGCGCTGACTGAGCTCCGAGCAGTCTCCGCCGACGAGTACCGCGCGATCGGGCGCTCCTGTGTCGAGAACGAGCAGGTGCGCACGGCGTACGAGGCGATCGCATCGGGCTTGGCCGCGTACCAGCGGGATGCCATCGAGGCGTACGCCACGACTCGGCTGAGCTGAGCCGGACCGGGCCGCCGCCACGGGAACGGGCCCGCGGCGGCGGCCCTGCCGGCTGCGCCGTCAGAAGAGTCGGCGGCGTCCGCGGCATCGAGCAGACCCACCCTGATAGCGGAGGCGACCTCCGGGGCACTGCTCACACTCAGGGGCTTAAAGCGTGTTGCAGAAGGGTGGGTGTGGGCAGGCCAGGGGTGGGTTGGTGTCTGGCCTGTTCATGCGCCGAGGGCGAGGTTGTGCATGTGGGCCACGGCTTGGACGGCGTGGTGGAGGCCGTTGCCGCGCTGCCGGCAGTCGCGGAGGATCTGGACGACACCTGCGGCAACCTGATCCAGATCGTGCACAGCAAGTAAGGACCTGGCGCAGGCCACCGCGATCTACTGTCCGTGGTCAGGTTCGGAGCCATATCCACAGGGCAGCGGCGGTGATGCTGCCTCCGCCGAGGTCAGTCCCAGGGCCAGGTCGCCCAGGTCACCCAGGTGATGCGTACAGAAGGAGACATGCCATAGACATGCCGCCCTGTTGTGATGCGTGAGCGCGTCCGTACGGCGCTCAACTCAACGACGAGCCGGACGGGACGACGATTCCGTAAAGATCAGCGATCGTTGCGAGCGCACTGTGGTGGATCTGTTCCGCAGTCAGCTCGGAAACCGCCGTCACCGTCTGCAGCGGCCGGGTCGCGCAGGCGTCGGCGACTACTGTGGGCTGGTTGCCGCGCAGGAACGCGCCTTCTGCGGTGAAGGTCACGCACATGTGGGTCATGAACCCGGCGATAACGACGTTCTTGTTGCCGGCGGCGTCGATGTGTTCGCCCAGGTCGGTGCCGACGAACGCGTTGGGAGCAGCGGTCTTGACTACGACAGGTTCGCCCTCGATGGGAGCCACAAGGGGGTGGATCTGACCGATGTCGGTCCTGATGTCGTACGGGCTTCCTTCGCCGCCGTCGTTCACGACATGGATGACCTTCGTTCCGACGCTCCGGGCCCTGGCCAGCAACGCGGCGGCAGAGTCGAGGGCGGGCTCCCATCCCGTCAGCTCCATCACGCCAGTGGTGTAGGTGTTCTGGTAGTCGACCAGGATCAGTGTCGCATCGGCCAGCAATGCAGGGGTCTGATCGAAGCCGTTGAGCTCACGCAGGGTCGTCGTAGCCATTGAAGTGCCTTCCTCGGGCGTCGTGTTGAAAGGTCCGAGCCACCGCGCGGCGGCTGTGCGTTGAACGCTATGACCCACCAGATGTGTCGGCAATGTCATCTAACATGCAGATACAGACATCACGTGCGGTGGTAGACCGCCGGCGCCGACCAAACGGAGACCAGATGAGCACCGTCAAACGACTCGTTGTCGTCATCCTCTTCGACGGCGTCGACCTGCTGGACGTCACCGGGCCCCCGGAAGTGTTCTCCTTGCTGCAACGCGAGGTGGACGACGCGACGGGCTACCACGTCGTACTGGCCGCCGAAACCATGGACCCCGTAACCACCTCTGCCGGGGTTCGTGTCCTCCCCGACACCACCTTCCAGGAGGTGTCCGTGAGGAGTATCGACACCCTCATGGTTCCCGGCTCGGTCGAAGTCGACGACCAACGCCGTGTTCACGCCATCACCGACCCCACAGTGGTCGCCTGGGTGAAGACACTCGCCGGCAGGACACGGCGCGTCACATCCGTCTGTGTGGGAGCACATATTCTCGCGGCCGCCGGGCTACTGGACGGCAAGCGCGCCACGACCCACTGGTCGACCGCGCAGCAACTCGCCGCCGATCACCCCTCGATCGAGGTCGACGCCGATCCGATCTTCATTCGCGATCACGATGTGTGGACCGGCGCGGGAATCAGCGCCTGCCTTGACCTGTCGCTTGCCCTCGTTGCCGACGACTTCGGCGAAGCCACCGCGCTTCGCGTCGCTCGGCAGCTCGTGATGTATCTGAAACGACCAAGCGGGCAAAGCCAATTCAGCGTCCCGCTCGAACCCGTCTCGACAACGCGACGCATCGAGGATCTCCGCCACTACATCACGCGAAACATCAACGAACAGCTCACGGTCGCCGACCTCGCCACTCACGTCCATGTGAGCGAACGGCAGCTCACCCGAATCTTCAAGACTGAACTTGGAATGACACCGGCCGCTTACATCGAATCAGCCCGCGTCGAAGTGGCGCGCAATCAACTTGAATCCACGGATGTAACTCTCGAACGGATCGCATCCACCTGCGGCTTCAATACCACCGATACCCTCATCCGTGCGTTCCGCCGACAACTCAACACAACACCGACCGAGTACCGAAACCGATTCCGGCACTCCATTGGTGAAGGTGTGAACTCACCTGGAGTCGCCGGAGCGGCGAAGCGCCAGCGTCCGGCCGGAGCGTGATGGGCACCCTCCAAGAGACCGGCCCCCGCGATCAGGAGCGGAATCGCAACCGTGCCGACGGCATCGACCCGCGCGACCTGCAGATGGTCGCGTTCAGGTCGGACCCGGCCACATGGCGCGCACCGCGTTTTTCGACCCAAACGATGACCCGAACGATGACCTGAACGATGACCTGAACGATGACCCGGCAGGTAAGCCCATTCCGTCACTGCGTACCAAGTACCCTTCCAACGTGACGATGCACAAGACCGTCGATGTGAGTGTCGACGCAATGATCGAGGACCTCAGGACACTCGTCGAAATCGAGTCTCCATCGCGCGATCTCGACGCCTTGAAGGCATCGGCCGCAGCTGTCGCCGCTGTCATCGAGAGCCGCCTTGGCGGGCAGGCCATCTTCGTTGAGAGCGAAGCCGGGCCGCACGTCCACTGGTCGGCCGGCGGCGATCCCAAAGTGCTGATCCTCGGTCACCATGACACGGTGTTTCCGCTCGGCACTCTTGAACGCCGCCCGTTCATGGTCGAAGACGGGCATGCAACCGGCCCCGGTGTCTTTGACATGCTTGGCGGTTTGGTACAGGCCGTTCACGGCCTGGCGACGCTCGATGACCGGTCAGGCATCGAGATCCTGGTGACCGCCGACGAAGAGGTCGGCTCCCGCTCCTCGCGAGCTCTCATCGAAGAACGAGCCGTCGCCTGCGGCGCTGTACTCGTGTTCGAGGGTGCCGCTGACGGCGGAGCCCTCAAGACCGGCCGTAAGGGCTGCGGCACGTTCCAAGTATCCATCGCGGGCCGGGCGTCGCACGCAGGCCTTGAGCCCGCAGCCGGGGTCAACGCCCTGATCGAAGCATCACACCAAGTGCTGGATATCGCAGCGCTCGGTCGACCCGACATCGGCACGACTGTCACCCCGACAGTCGCGTCCGCAGGAACCCTGGACAACGTCGTTCCCGCAGAGGCGACCGTCATCGTCGACGTCCGGGTCGAGTCGGCCGACGAGAAAGAACGAATTGAATCCGCGTTCGCAGCACTGGCTCCGCATCTCGACGAGGCGGAGATCACGGTTCAGGGAGCCATCAGCCGACCCCCGATGCCCGAGTCGGCAGCGGCCGAGCTCTTTGCAGCGGCAAAGCGACTGCTTCCCGACCTCGAAGGCAAGGCAGTCGGCGGCGGAAGCGACGGCAACTTCACGGCCGCTTTGGGGGTGCCGACACTCGATGGCCTTGGAGCAGTCGGGGGCGGTGCGCACGCCGACCACGAGTACCTGGTGATCGAAGCCATGGCCGAGCGGGCGAACCTTGTTGCTGGACTGGTGAACGCGATTCGGAACGCATAGGAGAAAACGTGAGCATGCGCGACCTGTGAGCGATCACGCGAGGTCGCGATCTGCGATCACCGAGATTCACGTTCAGTGATCGGGCCCGCTGCCGGCGGCGCGGTGAGCGGCGAGCCCATAGAGAAACGTCTGCCCATTCAGGATCCTTCTCGGCCCTGTCCAGTTCCTTTGGCGTCACGCACGTGAACGAGATGTACATGCCCACGTGCCCACGGAAAGTCCCCCGATCGACGCGGCCCACCTACGGATCAGATATCGAGATATCGTGGTGTGTCGGAGTGTCTGGCGAGAGAGGCGGCTCATGGCCGAAGCGGCGGTATCGGGTTCGGGTGATCTGATCGAGGTGTTCAAGGCCCTTGGCAACCCTGCCCGTTTGCAGATCATGCAGTGGCTGAAGGATCCCGACAGGCACTTCGGCGAGTATGAGCCGATCGCCGACCGTCAGTCGGTCGGCGTGTGCGTCACGCACATCCAGGCGAAGTCGGGACTCGCCCAGTCGACCGTCTCCAGCTACATGAGCACGCTCGAACGGGCGGGGCTCGTGCGTCCCACCCGGGTGGGCAAGTGGACCCACTACCGGCGCGATGAAGAGCGGCTGGCGCAGGTGGCACGAGCGATCGACACCACCATCTGATTGACGAATCGCAATACGTCGATATGATCTTCTCATGTCGACCTTCGATGCTGCTCCCACCGCCCTGATCGTTCACGCTCACCCTGAGCCCCACTCGTTCAGCACGGCCCAGATGACCACTGCGGCTCAGGCCCTGCGTGATGCCGGGTACCGAGTCGACGTCCTCGACCTCTACTCCGACGCATGGGCCCCGGCCCTCGCCCGCGAGGAGTTCGCACCAGTGGAAGGTCACTTCAAGCCGCAGGCCGAGCAGCGGCGCGCGTTCAAGGACGGGACGCTCGACGCGGCCGTCAAGGCCCATCTTGATCGACTGCTCGCCGCTGATCTGCTCGTGCTGTCATTCCCGATGTGGTGGTTCTCGCTGCCCGCCATCCTCAAGGGATGGGTGGACCGGGTCTTCGTGATGGGCGGGGTCTTCGGCGGGGACTACGGACTCTTCGGCGACGCAGCGCTCGCCGGGAAGCGAGCGATGCTGCTGTTCACGACCGGCGGGCCCAGTGAGTCGTTCCGCCCTGGTGGCGCCTTCGGCTCGATGGACGACTTCCTATTCCACATCCACCACGGGATGCTGGAGTTCGTCGGCTTCCAGGTGCTCGACCCCGTGGTCACCTATGGACCTGCCCACATGACCCACCAGGAACGAACAGCGGCGCTGGACGCGGTCAGAGAGTCTGTCGCGCTCATCGCGGCGGATTCGCAGACCACTGTTCGTTGACCCCGACGCCGACGAAGCCAGGAAGCTCCAAGATGTCGCATCGCAATGCGCCTCTTGCCATTGAGGGCAGGCGCCATCTGGTCGAGCGCTGCCGCGAAGCGGCCGATCGCCCACGTCGCGGCAGAGATGGGAATCTCCAGGGCGTGCGCGTCGAAGTGGGGCAACCGCTACTGCCGCCACGGTGAACTCGGCCTGCTGGATCGTTCTTCACCACCGCGCCGCCAGCCGACTGCAACGGACTCCGCGATCGTGGCCCGGATCGAGGACGTCCGCCTCACTCACAAGTGGCCGGCCTCGCGGATCGCATTTGAGCTCCAGGAAGAGAGGGGCTCGATCACTCGCCGCACGGTGTCGCGTCATCTGCTCGCGCTTGGACCGAACCGCCGCCGGTTCATGGACCCGAACGGTGAATCCAACCGGGAGCCGCGGAAGATCACCGCCCGCCGTCCCCGGCGCATGGTCCACGTCGACGTGCAGAAGGTCTGCCAGATCCCGGACGGCGGCGGGTGGAGAGCCCACGGACGCGGAAGCGAGCAGGCAAGAACCTCTGGCGTCTCTAGCGTCGCACGAAGAAGAGCGAGCGCGGCGGCTTCATATGCCCCCATTCTGCCGTCGACGGGTTCAGCCGGCTCGCCTACGCCGAAGCGCTGCCAGACGAGAAAGCCGCAACCACCATCGCCTTCATACACAGGGCGAGAGCCTGGTTCGCCGCCCACGGCGTCGTCCGCGCATCGAGCGCAACGTCATTGACAACGGCGCCTGCTACCGCGCCAACGCGTTCCCCGGTGTGCTGCCCGGGTCGCGCCACCATCGGATCACGCCGTACACGCCACGGCGCCGGCTACGCCGGAGAGTTGCGTAGCCCTCTCGCGTCCCGGATTCCTGCCTTTCTCGTGGGACGGCGTCAGCCGCGCGGTCGGGGCACGGCGGGTTGTGTGACGGGCAGGCGGGCGCAGCGACGGCAGGCACGGGCCGAGGCTGCTACTGCGGCGTGCGAGGCAGCTGCGAGTGTGCCGGCGAGCGCGAGCACTGGCCAGTTCGTGGCCAGGGCTGAGGCGGCGGCGAGGGCGAGCGTCGTCACCGCCATCGCGGCGCTGGCGGTGGTGCCGGCCCAGGCGACCACGAGTGGCAGCCGGTGCGGCGTGGGCAGCCGGCGGGCGAGGGCGCCGGTAGCGGCCAGCGACGCTGCGGCGAGCAGCGCGGCGATGGTCGCGACACCGGCCAGATGAACGGCCAGCAGCTGTGCCGTGCACGGCAGTTGCCAGCCCTGAACGTGGTCGGCGGTACGGGCCAGATACCAGCAGGCGATCAGGAAGGGGGCGGTGAGCGCGATGACCCGGGCGGTGTGCCGGGCCTGGGCGATGGTCAGTTCCCGTTGACAGCTCGGCACGAGCTCGTCGACCGTCCCGAACTCTCGCACTGCTTGGCGGACGGCGCGTGCGTAGGGCATTCCTTCGCCTGTGTGGGCCTCAGCCGTGTCCGCGAGGCCGTCGCGCATCTCCTCGATCATCCGGGCCTTGGCGCGGGCCGGTCCGTGCAGGGCGGCTGTCAGGTCCGCCACGTAGTCGCCTATGAGGTCGGTCTGCCGACCGGTGGCGTTCATGTGGCCAGCCCGGGCGGTGTGCCGGGGTTCAGGACCGAGCCGATCGCTGTGGTGAACTCGCTCCACGCCGCCCGCTCGCCGGCCAGAGTGTGTCGTCCCGCGTCGGTGAGCTCGTAGCACCGACGACGCCGTTCGCCGGCGGACTGCCAACTGCTGCTCAGCAGCCCGAGCCGCTCCAGCCGGTTCAGGGCCGGGTAGATCGTGCCCGTGCGCAGTTCGAGCACTCCCCCGCTGCGGCGTTGGACCGCGGCGATGATCGCGTAGCCGTGCAGCGGGCCCGGCTCAAGCACGGCCAGCAACAGTCCATCCAGGTGCCCTCGCACCGCATCCGCCTTCATGAGTAGGCAGCCTACCCAAAATTACCGTAGGCAGTGTATGTATTGGCAGCCAACGTATTTGCATTTGCCTTCTGCCTGGAGAACCCACCGTGACCAAGCTGCTGTTGTCCGTGCACGTCCTCGTCGCGATCCTGGCCGTCGGGTCGATCACTGTGGCTGCCTCGATGTTTCCGCGCTATGCGCTGCGGGCGTCCGGCGGCGAGGAACAGGACGGCCGATCCGCCGGGATCGCCGCACTCCTGCACCGAATCTGCCGCGGCTACGCTCTCGCTGGTCTCGCCGTGCCGGTGTTCGGGGTAGCCACCGGCGCCCAACTCGGCGTCCTCACCGACGCCTGGCTGATCGCCTCGCTCGCGCTGACCGTGATCGCCGCAGCCCTCCTCGCGATGGCCATCCTGCCCGGCCAGCAGCGCCTGCTCGCCTTGGCTGCCCAGGACTTGCCCACCCAGGAAGCGGCGCGTCCCACAGCGACCCGCCTCACGATGCTCACCGGCATCTTCAACGTCCTCTGGGCGATCGTCGTCGTCCTGATGATCGTCCGCCCCGGCTCCACCACAGGTGCGTGATCCCTGTGCGCACACTGCGGATCTCGGCCGGCGCAGAGGCCATATCTCTCGCAGCCCTGCTGCTCAACCTGCTCACCACACACACGCAAGCGATCGCGACGCTCCTCGGCCCGCTACACGGCACTGCCTACCTCGTCGCCATCGCGGCCACCTGGATGGTCCCCCCAGCCGCCTCATCGGGCGCCCGATGGCACGCCCTCATCCCGGGAGTCGGCGGACTGCTCGCCCTGCGGCGGATCCGAAACCGTGCCCGAACGAGCCAACCGCCCACTCACCAAGCCCAGGAAGGCTGATCCAATGGACAACACATACCCGGGACTTCCCTTCCCTCGTACCGACATGGCGCTCAAAGCGGTGCGCTACGTACATGGCATCGAGGACCCTGCGATCTTCAACCACAGCATGCGCAGTTATCTCTACGGGCGCTTCCTCGGCGCGCAGCAAGGTCTGCAACCCGACCATGACTACGACGACGAGCTGCTGTTTCTGGGCTGCCTTCTGCACGACGCCGGGCTCAGCCCCGAGGGCAACGGCGATCAGCGCTTCGATATCGACGGTGCCGACTTGGCCGCTCGCTTCCTCACCGACCAGGGACTGTCACCCGAAAAGGTCGAAATCGTATGGGATGCGGTCGCCCTGCACCTGCACTACGAGATCGCCATCCGCAAACGCCCGGAAATCGCACTGGTAACGACCGGTGCCGGATACGACCTCGGCCCCGAAGGACCGCACACCGTCCCGGCCGGGTACGTCCACCGCATCCATGCCGCGTTGCCTCGCCTGCACGCCGCGCCCGTGCTCTACGACACGATCGTTGGGCAAGCACTCGGCAATCCGCATAAGGCCCCACCATTCAGCATGCCGGGTGAGCTCGTCCGCCAAAAGACCCAGGAATCCTGGCCCACTTGGGAACAACTGATGACCCAACATCCTTCCTGGAACGACTACGACGGCTACCAGTCGAAAGCATGAGCACGGGTACCGGGCGGTCGTCGCCCGCTCGGGCCCGCACTCGCTGGCGTTCGTCCGGCGACCGGTTGGTGAGCAAGATCGGTAGCGGATCGCTTCACCATGATCGGGGTAGTCGGCGCACCGCCGCGCCGTCGACGAGCACGTCCGCCTCTCCCGGAAGGCTTGTTGACGGACGCGGCCAGCCGGCGCAGTCGTTGGCCCCTCGGCGCCGTTGCTGCAGCTCCGCCGCTGCAGCACGGTGTCGCAGGCGGTTGGCGCCATCCCGGCGGCCAACTGCGGGTACGGATCGGTGTCGGGGCCGAACCCCAGGCGGTGCGCCCACTCCGCCGCCAGGTCGTCGCGCCACTGCACTATGGAGACTCGACCGGTCAACTCGCAGGTGTTGAGGAGCCATTGGTGGCTCCGACGGTCCGGTGCGCCAACCGGTCGGCCGCACGCCGGCCGCGACTCTCGACGGGCAGTACCCCGGTGGCCGCGGCCAACCCGTAGGGAGGCATGTCGGCATAGATCGACTCGTACGATCCCTCAGGCGCGATGTACGACTCGTGCCACAGCCCCACATGCTGGCGCACCTTGCCCTTGCGCTCCTTGCGGTTGATGATCGCCCACACCCTGTGGTGGAACATGTCCGGCGACGAGGCGTACGCGTAGAGCTTCTCCTTGGACTCCCAGTACTGGACCACGTAGTACGTACGCGGCGATCCGGTCAGCAGAGTGCGGCCGAGCAGCCCCCGGCTCTTGTCCTTGGTCAGCTCGCTGAGCATGCGCAGCATGGACAGGAACACCGGCACCCATTGGTGCACCGCCCAGAAGTGGTTGATGCGCATTCCGATCAACAGCACCACCACGTCGCCCTCGTTGGCTGCGGTGGTGCGACCCGGTATCGGCTTGGCGAACATGCTGCCTCCAAAGCACCTGTTGGATAATGGAGTTATCCATCCCTGACGTCTTGGATAATGGCGCTATCCGATGAGGGGTGCAAGAGATGCGGCTGGCAGAGTTGAGCGAGCGGAGCGGCGTCTCCACCGCGACGATCAAGTACTACCTGCGGCAAGGGATGTTGGCACCGGGCCGCAGGATCGGCGCGACGACGGCCGAGTACGACGAGAGCCATCTGCGCCGGCTGCGTCTTGTGCGCGCGCTGATCGAGGTCGGCCGGCTCCCAGTGGCGACGGCCAAAGAGGTGCTCGGGCATGTCGACGACCACTCGCTGGGCCGCACGATCCGCCTGGGCGCGGCGCTGTGGGCACTGCCGCACGGGCCTGATCCGGACGATGGGGACGAGACGGTGGCCGCCGCCCGCCGCGAGGTGGACCGGCTGCTTGAGACACTGGGCTGGTCGACCGCCCGGGAACTGGGCGAGCTGTCCCCCGACCACCGTGCGCTGGTGGTGGCGGTGGCCACGCTCCTCCGGCTCGGCTATCCCTGGGACGCCGAGCTGATGGCACCGTATGCCCGGCTCATGCACCAAGCAGCCATCCGCGACCTGGACTTCGTGGAAACCCATCCCTCCGAGGCGGAGAAGGTCGAGACCGCCGTTGCGGCGGCGATTCTCTTCGAGCCGGTGCTGCGGGCGCTGCACCGGCTGGCCCAGGAGGAGGAGTCGGCCCGGCGGTACGGACTGTAGGGCCCGCTGGACTTGGGCTCACTCGCGTGCTCATCGCTACGCCGCGCCCGGAATCGAACCGGCGGCGCCCGGTCTGTGGCCAAGTGGGGCGGCCTGATCGTTGGTGTGCTCCGGTGGCGGTGGTGGCAGTCGTCCCATTCATGACCGTCCCGTTCGTGGCCGTCCCGTTCGTGGTCGTCCCGTTCGTGGTCGTCCCGTTCGTGGTCGGGGCCGTCGTCCTCCCACTTCCGCTACGACAAGCGCGGATACGTCTACCTCGGCACCGTAACCGCCGGAGCGGGCGCCTCAGGCACGCTCGGCGGCGAACGGTCCGTCGATGTCGAAAGCCAGGGCTGCGAAACGTTCGCCGATACGGCGGTGTGTGGCGGCGTCCGGGTGGAGTTGGTCGGGCAGCGGCAGCTCTGCGAAGTCCGCCTCGCCGTAGAGGTCGCGGCCGTCGAGATAGTGCAGGTTCGCATCGTCGGCCGCCCGCTGCTTCACGACGCGGGCCAGTTCGTTCCGGATGACGTTGAGTGTCAGCTTCCCGCCGGCCCGTTCCGCGGGGTCACCCGCGGCCTTGAACTGGAGCCTTCCCTCGCTCAGGTTGCTGAAGTCCGGGGCACTGGGGCCGGGGGTGTCCTCGTGGATAGGGCACAGGATGGGCGAGACGACCAGCAGCGGAGTAGTGGGATGCCCCTCGCGGATGGTGTCGAGGAAGCCGTGTACCGCCGGAGTGAAGGCACGCAGACGCATCAGATCGGTGTTGACGATATTGATGCCGATCTTGACGCTGATCAGGTCCGCAGGGGTGTCCCGCAGGGCTCGGGCGGTGAACGGATCAAGCAGGGCGCTGCCGCCCAGACCGAGGTTGATCAGCTCCACGCCACCGAGGGAGGCGGCCAGCGCCGGCCAGGTCGTGGTGGGGCTTGCGGCGTCGGAGCCGTGGCTGATCGAACTGCCGTGGTGCAGCCACACCTTACGGCCCTCGTCCGGCACGGCCTCGACGGGAGCATCCGTGCGCAGGGCGACCAGCCGGGTGATCTCGTTGTGCGGCAGCCAAATCTCGACGTCCTTCACACGGTCGGGCAGATCGGTGAACCGTACGGTGCCGACCGGGCCGGGCCGGGTTTCCGCAGCCCCGGTGGTCATGTCCACCATGAGGACGTTGCCTCCGGGCACACTGGACTGCCCGGCCAGGCGGCCGTCGACGAGCAGGTCGTACAGACCGTCCGGACGGGGCGGGGCGCCCTGGTAGGACATCTTGGTACGGAGCGTGTCCAGCTCGACGGCCGTGGCACTGGTACGGAACGCGAGCCGTACACCCGACGGCTGGGTCTCCGCCAGGGCCAGCTGACTGTCGGCGCACTGTGCGCGCGCCCGGGCAGGCAGCCGGTGCGGCAGGACCCCGTGCTCGGTGCGCTCCACATCGAGCGCACCGAGCAGGAGATCCGCAGTGATGGGCGTGGTGATCCAGTCCGTCGCCCGGGGCCTGGTGGAAGAGCCGGGGGCGGGGTCGCGCTGAGACTTCATGATCTCAGCCTGACAACCCGATACCTGATCCGCACATGAATTTTCCGGCCCACCACCCTCGTGGTCGAGGCCGACGGTCGCCGTACGCCGGGCGATCAGCAGGATCGGCGGGATCGGCGGGATCAGCCACCGGCTCGGCACCGTCTGCCGTCGCGCAAGCCTCCGCCCGTGATCGGGGAGACACCGTGACGCCGTGACGCCGTGACGCCGTGACGCCGTTAGGAATGTCGCGCGGCTGGCTTCGTTCGTTTCCAAGGAGAGCGTTTGTCGATGAGTTCGAGCAGCAACCAGTGATCAGCGTGTGCGGCGCTGTTCACGAGATCTGGTTCTGGCTCAGCTCCTCTGGTCGTGTTGCCCCATGTGATGGGCAACCTTGGCGGGAAATACGGGCGCTAGTTGTATTGACCTGGAGCGTTGTTCACACGGCTGATGGGTGGCTTGCCGTCCAGTGCGGTGTGGCAGCGGTGGTGGTTGTAGGTGTGGAGGAAGTCT
>NZ_JBFAIP010000080.1:0-29830 GCF_040654775.1 Streptomyces sp. NPDC050636
GTGTCGTCCACGATGAGCACCGCGTCCTGGTCGCCGAGGTGCTCGACGACGTAGTCGCGCACATCCTCGAGGACCTCATCGGCTTCCCACTCGATCCGGTTCAGCAGTCGATGGATACGGTCCGGAGCGGCATGACCGGCCTGTTCGGCCAGGGTCCAGCCGTTCTTCCGCTCCAGTGGAGCGATCAGTCCCCGCATATAGCCAAGCGCCGACTCCCGCGGCTCCGTCCTGGAAAACCGATGCACGAACCGGCCATGCACAGCGTCCAGTTCACCGGCCCACACCCTGACATCAGCAAGGTCCCCACCCATACTCAGACCAACGACCCGCCTGCCCAACCGTCACAACAAACACCGTTGCAGTACTAGTCGCCGGTCGTGCCGTCGAGCATCTCGCGCAGGATGTCCAGGTGGCCGTTGTGGCGGGCTGTCTCCTCGGTGAGGTGGAGGAGGATCCAGCGCAGGTCGACGTGGAGGCCGTTGCGGATGGTTCCCTCGGCCCGTTTGTCCAGGTCGTTCCCGGCGACCAGTTCGCGGTAGCGGGCGCTCTGTTCGGCGTACTCGTCGAGCAACTGCGTGAGCGGGAAGTCGACGGCGATACGCATCTCGCGGTCGGGGTCTTCATCCGTCATGGGGGCCCGGTCTTCCTCGCCGAGGAAGACCACCTGGAACCAGTAGTACTCGACCCAACGGAGGTGGTTGATCACTCCGCTCATGGTCATCAGCGGTGAGCCCGGCAGGAGCGCCTTGCGGGCGTTCTCCGCCGAGACGCCGTCGCACTTGGCGCGGGCGGTTTCCCGTGCGTAGTCGAGGAACGTGGTGAGCTGGGTGCGTTCGTCCCATGCGGGCGGCGTGTCGTTGATTCTGATCATCGCGCGAAGCATCCCCGATCACCCCGACCGATGTCGAGGCATTTCGCGGAGGGCCCAACCTGCTCCACCCACTGCCGGCCGCCCGACATGATCCGCCGGACAGGCCCTAGACGAGCCTCTGCGACGCGACCTGGACCAGACGGCTCGACGGTGTGGCCGCCAACTGATGCGGCCGCCCACTGATGCGCCTGCTTCACCGTCCGCCGTGAGGGGTACGCGGGTGCGCCCCCTCACGGCAGACGGATGGTTGGCCTACCGGGATGCGGCGATGCGGCTGCGGCGGTAGCGCTGGACGAGCCCGACGGCTACGTCCACGACCAGGAAGCCCAGGACGGTGACGCCGAGGACCGGCAGTGCCCAGCCCACGGCCGCCACGGCCGGGATGCCGAGGAGGAGAACCGGCAGGGGCAGCTGACGCCAAGCTCCCCGGACGGGCGGCTTGCCCAGTGCGGCGCTGCGGTCTTCCCTGGTGGGTCGGCGCTGCCACCACATGCGGTAGCCCCAAGCCGTGATGAACAGCACGCCGACGGCGATCGCCGCGAGCACGAGCTGATTGGCCAGGCCGAAGAGCACACCCATGTGGAGCTGGATGCCGAGCTTGGTGAACTTGGCCAGCAGCGGGTAGTCGGACCACCGGTTGTGGGCGGTGACCTCGCGGGTGCCGGCGTCGACGGCGACCTGGTCCAGGTGTACCGGCCACACCTTGTCGTTCTGCGCGACGGACCAGGCGCTGTGCTCGTCCGCCGGCGGGGTCAGCTGGACGGTGCCGGTGAGCCCGGCGTCCCGCGCGGTGGCCAGGACCGGGCCGACATCGGCGATGGGATCAGCGGCCTGCTTCGCGGTGCCCGGTGCGCCATGGTGTGCGTGCTCACCGTGGGAGCCGCCGGGCGTGGAGGACAGGGAGGTGTTCAGCTCGGGGGTGCGAGCGTGGGCCTGGTCCAGCACTGCTTCGAAGCGGGCGCCCGCATAGGTGGACCAGGTCAGGCCAGTGGCGCTGAGGAAGAACAGGCCCGCGGCCAGCCAGACACCCATGGTGGCGTGCCGGCTGCGGGTACGGCGGACACCGCGGGCGCTGCGGTCCGGCAGGAGCGCCCGCCGGACCGGCTTGCCGGGCTTGGACCGGCCGCGCACAAGCCACAGCACCAGACCGGCGGCGACGATCACCCACAGCCAGCTGGCGGCCATCTCCGAGTACAGGCGACCGAATTCGCCCAGGTGCAGGTTGCGGTGCAAATCGCCGAGCCAGGTGGTCATGGGCGTCGAGTTGAACGAGGTCGTCAGCGCGCCCTTGACTTCGTTGGTGTACGGGTCGACGAAGACGGTGCGCCGCTTCTCGCCCAGCTCGGGGACGGCCAGCACCACACGGGTGGTGTCCTCCGGGGCGGCAGGGGTGATGACCGAGGCCAGCGTCCCCTCAGGGTGAGCGGTGCGGGCGGCCGTGACCTGGTCCTTCAGCGAGTGCGGCCTGCCCTCGGCCTTCTCTACGGTCAGCTCGTTGCCGTACACCAGCTGGTCGAGCTGCGGGGCGAAGGCGTAGGCGAGCCCGGTCAGGGCGGCCACGGCCAGGAACGGTGCGACGAACACACCCGCGTAGAAGTGCAGGCGCATCAGCAGCGCCCGCACCCCGCGCCGGGAACGATTCGCCTGAGGAACATCGTTGGTGGGAGAGGGGGGTGGTGCGGTCGCGGTTGCGGTCGCCGCAGAGGCGTCTGCGTGGGATGACTGGCCGGTCGGTTCGGTACCGGCTCTGGATGGCGGCTCTTCAGACAAAGTGGACATGCGGAACTCCAGGTACGCGCCCGCAGGCAAGCCCGCAGACGCTCAGCGCGAAGTCAGATGAGGGAACCGCCGCTTCACAGCGGCGTGGCAGGAAACGCAGCAGAAGCCGCGAAGCGGCCTGACTTCACGTTCGAGGAATGGCAGCACGTCATACCCACCCACGCGCATCGTTGTCGCGCGATGAGGAGGGTGCGGCGGGGGGCGAACTGTCGTCAGGCCGGTAGCGGAAGCGGCGGCCCTCGGCGCGGCAGGCCGCACGCGAGCAGCACCCCGTACCTGGCGACCAGCACCAGCGGGCCGCACGGCAACAGCCTCGGCGTGGCGGCCGGAAACGGCGACAGCCGGAGGAGCCGGAACCTCGGAACGATCATCGCGGCCAGCCGCCGCAGCAGCCGGTCCCCGTAGACCAGGCACACCGCCGTGCCCAGGGCCGCGGCGCCGTGCGCGAGCGTCATGCCGGCGGACATCACATGGGCGCCGTCGTGCACCGCGTAATGGGTGCCGGCCCGGTCCGGTGTCGTGCCGGACGCCATCCCGCCGTGATGGTACAGATGACCTGACGGCACCGCCGGGACTTCGGCGGCCGTCGCGGCCGTGTGGAGGACGATGTGCAGGACCGACTGGGCCCCGCCCAGCACCAACACCAGGACGTCGAAGGCCCGGCGCCTGCGGGTCAGCCCCACGCCCGCCACGGCGAGCACCGCGAACGTGACTGCGAGCCACTCCGGCCCGGGAAGCCGGCCACCTGCTGAGACGTGGCTCACGCAGCCCAGCAGCAGACTCAACAGCGCGCCCGTCAGGCCACGTATGGCCCGCCTCGCGCTGCTTCCCGGTATCTGCACGGGGTCAACTTACACAGGCTGCCCACCGGCTGTTCGAAGTCGTGCAGTGGTAGACAAATTTTCGGGAGCAGCGCAGGTCCCGACCCAGATGCCGGTGATCGCGCTGATATAGCGCGCCCCGCAGCGATCCGAGGGCACCACCAGCTGAGCGCCCGCCTTGTCCAGTCGGCGCCCGTCCATAGTGGTGGCCAGCAGCAGCGGCGCATCGCCGAAGTCGGCATCGATCTCCGCCCAGGAGAGCGAAGACGAGGACATAGAAGACGTGGACGACAATGCGGTGCTGGCCCTCTTCGACCGGCAGATGCGGCACGACGTACCGGCCGACTCCCCCGGCGCCCGGGTGGAGCGGGACGGCGACGTGGTGCGTCAGGTCGGTGGCCCCGACGACTGGAACGGTGTCGTGTGGTCGGACCTGGACGAGTCCGGCGTCGATGCGGCCATCGCGGCACAGGTGGGGCACTTCGCCTCGCTCGGGCGTGCGTTCGAGTGGAAGGTGTACGCCCATGACCGGCCCGCTGATCTCGGCGAACGGCTGCTGGCGGCCGGTTTCGCAGCGGAGCCGGCGGAGGCGCTGATGGTGGCGCCGGTGCACGACCTGTGCGCGAACGCCGCGCCGGCGGACATCGCGCCGCCCGAGGGCGTGCGACTGGTGCCGGTGACCGACGCGGCCGGCGTGGAGCTCATGGTGAGCGTGCATGAGCAGGTTTTCGGTACGCCCGGCGCCCGGCTGCGGCACCGGCTGCTCGGCCGGCTCGCCGAGGATCCGGACTCGGTCGTGATGACCGTGGCGATGGCCGGTGACCTGCCGGTGTCCGCGGCGCGGATGGAACTGCCCGCGGGGACCGACTTCGCGGGGCTGTGGGGCGGCGGCACCCTGCCCGCCTGGCGCGGCCGGGGCGTCTACCGGGCACTTGTCGCCCACCGCGCCCGCATCGCCGGGGAGCGCGGCGTTCGCTACGTACAGGTGGATGCGTCCGATGAGAGCCGCCCGATTCTGCGGCGTCTGGGCTTCACCACCCTGAGCACGACCACCCCGTACATCGCCCCATAACGCCGGCCCGCGCCGCCACCTATACATCCCCTGTACACCCGAATGCCACGGTCGATGAATACGCAGGGTGATGACGAGACGGCCTGCGGAGGGGCCCAATGACCGTGCAGGGCAGGGAAGTTGAGGTGACCTCCGACCGGCCGGGTGAATATCGGAGCCTCACAAGGGAGCTCTTTCCACCGATTTACACCGCTTGCGACCGAATGTGGCGGATGTAAGGCTGTGTGAGCTGGTACCTCACCGAAGAAGGAGATGGTTCCAATGGTTACGGATCGCACAGCCCGGATCGAGGCAGCCGCCCTGGACGCCGAGGTCGAGGGCCTGGTGGAACCCGCCGAACCTGACGGTGTGTTCCGCGATACCCGCGAGTGCGGGGGCGGCCTGGTGTTGCTCGGCCTGCTCGTGGCCTCGCCTCCGACCCCCCGTCCGAAGCCCGACGCCCGCTAAGGGGCAGTGCGTTGGCAGAGCAGACGCAGGGAGCAGTCCCACTGAGCGCTGTGGTCGCCGATGCCGCATCTGGGGTCGCCCTCGCCCAACGGGGTGAGGGCGACCCCTATGCGCTCTCCCGCATTCTGCGGCAGGGCGATGCGTTGGCGTTGGCCGCGATCCGGGTGCTGGGCGCCGACGCGCTCGCGCCGTATGCGCTGGACCACCGGGCGGGACCCGGCGGTGAGGACGAGACGGTCGTACGGGAAGCCCTCGCGGCCTTCCCACCGAAAGCGGACGCCTCGGAGGTGTCGGTGTGGAGCTACCGGGGCCTGGTCGAGGCCTCGCACGCGTTTCTGCCCGGTGGCGCGAACCACTGGCCCCCGGCACCGCAGGTCGGTGCGGCCTGGGTCACCAGCGATCCCTGGCCAAAGCTTGCCCATCGGGTGTCGCAACTGGCCGCGCTCGCGCTGCCCGGACTCGGCTCGTCGCTCGACGACGAGCTGGCGGCGCGCACCGGCGATCTGGCCCGCGGTTTCGTCCGTGCGGTGCGCCGCCGGGACTGGCTGCAGGCGGCGGGCCTGGGCCGCTGGCTGGCCCGACTGCCAGAGGTGCCGCCGACGCTGGGCCTGGACAGCGGGCTGGCCTTCGTCCGTCAGATGAGCGGCGGCGATCCCCGGGTGACGCTGCATGTCGTGGCCGCCCAGCGGTTCTACGGACGGGGGTGGTGACCGGCGGCCGGGGCGACCCGGGGCTGCTGGACCGTTTGGTCGGCGACAGCCTGGGGTGGCTGGACAGGGCCCGCGCGTCCTTCCACCTGCCCGAGAACGTGACGACGGACGCCGATCCCAATCTGACCCTCAAACCGCTCGGCGAGCTGGCCGAGTTGACCCAGTTCATCGGTGCGGCGCATCCGTGCGCCGGCATCCGTGCGGTGGCGGACGGGCTCTTCGCCTTCGCGTGGCACGAGACGCGTGACGGGGAGGTGTTCGCCGAGCTGATCCACGGCGAGCCGCATGCCACCTATCCCGTGGAGCTCTACGGGGCGTTCGCCCAAGCCGGCCTGCGCAACGCCGGTGTGGAGGAGCTGGTGCGGACGACGACCGGGCTGCGCAGCTGGCGAGTGGCGCGCGACGATCACACCCGTACGCTCGGCGTGCTCAACGCGGAGCGACGCATCGGGCTGTCGCACCACACGGATTTCGACGCCGTGCTGGCGCAGACCGGCCTCGGCCGGCTCGCGGAGCCATGGGCGCTGGACCGCAAGGCCGCGTACGGCGTGACCCATGATGTCTTCCACCTCACCGACTGGGGACGCGCCCGCCGGCGGCTGTCCCCGGAACTCGCCGGCTATCTGCGCCTCTGGCTGCCGTCCTGGCTGGAGAACTGGCTGGCGGAACAAGTGTGGGACCTGGTGGGCGAGTTGCTGGCGGTGACCGCCTGCCTGCCCGCCGCTCCGTACGACCCGGTGGCCTGGCAGCGGCTGGCCGATGCGCAGGCCGCCGACGGCAGCGTCGCTGAGATCGGCGACCTGCCGCGCCCGGACGACCCCGGCGAGGCGTTCACCGCCTGCTACCACTCCACCCTGGTGACCGCCTTCGCCGGCACCCTGGCCCGTATCGCCTCCGACGAGGCCGGGGCCCGGGGCGGTGCCGGGGCGGCGGTGGCCGAACGCATCCCCTGCGAAAGCGAGACAGCCCCGTGACAGTGACGGCCGCACCCCCCGCAATGCTGCACGGTGTCGGTGACCGGGCTCTGACCTGGCTCGACGAGCACCGCGAGCACTTTCGGCTGACCCCCGAGGACCAAACCACCGGCGCCGCCGTCATCGAACGGCTCAAGCCCATCGGGGAGTTGGTGATCAATATGCAGGTGCTGTTCCGGGAGGGCGTGGCCGGTTCCCGGCAGCACGCCCGCGCCGGGCAGTTGCTGGACTTCGCCTGGCGGGAGCTGCTGGACGGCGGCAATGTACTGGCCGCCCTCCAGCACGACGAGCCCCTCTCCCCCGTTCCCATCGAGATCTATGCGGCCTTCCATGAACTGGGCTACCGGCATCCCGGCCTGGAGTCGGCCATGGAGGTCAGCCGGCGCACCACCACCTGGACGGCGCTGGAGGTGGTGCCCAACCGGCGGCTCGGCGTGCTCAACGCCGAACGCAAGATGGGGCTCACGCCCAGCGCCGACTTCGACCGGGCCGTGGAACGCACCTGGCTCGGCCGGCGGCCCGAACCGTGGACGGTGCAGCTGCACATCGCCTACGACATCACCCACACCGTCTTCCACCTCACCAACTGGGGCGAGGCCCCGGACCGTATCCCACCCGCGATCGCCACCTACCTGGAGCTGTACCTGCCCGCCTGGATGGACGACTGGGCGGATCTCGAACACTGGGATCTGCTCGGCGAACTCCTCTTCGTCGACGCGTGTTTGCCGCGGCCCACACTGGACGCGCGGGTGTGGGAGCGGTACGCCGCCGCGCAGTCCGAGTCCGGTGCCATGCCCATGCAGCGCGGAATGCCGGACGGCGATCCGGCGGAGGTCTTCGATGTCGTCCACCACCCCACCCTGGTGGCCGCGTTCGCCTCAGCGATGGCCACCTCCCGGGCGCTCTCCGCCGACGTCGCCTGATGAGCCGGGACAGCCTGCTCGCGGACCGCCTCGCGGAGGCGCTCACCGTGATCGACGCCCCGGACGTCGTGCTCGCCGTGACCCGGAACGACCGACGGACCGTCATCACCGGCGGCACCGCGCTCGCACCGCCGACACCCCGCCATGCGCTGCGCTATGAGCTCGGTTCGCTCTCCAAGACCTACACCGTGCTGCTGCTCGCCGAACTGGCCCGGTCCGACGTGCTGTCGCTCGACGACCCGCTCGCCGCCCATCTGCCGGACCTGCCGCTCCCGTATGCCAACTCGCGCCGGATCACCCTCCGGCATCTGGCCACCCACACCTCCGGGCTGCCCCGTATCCCCCGCGATCTGATTGCCGGCGCCCTGCTGCACCCGTACGGCAACGCCTACACCCGGTACGACACCGAGCGTCTGCTGAGCACCTTCGCCCGCACCCGCACCCGGCACCCTCCCGGCACCCGCTGGTGCTACTCCAACTTCGGGCTGGCGCTGCTCGGCCCGGCCATGTCCCGGGCCGCCGGCTCCGATTACGCCACCCTGCTGACCGACCGTGTGCTGCACCCCCTCAAGCTGACCGGCACCACCTTGAGCCCCGGCACCACGGGCACCGACGCCGTCGGTCACCGCAAGACCGGCAACGCGCCCGTCCCCACCTCCGACATGGGCGGTTTCATCGCCGCCGGTGCCGTCCGCGCCACCCCTGACGATCTGCTCACCTACCTCGAAGCGCACCTCTCCCCCGAGGCCACCACGATGCCCCTGCCGCTGTTCGATGTGCAGGTCCCGCAGCTGCGCCGGGGCTGGCGGCACCGCGACACCCACACTCTGACCTGGTATCAGCATCCGGCCGCGGGCGGGCCGTTGCTCTTCCACGTCGGGGCGACCTTCGGCCAGCAGGCGTTCCTCGGCTACCACCCCGCGTCCCTGACGGGCCTGGCCGCCGTCGCCACCCGCCGCGGCCGCACCTGCCACCTGGTGACCACCGCCTATGAGCTGTTGTACGCGCTGGCCGGCGACTCCACGGTGTGAGGGGCCGCCCTACCGTCCGAGCAACGCATGCGGGTCGGCATCCGCGATCCGGCCGAGCAGGTCCAGGAATCCGGCCTGGTGGGCGGCGAGTTCACGCTCCTCGTACAGCGCGGGGTTGCCATCGTGGTCGATGCGCAGCCCCGCGCCGTCGCCCCGGTCGTAGATGTTGACGGTCAGGTCGTCGACGGGTCCGGCAGCGACGTTGCGGGCGTCGCTGCGGGCGCCGGCGAACTCCAGTCCGTAGTCGAAGGGCATGACGTTGACCAGCGGGCCGGCCGGCGCCCACAGCGCGCCGGGCAGTCCGAGGTCGCGGCGGATGTCCTCGTGGCGGTAGCGCTGATGGCGGCGGGCAGCGCGGATACCGAGGACCACTTGCAGGGTGAGCTCGGCGAAGGTGGTCTGCGCGGTGACGGTCAGGCGCAGCGGCAGCACATTCATGACCATGGCGGGGACGCGCAGCGCGGCGGGGCCCGTCCTGGCCATCATCGGCAGCCGGAGAACGACCTCGGTGGTGCGGGTGGTACGGGCGACGTACAACGCCTGGGTGGCGATGAGGACTTCGGGCCAGGTGGCGTGGATGGCACCGGCCAGCGCCTCGATCCTGGCGGTGCCGTCGGGGCCGATGCGGGCGGTGCTGCGCAGCGAAGTACGCGACGGTAGGGCGGTGCGCCCCGTGAGGGTGGCCGCCCCGGGCCGGCCGTCGAAGGTGTCGCGCCAGTGGGCGCGGTCGATGTCGTACGCCTCGGAATTGCGGTACGCGGTGTCCTCGGCGCGCAGGTCCGCGAGCCGTCCGAAGGGGCTGGGCCCGGCCTCCTGCCCGGCGGCGAGTGCGGTGTAGACCTCGGCGACCCGGCGGGCGACCAGGGCGTAGCCGAAGCCGTCCAGGATGATGCGGTGCACCCGCTGGTACCAGAGCCAGCGGCGCTCGCCGACCTGGAACAGGGCGTGCCGGAACAGTGGCCCGGTGGCCAGGTCGAAGGGGCGGGCGAGGTCGTCGCGCATCCAGGCGTCGGCGACCGCGTCCGGATCGCCCTGATCGAGGAGGACCGTCGCGTGCAGTGGGAAGCCGTGCCCCGGCGGCTCGATTTCGAGGGCGGACTGCCGTGGTCCGTCGGGGGTCTCCTCGATGCGTACGCGCAGTGCGTCGGCCTCGCCGACGGTCCGGTGCAGCGCCTCGGCGAAGAGCACCGGGTCCACCGGGCCATGGATCTCGATGCACTCCGCGGTGTTCTGCGCGGGGCTGTCGGGGTCGAGGGCCTGCGCGTGCCATATACCGGTCTGGGCGGCGGTGAGCGGCACTTCGCGGATCCGTTGCAGCGTCAGGGGCATGACGGTCAGGCCCCCTCGATGTCCTGGACGAGGGCGTCGGTGGTGGTGACGGCCGCGCAGGTGCGCGCGGCCCAGCGCAGCGCCTGGATGTGGTCGGCCTGGGAGAAGTCGGCGACCGCGTCGGCGACGACGAACGGCCGGATGTCCCGCATCCATGCGTCACCGGCGGTCAGCTGCACGCCGATGTGCGCGTACACACCCACGATGACGATCTGGTCGCGTCCGAGGTCGTACATCTGCTCGGCGAGATCGGTGCGGGCGAACGCGCTGTACTTCCACTTCGTCAGCAGGGTGTCACCGTGCTGCGGGGCGACGGCCGCCGCGATCCCCTCGGCGTCCCGGTCGTCCGGCACGCCATCGCCCCAGAAGTCCTGCTGGAGTCCGCGCTGGGCCGGGGTCTGGCCGCCGGGCTGCGCGGAGTAGACCACGGGGATGCCGGCCGCGCGGCAGCACTTCGTCAACCGGCCCACGTTGTCGAGGAGTTCGGTGAGCGGCGCGGCGTCCTGGGTGAAGGCGCGCAGGAAGTAGTTCTGCAGGTCGTGCACGAGCAGCACGGCCCGGCCGGGGTCCACGGTCCAGCCGACCCGGTTCGCGGGCAGCACGGCCGGGCCGGGCATGGGGTAGGGGGCGATGGCAGGGAGCGGCATGGGGGGCCTTTCGCGGATATGGGAGGGGGCGGGCCGGGGCAGCCCGCGGGCGCGGCGGTTCAGGCGTGCAGCGCCGCGCCACCGTCGGCGTACAGGTCGTGCATCGTGATGTGGCGGGCGCGGTCCGAGACGAGGAAGCCGACGGCCTCGGCGATGTCGACGGCTTCGGTGCGCCGGCCGTGCGGGATGCCGACGCGGCAGGCCGTGAGGTCCCCCTCGACGACGCGGCTGCGGGAGTCCGGTTCGGTCCACGGCTGCCGCTGTGTGGGGGCGCTCATGGAGCCGGGCGACACGACGTTGCACCGCACGCCGCTGCGGGCCAGTTCGAGGCCGAGGCTTTTGGTGAAGAGCGTCGCGGCGGCCTTGGAGGCGGTGTACGCGGCCAGGCCGGCGCGGGGCACGCCCGCCGCGTTGGACCCCACGGTGATGATGCTGCCGGACCGGCGGGCGGTCATTCTGCGGGCCACGGCGCGGCAGACCTGGAAGACGCCGGTGGTGTTGACGGCGAAGGTGTCCGCCCAGTCCTGGTCGGTGAGTTCGACGACGGACCCGGCCCGCAGCACGCCGGCCACGTTGACGAGGATGTCCAGCGGCCCGACGGTGCGTTCGGCCTCGTCCACCAGCTCGTCGACGGCCGAGCGGTCGGTGATGTCGACGGCACGGGCGGTGATCCGCGCAGCACCGTGTGCGGCCTCCAGCGCGGCGACGCCGTCCGCGTCCCGGTCGACGGCGACCACCCGCGCGCCCCGCTCGGCCAGCAGCCGGGCCACGGCCTCGCCTGTGCCCCGGCCGGCACCGGTGACCAGCGCCGTCCGCCCGGAAAGTTCGGTTTCCCGCATGCCCTACCCCTCCCTCGATTCAACTTAGGCAAGCCTAACCTAATTTCGCGTGCCTTGGTGAGGGTCAGGGCGTGACGATGGGGAAGCCGGGGTCCGGGGTGGTGAGCAGGCCGAGCAGCTCGTTCAGCGCGCCGGCCTCGCCCTCCTGGGTGACGCCGGCCGTCCCCCGGCCGGCGAGGAGGCCCAGCAGCTGGGGCTTGGTGAGGGTGAGGGTCAGGTCCGGCTGTTCGTCGGACGCGGTCGGCGCGCCGGCCGTGCTGCGGTGGGTGAGGGCCCCGTTGGACAGCGTCAGATGCCAGGTGCGGTCCTCGTCGGCGAGATACCAGTCCATGGTGAGCACGGATGCCCAGGCCCTGGGGCCGTCGACGCGGATGGCGAGCGAATCGATGAGCTGATCGACGGTCAGCGCCATGGCGACCTCGGGGTTACTGCTGCCCACCCGCACCTCGGCCGGGATGCCGCGCAGCTCCCTGGCGCCGGTCAGGTAGAAATTGCGCCAGGTGCCGTTCTCGCAGCCATGGCCCAGCCGGTCGTAGACGGCGGCCAGCTCCTGCCGCGCGCCGGAGTGTCCGGGGTCGGCGAAGACGGCGTGGTTCAGGAGCGTGGCCGCGAACCGCAGATCGCCCGCGCCGGCGTACCGTCTGCCGCTCTCCACCGTGGCGTCGACACCGCCCAGGGCCTCCACGTAGCGCTTGGCCTGCTCCACCGGCGGGTGCTCCCACAGATGCGCGGGGTTTCCGTCGAACCACCCCATGTAGCGCTGGTAGATCGCCTTGACGTTATGGCTCAGCGAGCCGTAGTAGCCATGGCTGGCCCACACCCTGTCCAGGCTCGGGGGCAGCCGCAGCTCCTCGGCGATCTCGGTGCCGGTCAGCCCCTCGTTGAGCAGCCGCAGCGTCTGGTCGTGCAGATACGCGTACAGGTCGCGCTGGTTCGCCAGCAGGGCCCTGATCCGGTCCTGGCCCCAGGTCGGCCAGTGGTGGGACGCGAACGCAACCTCCGCGTCGTCGCCGAAGAGGGCGAGGGCCTCGTTGAGGTAGTGGGACCAGATCCTGGTGTCGCGGACGACCGCACCACACAGCGTCAGGATGTTGTGCATGGTGTGGGTCGCGTTCTCGGCCATGCACAGCGCCTGATGCGCCGGGAAGTGGAAATTCATCTCCGCGGGCGCTTCGGTCCCCGGGGTGAGCTGGAAGACGATGCGCACTCCGTCGACGATCTCTTCCTGACCGGTGCTGGTGATGTCCACGGTCGGCGGGATGAGGGTGAGGGTGCCGGTGGAGCTGGTGGTGCCGAGGCCGCAGCCGATCTGGCCGGCCGGCCCCTTGGGGAGCTCCGCGCCGTACATATAGGCGGCGCGCCGGGCCATGGCCGTGCCCGCGTACACGTTCTCGCTGACCGCGTGCTCCAGGAAGCCGGCCGGGGCGAGGACCGGTACCGCATCGTGACCGTTCGGCAGCACACCGCGTCCGCCGCCGAAGTGGTCCGGGTGCGAGTGCGTATAGATCAGGCCGGTGACCGGTCGGTCACCGCGGTGCTTGCGGTAGAGCTCCAGCGCCGCGGCCGCGGTCTCGGCCGAGATGAGCGGGTCGATGACGATGACCCCGTGCTCCCCCTCGACCAGGGTCATGTTGGACAGGTCGAGGCCGCGCACCTGGTAGATGCCTTCGGTCACCTCGTACAGGCCCTGTCTGCTCACCAGTCGGCCCTGGCGCCACAGGCTCTCGTTCGCCGTGTCGGGGCAGTTTCCGGCCAGGAAGTCATAGGCCTCGGCGTCCCAGACCACCCGGCCGTCCCCCGTGACGACCTGGGGCGGGTCGAGCAGGGCGATGAAGCCGCGGTCGGCATCCGCGAAGTCTTGGTGGTCGTCGACGGGCACAGCAGTCACAGGGCGCCACCTCTCCGGCGTGTCAGGCCACCGTCAGATGACCCACAAGGGAGATTTACCCGAATTTGGCCGGTTATTGCATGCCTGGGCGGGCCAGAGTCACGCGCCTTCGGCGGCGGCCCGCCCCCACGTATCCGAGGGCGGGCGTCGCACCGGGCGGCCGTCACACCGGCGCGGCCTCGATGACGGAGAAGCGGTTGGGCTTCGGCAGCGGCGTGACGGTCCGGACCGCGAAACCCGCGTCGCGGCACAGCCGCTCGAAGTCGTCCCGGGTACGCTCCCGGCCGCCGAGATTGACCAGCATGTTGAGATCACTGAGATAGACGCCGGCGGCGGACGGGTCCACGACGGGCGGCAGCACCGGCTCGACGATCAGCAGCCGGCCGCCGTCCGGAATGACCCGCCGGCAGTGCCGGAGGATGCCCACGCACTGCTCGTCGTTCCAGTCATGGATCACGCTCTTGAGGAGATACAGGTCCGCGCCTTCGGGAGCGGTGGCGAAGAAGTCCCCGGCCACCAGGGAGGAGCGGCCGTCCAGCCCTTCGCGTTCCAGCTTCGCAGCGGCCTGCGCAAGGCCCTCCGCGGTGTCGAAGACGATGCCGGTCAGCGCCGGATGTGCCGCCAGGATCGCGGCGAGCAAGGTGCCGTCACCACCGCCGATATCGGCCACGGTCGCGAAGGAGCCGAAGTCGAACGCCGCCGGCACCCGAGCGGCCGTATCGCGCGTGGCCTCGCTCATCGCGGCGTTGAACTCGGCGGAGAGTTCCGGCTGTTCGGCGAGATAGCCGAAGAAGTCCTTGCCGAAGACCGCGTCGAACGACGGTCCGCCGGTGCGCACACTGTCACCCAGGTGCTCCCAGGCACGGAGTATGGCGGGGTCGGTGAACAGCCGCACGAACGACCGCAGCGACTCCGGCCGGTCGCCGCGCAGCAGGTCGCCGACCGGGGTGACGGCGAAGCCGCCCGACGCGCCCTCGACGAGCAGTCCCAGCCCGGCCAGCGCGCGGAGTAACCGGCCCATCGCCTGGGGCTGGGCCGCACACTCCGCCGCCAGTTCGTCCGCCGTGCGCTCACCGTCGCCGATCAGATCGACGACCCGTAGACGGACTGCGGCGCCCACCGCATGTGTCGCCATGGCGCCGAACACGATCCGGGCCAGCGTGTCCCGGGCCTCATGGGATGACTGATTCTCTTGCGGCATGGTGCGGCACCTCTCTGAATCGTCTCTGGTCAACGGCGTTACGGGCAGGGCTCCGCAGGGCACAACAACGCCTGTGACGCTGTACGTCCGGCCCGCAGCGCCAGCCTAGCCCGCCTCAGTAAGGTAAACCTAAGTTCGCCGGAATTCGAGGCAACGCCCCCCACTCAACCCGCCCGTACGGCACGCCGGTTCAGCCCTGCCGGGAGAGGAGGGACGCCCCCGTGTCCCCCGACGACAACTGCCAACTCTGCGATCTCGCCGAGAGGTTCCGCCACGACGCCGCGCCGCGTCCTCGCGCCCGCACGACAGGCTCCTGCGGCGCCCGGCGGCCGCTTGTGGACCGGCCCGGCACCGCCTGGCTGGTGCTGGCCGCCGCGATCGGCGGCCTGGCCACGGGCATCGCGCTCGCGCACGGCCTGCTCATCGCGGGCGGGTTAATGCTGGCCGGTCTCTCCGGGGAGTATTTCGACCCCGGCACCGCCCCCACCCACGGGCGGGCCGACCGGGGCGCGGAATAGGGCCCCGAACACCCCCGGTGCCACAGAACGCCCGGAGACACATTGCACGGCCCGCCCACCGTCTACGGACGGCGAGCGGGCCGGCGGCTTTTCACACGCACGCTCCCGAAGGGAGCGCATCACGTGGCACGGCGGCTCTTCCCTGCCACGCCGACACACATCGCACCCAGCAGGAGCGTCAGGGCGCCGATGACGATGTTGTTCACGATGACGCCTGCGTCCGGACTGCTCCCGACGACCCAAGGCGAAATGATCAGCCATGCGCCCATCGCGCACATCGCACCACTCAGGCCGTACATACGGTCCGGCGTGACGGTGAATCCGATCGCCAGCAGCGAGATCGCGATGCCGAGGATGAGGTTGTGCAGGACCAGTGCGGGCTGTGAGGCCGCGAAATGGATGACCCACGGTGAAATGGCGCAGTACAGGCCGACCAGGAACACCGGTCCGTCCACGAGTACTACGTCACGCCCGCCGAGGACGCGGTCGTATCGAGCTGCCATCTCTGAAGCGTCGGGGTGACCTGCGAGGTCTCCCCTGGTGTGTGAGACGTCGGCCATGCGACTCGCCTCCTTCGTCCGCAAGCCTGGCCGGATTCGCGTGGCATGGGGCCGCGCACCTTTATTCTGCACTTATGTCGCCTTTATGTGTAGATGGTGGAGGCGGCAATTTTCCCGGCAGCGGTGTTGTCGCGCACCGCGCCCGCAACCCCTTACCCCCGACCTCGCCCACGGCCTCATCCACTGCCCTCTTCACGGCCTCCATGGCCCAGCGACCGACCCAGCCCCAGGTTCCAGCGCCCGCTGCGACCGCTCAGCTCGGTCGCGGTCAGCGGGGCCACATCCAGCCGCCAGAACGCCTCCATCGGGAGCCGGAGGGCACACACCGTGGCGGCGCGCACGACATCCGGCTCCACTACGGCGAGCACGCGCCCCGACTCGGCGGCCACCCCCGTCAGCCAGGCCCCGACCCGGTCGCAGAGCTGCCGCAGCGATTCGCCGCCATGCCCCGCGAAGCCGGGATCCGAGAGCCAGGCGGACACCGCCTCCGGCTCGGCGTCGGCCACCTCCGCCAGGCTCCGGCCACGCCACCGGCCCATCGCACAGCCCGCCGGCGCCGGCATGGGCTCCGCCGG
The DNA here is from genome assembly GCF_040654775.1 of Streptomyces sp. NPDC050636. Lineage (NCBI taxonomy): Bacteria > Bacillati > Actinomycetota > Actinomycetes > Kitasatosporales > Streptomycetaceae > Streptomyces > Streptomyces sp. NPDC050636. Next base: position 16,186 of record NZ_JBFAIP010000080.1, read on the forward strand.
CAGCCCGAGTTCCTCGGCCGTACGACGACACCGCATCGACGGCGAGACCATGATCCGGTCGGCGCCCGGCAGCGTTCCGGCGGCGGTCCGGGCGCGGCGCAGTCCGGCCTCGCTCAACGGACCGTCGTCGTCGAAGCGCACCTCGCGCTGCGCCAAACCCGCGGCCGGTGAGATCAACGTCACCCGAGTTGTCATGCACTCTTCCCCAGCTCTTTCCGGACATCCACAACAGATCGCCCACCAGGGGAAGTTGACCGGCCGATGCGCCCTGTCCTGCGCCCCTCCGCCCCCTGTGCGGCCTTGGCCATGTGGCCGGTTCGCGATACCTTCCCGATGATATTGACGACGACATGACGGAAGCCGGTGGGATCCCGGCGCGGTCGCGCCACTGTATGTCCGGTTTTGACTCAGCCCAGCAGGGCCGGGACCGGGCAAGCCAGACCCGGCATGTCGTTACGCACTCCATCTACAGGGACGCGAGTTCCCCTTCTCAGGAGGTCCTGCCATGGCTCAGACCATCGCTCCGCCGGCCGCCGGCACCATCACCCCGGCCCCGCTCCCCCTCAAGGCGCTCGCCCCCTGGGCACTGTTCGTCGGCGTCCTGATGCTGGTCCTGCTGTACTTCATCGGCGCGGAGCAGGGTGCCACCTCGGTGTTCTCCGGTACGGACGTTCACGAGTGGGTCCACGACGGACGCCACCTGCTCGGCTTCCCCTGCCACTGATCGGACGCCGCACCCATGAACTCCCTCACCATCAGAAATCTTCTGGTGCGCGGCATGCTCGCCGGTCTGGCGGCCGGTGTCCTCACCCTCGTCGTCGCCTACTTCCTGGGCGAACCGCAGGTGGACGCCGCGATCGCGTTCGAGGAAAGCCACAGCCACGGCCATGAGCACGAGGTGGAGGCCGTCAGCCGCGGTATGCAGTCCACAGCGGGCCTGGCGACCGGCATCCTGGTCTACGGCGTGGCGCTGGGCGGTATCGCCGCCCTGGTCTTCTGCTTCGCACTGGGCCGGATCGGCCGCTTCAGCACCCGGGCCACGGCCGTCCTGGTGTCCGGCGGGGCGCTGCTGGTCTATCTCGTACCGTTCCTGAAGTACCCGGCCAACCCGCCGGCCGTCGGCGACCCCGACACCATCGGCCAGCGCACCGCCCTGTACTTCCTGATGATGCTGCTCGGCATCCTGCTGGCCGTCGGCGCGACGATTCTCGGCCGGCGCCTCGCTCCCAAGCTGGGCAACTGGTACGCCACGGTCGCGGGCGGCGCCGCGTTCGTGGTCGCCATCGGGATCGCGTACGCCTTCCTGCCGGCCTACGACAATGTGCCGCACGGATTCCCCGGCACATCGCTCTGGGAGTTCCGGCTGTCGACGCTCGCCGTTCAACTGGTGCTGTGGACCGCCTTCGGGCTGATCTTCGGTCATCTCGCGGAGCGCGTCGTACCGGCCAAGGAAGCCGCGGCTGCCACTGAGGCCAAGGCCGAGACCGAGGCCGCACCGGCGGCGACCTGACCCGGCACGCGCCGGAACATCGAGGAAGGCCCCGCGACGCCGATCGCGGGGCCTTTTTCGCTGCGTGGCCTTTCTGCTGCGAGACCGTTGCAAGACCATTTCGCTGCGGGGCCTTCCTCACTGCGCTCGTCAGAACAGGCCACGGACGCCGTCCAGGTGCGGCAGGTCGTGGTCGAGCCGCTCCCGTTTGGTCCGCAGATAGCGGATGTTCTCCGCGCGGGGCGGCATCAGCAGCGGGACCTGTTCGGCCACGGTGATGCCATGTCCGATCAGCGCCTCGCGCTTGCGCGGATTGTTCGACAGCAGCCGCACCGAGTGGACGCCGAGGTCCCGCAGCATCTCGGCCGCGACGCCGTATTCGCGGGCGTCGACCGGCAGACCGAGTGCGATATTCGCCTCGACCGTGTCCAGCCCGTCCTCCTGCAGCCGCATCGCCTGAAGCTTGGCCAGCAGTCCGATTCCCCGTCCCTCATGACCCTGGAGATAGACGAGAATGCCGCACCCTTCCGCCACTATCGCCTCCAGTGCGGCGGACAGTTGATCGCCGCATTCGCAGTGCGTGGACGCGAAGGCATCTCCGGTCAGGCATTCTGAATGCACCCGGGTCAGCGCCGTCTCCCCCATGACATCGCCATGGACCAGCGCCACTTGCTCGATTCCGCGATGGCGGTCCAGATAGCCGACGGCGAGGAATTCACCGTAGGTGGTGGGCAATCGGACCTCCACCATCCGTTCCACACGAGCGGCGTCATGCAACACGACATCAACATCGACATCAGCATCGGGGTCCGTCATGCCGCGATGGTACCCAGTGAAGAAACGATCCGCTCCGTTCGCTCACATCACGACAAGGTGTCCCAAGTGGGCGTCCTGTGCGATGGGTTGGCGGCAGGCCGCCGAAGCGCCCGCCGCACGGCACGCGCTGCCCCCTGTCGGCCTATGCTTCACACCATGACCGCTTCGGGACATCGGACTCCGGCCCTCGGCCTGCTGCCGGCCGACACCACGGAGGACGTACGGGCACGGCAGCCGGAAACAGCCGTACTCCCCATCGGCAGCCTCGAACAGCACGGCGCTTTTCTCCCGTTGACGACCGATACCGTGATCGCCTGCACCATCGCGGGAGAAATCGCCGCGGCCCACCCCGTCCAGCTGCTACCGCCGCTGACCATCTCCTGCTCGCACGAGCATGCCGCATGGCCGGGAACCGTCAGCATTTCGGCACGGACCCTGCACGCCGTGGTGACGGATATCGCCGATTCGCTTCGCCGGTCCGGTATCGGCACCCTGATTCTCGTCAATGGCCACGGCGGAAATTACGTGCTGCGCAACGTGGTTCAGGAATCCGCCGGAAGCGGGACGCGTATGGCCCTCTTCCCCGGCTCGGCCGACTGGGACGCAGCACGCGCACGGGCCGGGGTACGGACGTCTTCGCACAGCGATATGCATGCGGGGGAATTGGAGACGTCCATTCTGCTGCACGCCCATCCCGAACTGGTCAGGCCCGGTTATGAATCGGCCGATCACGTGGCGGACGAGCGGAAGCATCTGCTGACCCTCGGTATGGCCGCCTATACCGAAACCGGGGTCATCGGCCGACCGTCCCTGGCATCCGCCCGGAAGGGAAAGGAACTGCTGGCCGGTCTGGTCGAGGCGTTCGGTGAGTATGCGGCGCTGCTCGGCCGGGACCCGCGAGGGTGAGGACGCGAAGGTGGGGAGCGGCGTGAGGAATGGCGTGAGGAATGCTTGAGGAGCGGCGTCGCATGACCGAGTCGTCACCCGCGGAGCTGGGCGCGGCGGCAGCCTGGAACCGGCTTCGCCGTGTCCGGACCGCCGGGGACGCCGAGGCAGCCGGTCTGGTGCCGGACGGGGACGGCGGGCTGCGGTGGGGACAGGACGCCTCACCCGAGGCCGCGCGGCTGGCCGAGCGGTATCTGCCGCTGTGCCTGGCCGGTCCCCGCGTCGCGTTCGCGCAGCTCGGGCAGAGTCTGGACGGCTTCATCGCGACACGCACGGGCGATGCCGACTACGTCACCGGCGAGGAGGACCGACGTCATCTGCACCGTCTGCGCGCGCTGGCCGATGCGGTGATCGTCGGGGCCGGTACGGCCGTGGCGGACGATCCGCAGCTGACGGTGCGTGCGTGCGCGGGGCACAACCCGGTGCGAGTCGTGCTCGATCCCCGGAGCCGGGTGCCGCTGCGGCGCCAGGTGTTCACGGACGGGGCGGCGCCGACACTGTGGGTGGTGGGGCCGGATGGGCAGCAGGTGCCCGGGGCGGTCGGCCCCGATGGCCCCGATGGCCCCGATGTTGACGTACTGACGCTCCCGGACGCCGCGGCGTTCGCCCCGCAGCGCCTCCTCGACACGCTCGCGCACCGCGGCCTCGGCCGGGTGCTGGTCGAAGGCGGCGGCGTCACCGTGTCGCGGTTCCTTGAGGAGCGGGCGCTGCACCGGCTGTATGTCACCGTCGCGCCGGTGCTGCTCGGCGATGGTGTGCCCGGCCTGCGGTTTCCCGGTACGCCGGTGATGCGGGACGCGCTACGGCCGCCGCTGCGGCGCACCGTGCTCGGCGAGGACACGCTCTTCGAGCTCGATCTGCGGGCGCTCCGCGCGCAGGCCGGCGATCCACCGGGCGACCAGGACCCCGGCGCCCGGCACGCTCGCCGCGAGGGCGAGCACCCCGTAGACCACGGCGGTGGTGAGTCCCTGCGCGGCGCCTAGCCCGGCGGCACCGAAGGACCAGGCGGCGACGCCTTCCCGTGGGCCCCAGCCGCCGATGTTCAGCGGCAGCGCCATCGCGAGCAGCGCCAGCACCATCAGCGGCACCAACTCGGCGGCCGGCGCGGTCGATCCGGCGACGCGCGCGGCGAGCAGGAACATCCCGAGGTACCCCGCGAGGACCACCGCGGACGAGAGCGCGACGCCCGGCCAGACGCCGCGGGCGAGCAGGCCACGGCGCGCTCCGGTCAGCGCGGCGCGGACGGCGCGGCCGGTGCGCGAGGCGCCTCGGCTCCAGTACAGCCAGCCGGCCGCCGCGAGCACCAGCGCGCACCCCACGGCCGCGAGTACCGTCACGCCGGGCGCGGTGATGAGGCGTCCGATCCGTGCCAGGGCCGGGGACGGCCGGGCGAGCAGCACCGCCGCTCCGGCGACGAGGAGGACGATCTGGCCCGCGGCGCGTTCCAGGACCACCGCGCTCACGCCCCGGCCGAGGTCGCCCGCGTTCCGGCCGTGGCGTACGGCGCGGTGTACGTCCCCCAGGACACCGCCGGGCAGCGCGGCGTTCAGGAACAGGGCGCGGTAGTAGTCCGCGACGGCCCGGCCGAGCGGCAGCCGCAGTCCGAGGCCGCGGGCCACCAGGCACCACCGCCAGGCGCTGCACACGGTGGTCAGCAGGCCGATGGCGAGCGCGGCCAGCAGCGTCCCGGCGTCGATCCTGCGCAGCCCGTCCAGGAAGGCGCCGGTTCCCAGGTGCCAGAGCAGCATCACGAGGATGCCCACTCCCGCGAGCATCCTGAGCCACGCCCAGACGGACCGCTTCATCACCCGCTCCCGGACGCCGGCCGGGGCAGCGCCAGCAGGTCGGTGTGATGCACCGTGACGCTCAACTCCTCCACCGCGCACGCCTCCAGCCGCCGTCGCAGGTACGGGAGCGCGCGGGGCGCGAGGTCCGGCCGCTGGGCACAGGCCGCGCCGACCCAGCCACGCAGCCATGCGGCGGTCAGCGCGGCCTCCGGGCAGCCGAGCCGCCATGGGCTGGACTGCACCAGGACCGTCGCCCCGCGCCGCTCGAACGCCTCGGTGGCCGCCGCGATCGCGTCCGGACCGAGCAGCCGTCGGCCCCGGTCCGCACGGCGCTGATGGTCGTTGAAGGCGGCGCCGATCTCGCCGTCGAGCGGATCGGACGGGGTGAGCTCGACGCGCCCGGCGACGGAGAGCGCCAGCAGGGCCGGGCAGCCGGCGTCGGCGCAGGCCGCGGCGAGCGCCTCCACCTCATCGAGCGTCAGCAGGTCCAGCAGCGCGGAGGCGGTGACCAGCGCGGTGCCTGCGAGGCCTTCGGCGGTGAGGCGGGCGAGATCGCCGTGCTCGGTCGTGGCCGTAATGGGGCTGCCGTCCCCGGCCGTCGCGGGCAACCGGCCCCCGGCGCGGGCGAGCAGCTCGGGGTCGTGGTCGTGCAGGATCCAGTGCTGCGGACCGGGCATCCGGACGGCCAGCCAGCGTCCCATCGAGCCGGTGCCGCAGCCGAGATCGCGGATCAGCAGCCCGCGGGGGCCTGCCGCGGCCCGGGCCGGGGCCTGCTCGGACAGCCACTCGCGCAGCGGCCGGAGCAGCTCCGGCGCACGGGCGGCGGCATCGGCACGCTCCCGCAACTCCAGCCATTCCGGGGCGAATCGGCTCTCGTCGGCCGCGCTCACGTCGTGCTTCAAGGTTGGTGCCGAACTCGTTCCAGCACCCGGGCCAGACTCTGCGACGTCGTCTCCCACCCCTCCAGCATGGCACGCCGCCCGCGCGCCGATTCCTTCAGCCTGCGGCGCAGTTCCGGATCGCCGAGCCAGCCGCGCAGCGCGCCGGACAGTGCCGCCGGGTCGTCGGGCGGTACGAGGAGCCCGGGGATGCTGCCGTCGGGGGCGTACCCGACGGCTTCCGGGACGCCGTCCACGGCCGTGGCGAGTACCGGAATCCCACGCGCCAGCGCCTCGGTGACGACCATGCCGTAGGTCTCGGCGTACGAGGTGAGCACCATGAGGTCGGCGGCGGCGTAGCAGTCGTCCAGCTCCGCGCCGGCACGGGGCCCGGCGAGGTTGATCCGTTCACCGAGTCCCAACTGCATGATGTTCCGCCGCAGTTGGCCGACGTATACGGGATCCCGGCGCAGCCCGCCGACGCACAGACAGCTCCAGGGCAGGTCGGCGACGGTCGCAAGGGCCTCCACCAGGCGGTGCTGCCCTTTGCGCGGGGTGACCGCGGCGACGCACAGCAGCCCGCTCACGCCATCCGTACCGGAGGCGAGGGGTGCGGCGTCGGCCCCCGGCCGGGCGACATGGACAAGGGCGGCGGCCAGCCCGTGGTGGGCGACGAGCCGGCGGGCGGCCCACTCGCTGGTGGCCACCACCGCCCGCACGGCGTGCAGAGTACGGCGCTCCCTGGCGTCCAGCTCCGCTGCCGGCCCAGGGGCGAGCCCGGTTTCGTCGCCCAGCGGAAGATGCACCAGCACGGCCACGCGCAGCCGTCCGGCCACGGAGGCGATGACCTCAGGCACGGCACAGGCCACCAGACCGTCGAGGAGGACGACGGCACCCTCCGGCAACGCGCCGAGAAGCAGGGCCAGTTCAGCACGCGCGGTCTCGTCCGGCTGCGGCCAGCTACCGTGCGCAGCGTGCCGACGCACCTGCCAGCCCGCCGCCGGGAGGTCGCGGCACACCCGGCGGTCGTAGGTGTTGCCGCCGCTGGGCACGGACGGATCGTCGACGTCACCGGGCAGGACGAAGTGCACCACGCGCTCCGCCGACGCGGTGGCGCCGGGCCGGGTCACAGCGTGCGCTCGTAGCTCGCCCACGCGATATGTGATTCGTGCAGGGTGACCGAAATTCCGGCCAGCTCGCGCGCGCCCTCACCGAGGTTGCCGGCGTGTACGCGGTCGGCGAGCCGGTCGGCAATCACCTTGGCCAGGGCCTCCGTTGAGGTGTTGATACCGGCGAAGGCGGGTTCGTCGTCGAGATTGCGGTAATTCAGTTCGCCGACCACACCGCCGAGTTCCTGGGTGGCCAGCCCGATGTCGACGACGATGTTGTCGGCATCGAGTTCGGCGCGGCGGAACGTGGCGTCCACGACATAGGTCGCACCGTGCAGACGCTGCGCCGGGCCGAAGACCGCGCCACGGAAACTGTGCGCGACCATCAGGTGATCGCGGACGGTGATGCTGAACAACGGGCTCCTCCAGTGTGCGATGGGTGGTTGTGGTGAGTGGTGCGCTGCCTCAGGCCAGACGGGGCCGAGACCCGCGTTGCCGGTCGGCACTGTCGGTCAGTCGTCTGCCGGCTCGTACCGGATGCGGTGACAGAGCGCCGGGAGATCGCCGGCGGCGAGCCGGGGCAGCACCCGCGGCAGGTCCTCGAAGGCGGATTCGCCGGTGATCAGCGCGTCGAAGGCGGGGTCGGCGAGCAGGTCGAGGGCGAGCCCGAGCCGGTCGGCGAAGGTGCGGCGGGCGCGGCACGCCGTGGAGACGGCGCCCACCTGGCTACTGCGTACGACCAGCCGGCGGGAGTGGAAGGCCTCCCCCAGCGGCAGGCTGACCCGTCGGTCGCCGTACCAGCTCAGCTCGATCACCGTCCCCTCCGGGGCGAGCAGTTCGAGCGAGCGCGCGAGGCCGTCCTCGGAAGCGCTGGCATGCACGACCAGGTCACATGCGCCCAAGGCATCCTCGGGCAACGCGAAATCGACACCGAGCGCCGCGGCGACAGCGGCCCGCGCCGGGTCCGCGTCGACCAGCTGCACCCGTACCGCGGGGTACCGGGCGAGGATGGCGGCGACACTGCACCCGACCATCCCCGCGCCGACCACCGCGATCCGGTCACCGAGCAGCGGTGCGGCGTCCCACAGGGCGTTCACCGCGGTCTCCACCGTGCCGGCCAGCACGGCCCGGGAGGCGGGCACGGTGTCCGGTACCGGGGTGACGGCGCTCGCGGGGACGACGTAATGCGTCTGGTGCGGATAGAGGCAGAAGACCGTTCGGCCGAGCAGCGACGGCGGACCCTCCTCGACGACACCCACGTTGAGATACCCGTACTTGACGGGCGCCGGGAACTCACCGTCCTGGAACGGCGCCCGCATCACCGTGTGCTGGCTCACAGGAACACCACCACGGAACACCAGAGTCTCCGTCCCACGGCTCACTCCGGAGTACAGCGTGCGCACCAGCACCTCGTCGACTCCGGGCTTCGGCACTGTCGCCGGACGGATCTCGCCCTGCCCTGGAGCGCTTAGCCAAAAGGCACAAGCGACGCGCGGCATAGGGAACCTCCTGGACGCTGCGGCGAGGGCTCATGAATGCTGGAGATCACGTGAACACCGGAGATCACGAAGACGCCGTCACCATACGCGGGCGCTCAACGACTCCGCCACAACTCCCGGAAGGCGCGATGGCCGTACAACAACGTTATGCGGCACGACCGTTCGGACCGGACACCGCAGCGGGCACGGTCGCCCAGATGATGCTGCTGGCGGTCCTCTGCCGAGCGGTCGGGCTCGGGCCCGCGGGATGGCTCACCGGGGCAGCGTTCGCCGCGACCACCTGGGCCGCGCTCACCCACGCCCTGCGCACCTCGTGGACCCCGTCCTTCGGACCGGCCAACCGCGTCACGCTGGCCCGCGCGACACTCGTCGGCGGGGTGACCGCACTGGTCGCGGACTCCTTCGGCGGACGGGCACCGGTCGCGGTACTGATCGGCCTGGCAACCGTGGCTCTCGTCCTGGACGCCGTCGACGGACAGGTCGCACGCCGCACCGGGACGGTGACTCCTCTGGGCGCACGCTTCGACATGGAAGTCGACGCCTTCCTCATCCTGGTGCTCTGTGTCTACGTAGCAGTGCCACTGGGCCCATGGGTACTGGCCATCGGCGCCATGCGCTACACCTTCGTGGCCGCGTCCTGGATGCTGCCGTGGCTGCGCGCGCCGCTGCCGCCCAGCACGGCCCGCAAGGCCGTCGCGGCGTTGCAGGGAATCGTGCTGGTCATCGCCGCTACCGGGGTCCTGCCGCGAACAACGGCAATCGCCACGGTGGCCATGGCGCTGACCCTGCTCATGTGGTCGTTCGGCCGCGATATCGCCTGGCTGCGGCAGGCCACGGGGCACGAAACCACCTTCCCCGCTACGTCCCCGCGTGCCGCCCCAAATAGACGACCAACACCAGAAACACGACCAGAAGCTGGGTGACGACGATGTAGAGCAACACCCGTCGCAACAGACTGCGCCGCACCGTCCGGTGGATCAGCAGCACGGTGCTGGGCACCCTCGCCAGCTGCGTACCGGGACGGACCGCGGTCGTACGGGCCCTGCGGAGACCGCAGCGCGGCGACGTCCGACGGCGGACGACGATGTCCGGGCAGGTACGCAGTACGGAACGCCCCGGCCCTCGACCGTGGTGGCGCCCGAGGCAGGGCCGTGCGGAGCCCGGCCCGGTGGAGCTCGGTATGCAGGTGCGTGAGCGAACCGCCCGCCAGGGCGGCGGCCCTTTACGTCGCGCTGCGCCGGCCATCCGCGATCACCCGGATCCGACTGCCGTCACGCCGCCCGCCTCGGTCTTGCGCAACTCGGCGAGGAGCTCATGCTGCCCGGTGAGGACCTGGGTGAGGATCCGGCGGGCGGCACTCATCAGTTCCGCGACATCACCGCCGGCCAGCTCGTAGACCACGGTGGAGCCGCTGCGGGTCGCGGTCACGATGCCCGAGCGGCGCAGCACCGCCAGCTGCTGGGACAGCGCGGACGGCTCCACCTCGATCTCGGCGAGCAGACTGCGTACCGGAAGCGGCCCGTCCTGCAGCAGCTCCAGCACCCGGATACGGACCGGGTGCCCCAGCATCCGGAAGAATCCGGCCTTCGCCTGATAGAGCGGAACCCATGAATCCCGCGTGGACCCACCGTTCACGCCGGCGCCCCGCTCTCCGGCTCGGTTCGGGACTCGGCGCGCGGCACGGCGTCCGCATCGATGCCGAGAGTGCCGGCCGTGGCCGAGGACGAGCCGGACAAGTCGTCCGCCGCCTGCGCTGCCCCGACGGCATCCCGTGCCGCGCTTGCCCGCTCCCGTACCGACTCGGCGAAACCGCCCACGCATGCCCTCCGCGTCCCGGCCGACCGGCCATCGCGTCACTGTTGAATTGCGGATTTCTGCAACTGTAGACGACGGGGGCGGACAGCCCGAAGGGGTGTGGCGGTTGACTTCGCCCCCTCCTCAAAGAAGAGGGTTCCCATGGCTCGCGCCGTGGGGCTTTCTGCTCCGTCGCCGAACCCGGCCGCGTCCGAGACGAGCGGCCGGCGGCGAGCGGCAGGTTGCAGACTATGGTGTCAACTTCTGAACGTTCTGCGGGTGGTTGGCGGTGAACGGCGATGCGCCCCGGCGGCGGATCACCTTCTCCGCCCCTGCTCCGGCGGAGCCCGTCTCGTCCCCCGCTTGACGGCGGGGGTATCCACGGAGGAATCCGGATGACCTCACTGATACGTCACATCACAGTCGACTGCACCGACGCCTACCGCCTGGCGGGTTTCTGGGCGGAGGCGCTGGACGGTTCGCTGGCCGCGGACGATCTGCCGGGCGATCCGGAGGCCTCGGTGACCGCCGCGGGCAGCATGCTGCTGTTTGTGACGGTGCCCGACGCCAAGTCCGTGAAGAACCGGGTGCACCTGGATCTCCAGCCGCAGGACCGGAGCCGGGACGAGGAGGTCGAGCGGCTGCTCGCGCTCGGCGCGACCCTGGTGGCCGACCACCGCCGGGCCGACGGCACCGGGTGGGCAACGCTCGCCGACCTCGAAGGCAATGAGTTCTGCGTCGAGCGCAGCGCGGCCGAGCGGGCGGACACGGCCAGTGGGCAGCACGTATGAATCACGTATGACGCCGAATCCTGAGCCATTCCCCGGGCAGCCCTCGGAGCCGCTCCCCGAGCCACTCCCGGAGGGCGAGTTGGCGCGGATCGCGGAACGGGCACATGCCGCGACGCCGGGCCCATGGCACCCGCGTTTCCTCGACGACGACCGGGCGATGAACCTGGTCGCCATCAGCACCATGCCCGATACGGGGCAGGGCGAGCGCTGGCCGGAGTTTCGCATGGCCAGATGGTCGCCGCGACGCTCATCCAGCATCCGCGGTATATCGATGTCGCCGATGAACGCTGGGACGAGAACGCCGAGTTCATCGCGCACGCCCGTGAGGATGTGCCCCGTCTGCTCGCCGAGATCACACGACTGCGCCGGCTGATCGACGGGGACGGCACCCGCTAGCCATCGCGTTCCGCCTTCACCCACGCCGAGACTTCGGCGCCTGCCACGCCATCGCGTCGACAGCCGCCACCAGGACTCCCCACTTTCCTCAAACTTCCCTATCAGGAATCCTGATAGGGAGTGTTAGAGTCCTTTCATGAAGGATCGCTTCTACTCCGTGGAACAAGTCGCCGAACTCCTGGGCCTGCATGTACGCACCATCCGCAACTACGTGCGGGACGGGCGACTCACCGCGGTCCGCATCGGCAAGCAGTACCGGATCGCGCACGAGGATCTGGAAGCGTTCACCGGCCGTCCGGTGGCCGCGCCCCCGAGCGACACGGCCGGGCGGCAGCGGCACACCGAGGTGTCGAGCATCGTGGAGATCGACGCGATCGGCGCCGAGACGGCCAGCCGTCTGACCACCCTCCTGATGAGCTCGGCCGCCACCCGTCGCCCTGGTGACGCACCACTGCGGATCGAGACGGCCTACGACAAGGAGAGGTCCCGGATGAAGGTCATCGTCCTGGGCGGCCTGGGCGACACCGCCCGGCTGTTCGACTACATGGAGGGGGTGCTCGCGTCATGAGCACGATCTACAAGTCCGAGGCCGGCGCGAGCGAGATCCAGCGGCGTTACCAGGAGGTGCTGCGCACCTGGCCGGTCCCCGCCGAGCATGTGCGGGTGCCCACCCGTGAGGGCGAGACCTTCGTTCTCGTCTCCGGCCCCATCGACGCGCCGCCCCTACTGCTGCTGCACGGCTCGGGGGCGAACACGGCGGCGTGGCGGGACGACATCACCTCCTGGTCGCGGCATTTCCGCACCTACGCCCTCGACCTCATCGGCGAGCCGGGCTTGAGTGCGCCGTCCCGCCCGCCCCTGGCCTCCGACGCCCATGCCCTGTGGCTGGACGATGTGCTGGAAGGTCTTGGGATCACGAGCGCCTCGATCGTGGGGATGTCCCTCGGCGGCTGGCTGGCGCTCGACTATGCCACCCGCCGGCCGGAGCGGGTGACACGCCTGGCCCTGCTGTGCCCCGGCGGCCTGGGCAGGCAGAAGATGGGCTGGCTGGTCACGGCCCTGCTCCTGCACCCCTTCGGACGCCGTGGTGTACGCCGGTCGGTAGGAGCCATTACGGGCCTGGACACTCCGCAGGCCCGGCCCATCCTCGACCAAGTGGCGCTGACCTTCACCCACTTCAAGCCGCGCACGGAGCGGCTGCCCCTCTTCTCCGACGATGCGCTGCACCGTCTGACCATGCCCGTGCTGGTGACGGTCGGCGGCCGCGATGCCATGTTCGACTCCGAGGGCACCACCCGGCGGGTGCGTCAGTGCGTCCCGCACGCGACCGTGAACCTCCTGCCCGAGGTCGGGCACGCGATCCTCGGCCAGGCCGATTCCGTCCTGGCCTTCCTCCGCGGCTGACCCGTCGTCACAACGCGTCTGCGGTGGGCCCACACACCGGATACGCCCTGGCAGCAGCCGCTCCCTTCATCCGGCCAGATCCGCCGGACATGCCCTGGGCAGGTAATGGGGCTGCGGAGGCGGCCCCGTGCCGCAAGGATGTGGGTCATGCCCACCACGCTGCTCGTCCTCGCCTCCATCGCCACCGGTCTGTACGCGGGCTTCCTGGTGACGTTTCTGATCGCGATCATGCCCGCGCTGAAACGGCTGCCGGACCGGCAGTTCACCGCGGCGATGCGGCGGATCAACGAGGTCGTGCCGGGGCCGGCGTTCGGCCTGCTGTTCCTGGCCGCGCCCGCCCTGACGGCCGCCGCGCTCGCGACGGGGCGGGACGGGCGCTCCTCAGGGGCCACCTGGCTCCTCGCGGCCGGCCTGGCGGCCGCGGTCCTGAGCCATCTGGTGACGCTCGCGGGGAACATCCCGCTCAACTCGGCCCTGGCGAAGGCCGAGTCGGACGACACCGCTGACGCCGACACCGCTGACGCCGAGGCGCGGGCCGCCTTCGAGCCCCGCTGGAACCAGCTGCACCGGGTCCGCACGGGGCTCTCGACGGCTGCGTTCGTCCTGGTGACGGTGGCCACGGCCACGGCCACGGCCACCTAGTGACCTGAGTCGGAGATTCTCCGACAGTAGGCGGCGACTTTGTCGAGGATCTCGTCGGCGGTCTTCGTCCAGACGAAGGGTCTGGGGTGTTCGTT
>NZ_JBFAIP010000081.1:0-29281 GCF_040654775.1 Streptomyces sp. NPDC050636
GCCGATGGTACTGCAGGGGGGACCCTGTGGGAGAGTAGGACGCCGCCGAACAAATATTCAGCTCCGGCCCCTGAACCTTCTGGTTCAGGGGCCGGAGCTTTTTTGTTCCGTTCTTCGGACGGCAGGCGTAACTTGACGTTCACTTCGCGTGGCCAGGATCCGCGTCATGGGGACTCTGGGAACGCTCAAGTCGGCCGGTGTGCGCGCCGGTGATGAGGTTGTCGTGCCGGCGTACGGCAACGCCGAGGTCGCCGAGGCAGTGGTGGGGCTGGGCGCGGTGCCGGTGTTCGCCGATGTGGACGCGGACAGCTACTGCCTCGACCCGGCCGCCGTGTCGGACGTCGTGACCGGCAGGACCGCCGCCGTTGTCGCCATACACCGCTTCGGGCGGCAGGCGGACGTGGGATGGATCCGCGAAGTCGGGAAGCGGCACGGGCTGTTGGTGATAGTCGAGGCGGAGCCCGGGGCCGAGCCGGATGGGGCGGAGCGGCGCCGGGCGCTGGCGACGTACCTGGACGGCAGGCTCAGCGGGGTCCGCACTCCGGAGCCGGCGGCGGGGCACACGTACGAGCAGTATGTGGTGCGGGTGCCGGGGAACGGGCGGCCGGACCGGGACGCGTTCGCACGGGCGTTGCGGGCCAAGGGAGTTGCGTGCAAGGTGCCCGTGCAGGCGCCGGTGTACCGGATGCCGGGGCTGCGGCGGGATGTCTTTCTGCCGCAGACCGAGCAGGCCGTTGACGAGACGCTGGCGCTGCCCCTGCATGCGGGATCGCGGCGGGAGCTGCACAAGATGGTGAGTGCGTGCAATGCGTTGGGGGGATTGCTGCAGCCGGCCTTTTAGGCGGGTGGGTGGTTCGAAGGTGCCGCGGAGTTCAGGTATGATCTATTCCGTTGCTGCGCCCCAATAGCTCAGTCGGCAGAGCGTCTCCATGGTAAGGAGAAGGTCTACGGTTCGATTCCGTATTGGGGCTCTAGAGGGCAAAGGCCCCCGCCATTTGGCGGGGGCCTTTGTCGTATAGCCTACACGAGAACTGGCGGGAGTTCAGTCGCGGGGGGCCTTGATATACGCCAGGCCGTGGGCGCCGGAATTGTCGTCGCGGTCGACGTCGAGTGTGGCGATCGGCTGGAGGTTTTCCAGGTCTACGACGGTGACGGTGTTGGAGACGACGCCGGAGACATAGCCGAGTCGGCCGTCGGGGGAGGAGGTGATGGTCAGGGGAAAGCGGCCGACCTGGACTTCTCCGACGCGGGCGAGAGTGCCTGGAGCGAATACCGTCAGGGCGCCGGGGAGTTGGGAACCGAGCGGGCCGCCTTGTGCGGTGCCGGTGCGGAGTTCGCCGGCGAGTACCGCGCCGGTGGCCGTGACATGGACCGGCATGACTTGTTCGCGGGTGGTGAGAGTGCGGACGGCCTTGCCGGTGCTGGTGTCGATGACCTGGACGCCGGGCTGTTCCGCGGGTGGGCCGTTGAAGTCGGCCTTGGGCGTGGCGACGTAGAGATGGCGTCCGTCGTGGGAGATGTCCAGGCCTTCGCTGCCGGGGACGTCGATCCGGCCGGCGAAGACCCCGCGGTCGAGATCGACGACGGAGACGAAGGGGGCTTCCTTGTTGGTGGTGTAGCCGCGGTGGCCATCGGGGCTGATGATGAACCAGTGTGGGCCGGGGGCCATGGTGGGGATGCGGCCGAGGCGTTCGTGCGTGCGGGTGTCGATGATGACGACGCCGCCCGGCTCGGTCTCGGTGGCCTCGACGCTCACGTACAGGCGGGCGCGTGCGCGGTCGAGGGCCAGGCCGTGCGGGGCGTGGTCGGGTGCGGTGGTGAGGGTGTCGACGATGGTGCGGGTGTCGACGTCGATGACGGTGATCTCGTGCGACCGTCCCTCGTTGGCGTGGTAGAAGCCCGAGGTGTACGTGCTGGCGCAGTACAGCAGTCTGCGGTCGGGGTTGAAGCACAGTTCGTGCGGCTGCGGGGGGAGTTGCAGGACATCGCGGCGTTCGTGGGTGGCGGCGTCGAAGAAGGTGACGGTCGATCCGGTTTGGCTGACGACGGCCAGCAGGTCACCGGGCGAACCGGCGGTGGTGGGAGTCATGGTCCGTATCGTGGGCGGCCGTTGGCGGTGACTCCAGTGCATGTTCGGCAGGGGTGCTGTGCGCCGTACGCAAGGTTGCTGGTGGCAGTGGGGGAGGGGCCGATCTGGTGTGACCCGGCCCACAGGCCGGCCCCGTCCCGGGTGGGGTCAGCCGGCCTGGACCTCGGGGACGCGCATGGCGAGGATGGCCATGTCGTCGGAGGCCGGTTCGGCGGCGAAGCGTTCCACGGCACGCAGGACGCGCGCGGCGACGGCGCCGGCGGTCAGGCCGGTGCAGGTGGTGAGGACGTCGGTGAGACCGTCGTCGCCGAGCATGCGGGTGCCCTCGCGGCGTTCCGTGATGCCGTCGGTGACGCAGAGCAGGACGTCGCCGGGGTCGAGGGTGACGGTCTGTTCGTAGAGTTCCAGGTCGTCCATCACGCCGAGGAGCGGCTGGGGTTCGGCGGCCGGTTCGACCGTGCCGTCCTGGCGCAGGCGCAGCGGCAGCGGGTGGCCGGCGCAGACGACCTTGAGGAGGGCGCTGCCGTCGGGCTGGGGCCACAGCTCGCCGTAAAGGAGCGTCAGGAAGCGGCTGCGGGGGCCCTCGTCGAGGATGGCGGCGTTGAGGCGCTCCAGGACGGCGGGGCCGCCGAAGCCCTCGCGGGCCAGGAGGCGGAGGGCGTGGCGAGCGAGGCCGGTGACGGCTGCCGCCTCGGGGCCCGTACCGCAGACGTCCCCGATGGCGAAGCCGTAGGCGCCGTCGCGGATCGGGAAGATGTCGTAGAAGTCGCCGCCGACTTCATTGCCCTCGCCGGCCGCGCGGTAGATGACCTCGACCTCGACGCCGGGGATGTTGGGCTCTTCCGGGGGCAGCAGGCTGCGCTGTAGGGACTGGCTGATGGCGGTGCGCTCGGAGTAGAGGCGGGAGTTGTCCAGGGCCAGGGCGGCCCGGCGGGAGAGGTCCTCGGCGAGTTCGAGGATCTCCTGGCGGAAGTGTTCCTCGGTGGGCTTGCCGAGGGTGAGCATGCCGATGACGCGGTTGCGCGCGACGAGGGGCAGTACGACGGTTTCGCCGCCGACGGCGGAGGCGGTGGCGAGCGTGGCGCCGGGGCCGGTCGACGGGCGGGCGGAGTGGCCCAGGCCCAGGCTGCGGAGTGAGGTGCGCAGGGCGGCGTCGTGAGCGGCGTCGGAGGGGGCGGTCCAGACGCGAGCGCCGGGGGTGGGGACCGGCTCGGGCGGATCGACCTTCGTCAGGAGGGTCTTGAGGCCGTCGATGCGGTCCTCGTCCTCGTGCAGGACGTAGGAGAGTTCGGGTTCGGACGCCTGGTCGGCGACGGTGTAGACGGCGCACCAGGTGGCGAGGGTGGGGACCGTCATCTGCGCCATGAGGGCGAGGGTCTGGTCGCGGTCGAGGGTGCCGGCCAGGAGGTCGGATGCCTCGACGAGGAAGGAGAGGGAGCCGCGGCGCAGCTTTTCGAGTTCGGTGAGGCGGGCGCGTTCGACGGCGAGGGCGATGCGGTCGGCGGCGAACTGGAGGCGCAGCGCCTCTTCGTTGGTGTAGCGGCCGGGGCCCTCCGCGGCGACGCCGAGCGAGCCGGTGAGCCGGCCCTCGACCTTGAGCGGGACGGTGACGACCGAGCGCATGCCGGTGCCGCTGAGCAGCGGGACGGCGCCGGGGACGGCGGTGAGGTCCTCATGGACGGCGGGCATCCGGGCGGAGCCGTAGCGTCCGGATCCGGCCTCGACGGGGACCCGGGCGAACCGCTGGCGGGCGGAGGGCAGGCCCGTCGAGGCGCGTACCTCCAGCTCGGTCTCGTCATCGGTGGCCAGCAGCAGGTAGGCGGCGTCGCCGTCGAGCATGTCGCGGGCCCGCTCGACGGTGCGCTGGAGCAGGCCGTCCAGGTCGTCGGGGGCCGGCGAGCCGATGAAGACCTCGAACGGGTCGGACGAGCGTCCCTCGGACTGGGCGGTCTGCGAGAGGGTGTCCGGGGCAGGGGTGCGCTGCGGGCTCTGCAGGATCGCGCGCTCGTGGTCGCGGACCAGGAGGCAGACCGTGGAGGCCTCGCCGTCCGCGTCGCGGACGCGCAGGTGGGAGGCGTAGACGGGGATGACCCGGCCGTCGGCGCCCCTTATGCCGTAGGAGCCCTCCCAGCGGGAGAGCTGGAGCGCCTCGGCGATGCCGGTGCCGGTTCCCGGGGTGTGCGGCCAGGCGGCGAAGTCGGTGAGCGGTTTGCCGATGACCTGCTCGGGGTCGTATGCGAAGAGGTCCCGGGCGTCGTCGTTCCAGAAGCTGACACAGCCGCCGCGGTCGATCTGGATCACGGCGACGCGGACCCGGGTGTCGGCGACCGGCAGGGCGTCCACGGGGAGCGCGGGGCCCGCGGAGCGGGTGCCGGCCGGGCGTTCGGGGAGGTCGAGCTGGAACCAGACGTGTTTCTGGGCGGCGGTGTATTCGACTCCCCAGCGGGCGGCCAGCGCGCCGCACAACAGCAGGCCGCGGCCGCCCTCGCGGTCGGGGTGGGCGAAAATCTGGCCGGAATTCTGGAGTGGAATCTCACGTTCGGGGTACCGGTCGGCGACCGAGATACGCACCCCGTGGTCCGTACGCAGACACAGCACATCGGCCGCGGTGCCGGCGTGCACCACGGCATTGGTGACCAGTTCACTGGTCAGGACGACGGCGTCATCGACGATGTCGCCGTGGCCCCAGCCCTGAAGGGTGTCCCGGACGAACGCACGGGCAGTGGCGACCGAGCGCCCGACGGGCTCGAATGTGGCGGCGGCCCGCGCGGTGATCACAGCACTCCCCATTGGTTTTTCGTCGCTCCCCAGGGTCCTGTGCCCGTTTCTCAAGGCATCGATGCGCATGCCAGGCTAGACGGTCGGCCCGAGCTGCGGGAACGAAGGCGTGCTTTCCGGGACCAGACGCACTCTGGCGGCCATGTTCACCCCTATGAGGAATGTGCTTGCCCGCCGGGTCATGGTCGGCATGCGCCACACCCGGTGTGTGGATGCTGCGGAAATTTCGTGGCTGCTCCCGGATCGAGGATTCTCGCCGCGCCGCAAGGGCCGACGAAGGGCCGGGCCCTGCCCGCCGGCCTCAACGAATCCCCGCACGTGTGGTTACGGTTTCGACTCCTTGCCGCGTCAGTGGGGCGGGGTGAAACACTGGGCAGGTATCAAGAGAAAGCCCGGGTAGAACGGTCGACCCTGCGGGAGGGACACGGTGGAGTCTGGCGCAGCGGCGCGGGGCGCAAGCACGCGCGCGAAAGGCGGACGATCCCGGAGCAACGGGACGACCGAGGTGGATACGGCTGCGCTGAATCGGCTGTTGGTCGCTCTCGTCGCCATGCGGGACGGGAATTTCCGCAAACGGCTGACGGTGTCCGGTGACGGCGTCATGTCGGAGATCGCCGCGGTGTTCAACGAGGTCGCGGACCGCAATCTGCATCTGACCGGCGAGCTGGCCCGGGTGCGCCGGGTCGTCGGACGTGAGGGCAAGCTCACGGAGCGGCTGGAGGTCGGGGCCGCCGAAGGCTCCTGGGCCGCGGCCATCGACGCCTCGAACGCCCTGGTGGACGACCTCGTACGGCCGGTCTCCGAGGTCGGACGGGTGCTCTCGGCGGTGTCCGAGGGTGACCTGGAACAGCGGATGGACCTGCGGTCGCGCAGTTCGGACAGCTCGTCGGAGCATCCGCTGCGGGGCGAGTTCCTGAAGGTCGGCCGTACGGTCAACGGCCTGGTCGACCAGCTCTCCGCGTTCACCGACGAGGTCACGAGAGTGGCCAGTGAGGTCGGCACGGAGGGCAAGCTCGGCGGCCAGGCGCGGGTCCGCGGAATGTCCGGGTCCTGGAAGGACCTCACGGAGTCCGTCAACACGATGGCCTCCCGGCTCACCGCGCAGGTGCGGGACATCGCTCTGGTCACCACCGCGGTCGCGAAGGGTGATCTGTCGCGGAAGGTGACGGTCCATGTCGCCGGCGAGATGCTGGAGCTGAAGAACACCGTCAACACGATGGTGGACCAGCTCTCCTCGTTCGCGTCCGAGGTCACCCGGGTCGCCCGTGAAGTCGGTACGGAGGGCGAACTCGGCGGTCAGGCGCAGGTCCCCGGCGTCGCCGGCGTATGGAAGGACCTGACGGATTCGGTCAATCTCATGGCCGGCAACCTCACCGCGCAGGTGCGTGGGATCGCTCAGGTCACGACCGCCGTCGCGAACGGCGACCTGTCGCAGAAGGTCACGGTCAGCGCGCGCGGCGAGGTCGCGCAGCTCGCCGACACCATCAACACCATGACCGAGACGCTGCGTACCTTCGCGGACGAAGTGACGCGGGTGGCGAACGAGGTCGGGGCCGAGGGGCAACTCGGCGGCCAGGCACAGGTACCGGGCGCGGCCGGCACCTGGAAGGACCTCACCGACTCGGTGAACAACGCCTTCCGGAACCTGACCGGGCAGGTGCGGGACATCGCGCAGGTGACGACCGCGGTCGCCAACGGTGATCTGTCGCAGAAGGTCACCGTCGATGTCGCCGGTGAAATGCTGGAGTTGAAGAACACCGTCAACACGATGGTGGACCAGCTCTCCTCGTTCGGTGCCGAAGTGACCCGTGTGGCGCGGGAGATCGGCGTCGAGGGTGAGCTGGGCGGCCAGGCCGCGGTGCCCGGAGCGGCGGGCACGTGGAAGGACCTCACGGACTCCGTCAACACCGCGTTCCGCAACCTGACCGGACAGGTGCGCAACATCGCGCAGGTGACGACCGCGGTCGCCAACGGTGATCTGTCGCAGAAGGTCACCGTCGACGTCTCCGGCGAGATGCTGCAGCTGAAGAACACCGTGAACACCATGGTCGACCAGCTGTCCTCGTTCGCCGACCAGGTCACGCGGATGGCCAGGGACGTGGGCACGGAGGGCCGGCTGGGTGGTCAGGCCCGGGTGGACGGGGTCAGCGGCACCTGGAAGGAACTGACCGACTCCGTCAACTTCATGGCGGGGAACCTCACCTCGCAGGTGCGGCAGATCGCGCAGGTGACGACGGCGGTCGCCCGCGGCGACCTGTCGCAGAAGATCGATGTGGACGCGCGCGGCGAGATCCTGGAGCTGAAGAACACCATCAACACGATGGTCGACCAGCTCTCCGCGTTCGCCGAGCAGGTCACCCGGGTCTCCCGGGAGGTCGGTACGGACGGCCGGCTGGGCGGTCAGGCGCAGGTCCCCGGCGTCGCGGGCGTCTGGCGCGATCTGACCGACTCCGTCAACGGCATGGCCGGCAACCTGACGGCCCAGGTCCGCAACATCGCGCAGGTCGCCACGGCGGTCGCGCGCGGTGACCTGTCGCAGAAGATCGACGCGGACGCCCGGGGCGAGATCCTGGAGCTGAAGAACACCCTGAACACCATGGTCGACCAGCTCTCCTCGTTCGCGGAGCAGGTCACCCGGGTCGCCCGTGAGGTGGGTACCGAGGGCATCCTGGGCGGCCAGGCCGAGGTGCAGGGTGTCAGCGGTACCTGGAAGGACCTCACCCAGTCCGTCAACTTCATGGCGAACAACCTGACGTCGCAGGTGCGCAACATCGCCGAGGTGACGACGGCGGTGGCCCGCGGCGATCTGTCGAAGAAGATCACCGTCGATGCCAAGGGCGAGATCCTCGAACTGGTCACGACCGTCAACACGATGGTCGACCAGCTGTCGTCGTTCGCCGAGCAGGTGACCCGGGTGGCCCGTGAGGTGGGCACCGAGGGCCAGTTGGGCGGCCAGGCGCGGGTGCCGGGCGCGACCGGCATCTGGCTGGACCTCACCGACAACGTCAACCTGATGGCCAACAACCTGACCATCCAGGTGCGCAACATCTCGCAGGTCTCGGCGGCGGTCGCCAACGGCGATCTGACGAAGAAGGTGACGGTCGAGGCACGCGGCGAGGTCGCGCAGCTCGCCGACACGGTCAACACGATGGTCACGACGCTGTCGTCGTTCGCCGACGAGGTCACGCGAGTCGCCCGTGAGGTGGGCACCGACGGCATCCTGGGCGGTCAGGCCCGCGTCCCCGGCGTCGCCGGTACGTGGAAGGACCTCACCGAGTCCGTGAACTCGATGGCCAACAACCTCACCGGCCAGGTCCGCAATATCGCCATGGTCACCACCGCCATCGCCAAGGGTGATCTGACCAAGAAGATCGACATCGATGCGCGCGGCGAGATCCTCGCGCTGAAGACCACCATCAACACCATGGTCGACCAGCTGTCGTCCTTCGCCGAGCAGGTCACCAGGGTGGCCCGCGAGGTCGGTACGGAAGGCCAGCTGGGCGGTCAGGCGCAGGTGCGGGGCGTGGCCGGCACCTGGAAGGACCTGACCGAGTCGGTGAACGAGATGGCCGGCAACCTGACCCGTCAGGTGCGTGCCATCGCTGCGGTCGCCGCCGCGGTGACCCTCGGCGATCACAACGTCCGTATCGACGTGGACGCGGCCGGCGAGATCCTGGAACTCCAGGACAACGTCAACACCATGATCTCCACGCTCCGTGAGACCACCCTCGCCAACGAGGAACAGGACTGGCTCAAGGGCAACCTGGCCCGGATCTCCGGCCTGATGCAGGGCCGCCGCGACCTCAAGGACGTCGCCACGCTCATCATGAGCGAGCTGTCCCCGGCGGTCTCCGCTCAGCACGGCGCGTTCTTCCTCGCGGCGCAGCCCGACGCCCAGGAGATCGGCGCGGACGGCGGCGAGGCCGGCGTCTACGAGCTGCGGCTGATGGGCTCGTACGGCTACTCCATGGGCGGCATGCCGACGACCTTCCGGCCGGGCGAGACGCTGATCGGCACGGCCGCGGAGGAGGGCCGCACGATCCTGGTGGAGAACGTGCCGTCCGGCTACCTCAAGATCGCCTCGGGGCTCGGTGAGGCGCCGCCGGCGAATGTGATCGTGCTGCCGGTGCTCTTCGAGGACAAGGTGCTCGGCGTGATCGAGCTGGCGTCCTTCCACCCGTTCACCCAGATCCAGAAGGACTTCCTCAGCCAGATCGCCGAGATGATCGCGACCAGCGTCAACACCATCTCCGTCAACACCAAGACCGAGGTGCTGCTCAAGCAGTCGCAGGAGCTGACCGAGCAGCTCAAGGAGCGGTCTGGCGAGCTGGAGAGCCGGCAGAAGGCGCTGGAGCTGTCCAACTCCGAGCTGGAGGAGAAGGCCGAGCAGCTGCGTGCGCAGAACCGCGACATCGAGGTCAAGAACACCGAGATCGAAGAGGCGCGGCAGGTCCTGGAGGAGCGCGCCGAGCAGCTCGCGGTCTCCATGCGCTACAAGTCGGAGTTCCTGGCGAACATGTCGCACGAGCTGCGCACACCGCTCAACTCGCTGCTGATTCTGGCCAAGTTGCTGGCCGACAACGCCGAGGGGAACCTCTCCCCGAAGCAGGTCGAGTTCGCCGAGACGATCCACGGTGCGGGTTCCGACCTGCTCCAGCTGATCAACGACATCCTGGACCTGTCGAAGGTCGAGGCCGGCAAGATGGACGTCAGTCCGACGCGGATCGCGCTGGTCCAGCTCGTCGACTACGTCGAGGCCACGTTCCGGCCGCTGACCGCGGAGAAGGGACTCGACTTCTCCGTACGGGTCTCCCCGGAGCTGCCCGCGACGCTGCACACCGACGAGCAGCGGCTGCTTCAGGTACTGCGCAACCTGCTCTCCAACGCGGTGAAGTTCACCGACAGCGGCGCCGTCGAGCTGGTCATCCGGCCGGCCGGCGCGGATGTGCCGCCGGCGATCCGCGAGCAGCTCCTGGAACACGGCTCGCTGCGCGACCCGGATGCCGACATGATCGCCTTCTCGGTGACCGACACCGGTATCGGTATCGCGTCCACCAAGATGCGGGTGATCTTCGAGGCGTTCAAGCAGGCGGACGGCACGACCAGCCGCAAGTACGGCGGTACCGGCCTGGGCCTGTCCATCAGCCGGGAGATCGCCCGGCTGCTCGGTGGTGAGATCCACGCCGCCAGTGAGCCCAGCCGCGGCTCGACGTTCACGCTGTATCTGCCGCACAACCCGGGCGGCCTGCCGCCGCAGGGCTACCCGCAGCTGGTGGCCGGCGGACTGGCGATGGACGCGGAGGCCCGCGAGATCGAGGTCGGGCGGCAGGATGAGGCCGAGCGGCAGCGCGGCGAGGAGCAGGGGGCGTACGGCAGCCTCAACCGGCGGCGCCGCCGCGGGATTTCGGGCGCCGGCCGCCGCTTCGCGCTGCCTGGCAGCCAGCCGCTGCCCACCCCGCCCCGCCAGGCACCGCAGTCGCCGGCCGCCCCGTCGCGGCCGGCCGTCCAGCAGCCCGCAGAGGAGCCCTGGATCGGCAACGGCCAGGACCTGGTGGACCCGGCCGTCGAGGGCGGCTTCCACGGGGAGAAGGTGCTGATCGTCGACGACGACATCCGCAATGTCTTCGCGCTCACCAGCGTTCTGGAACAGCATGGGCTGTCGGTGCTGTACGCGGAGAACGGCAGGGAAGGCATCGAGGTGCTGGAGCAGCACGACGATGTCGTCCTGGTCCTGATGGACATCATGATGCCGGAGATGGACGGTTACGCGACCACGGCCGCGATCCGCCGGATGCCGCAGTTCGCCGGGCTGCCCATCATCGCGCTGACCGCGAAGGCGATGAAGGGTGACCGGGAGAAGAGCATCGATTCCGGGGCCTCCGACTATGTGACCAAGCCGGTGGATACCGATCATCTGTT
Organism: Streptomyces sp. NPDC050636; assembly: GCF_040654775.1. Lineage (NCBI taxonomy): Bacteria > Bacillati > Actinomycetota > Actinomycetes > Kitasatosporales > Streptomycetaceae > Streptomyces > Streptomyces sp. NPDC050636. The sequence goes on from NZ_JBFAIP010000081.1 coordinate 10,787, forward strand.
GTCGGTCATGGAGCAATGGATGCGCACACGGTGACGGGGCGTTCAGTATGGAGCCGAAAGAGGATCACCGCGTGCTGACTCAGTGTCGCCGTGGACGTGTGGAAGCGCGGGTTTCGGGGAACCTTCTCGTCTCTCGCTGCGTTTCTGCTATGTGCACAGTGACATCGCGGTGACAGGGTGTGGCGATAGGCGGGGTGCAGCTACCATGACCGGCACAAGGACGGGCGGCGTAACGGAGTCGTCCCCTGGGGCGGCGTCCGGTTCCATGCCGGGGCGAGGAGGACGGGCCATGGTGCAGAAGGCCAAGATCCTCCTGGTCGATGACCGGCCGGAGAATCTGCTGGCGCTGGAGGCGATCCTCTCCGCGCTCGATCAGACACTGGTGCGGGCATCGTCCGGGGAGGAAGCGCTCAAAGCACTGCTCACGGACGATTTCGCGGTGATTCTGCTCGATGTGCAGATGCCGGGGATGGACGGATTCGAGACCGCGGCGCACATCAAGCGGCGCGAGCGCACCCGCGACATCCCGATCATCTTCCTCACCGCCATCAACCACGGCCCGCACCACACCTTCCGCGGCTATGCGGCCGGCGCGGTCGACTACATCTCCAAGCCGTTCGACCCGTGGGTGCTGCGCGCCAAGGTCTCGGTGTTCGTCGAGCTCTACATGAAGAACTGCCAACTCCGCGAGCAGGCCTCGCTGCTGAGGCTCCAGCTGGAGGGCGGGCGGCCGAACGGCGAGGACCCCAGGGAGGCCGCGGGGCTGCTCGCAGAGCTGTCCGCCCGGCTGGCCGCGGTCGAGGAGCAGGCGGAGGCGCTGTCCAAGCAGTTGGACGAGACGGCGGATGCCGCGGCGGTGGCCACCGCCGCCCATCTGGAGCGCAAACTGACCGGCCTGCGCCGGGCGCTGGACGCCCTGGAGCCGGGATCGGGGACCACCGCGGGCTGATTGACGCCCCTTCATGAGACGGGCGCGCGACACGAATGGGTGAAGCGCCGTCCGCTCGTGACACGCTTGCCGTCGCCTGTAATCTCGTCACCATGGCCTCACGTACGTCCGGCAAGGGAACCCAGAGCACGGCGGGCCCCTCGAAGCAGCGCGCCGGACAGTCCGGGGGCGCCGCCAAGAAGACCGCCGCGAAGCAGTCGCCCTCGGGAAAGGGCGCTGCCGGAAAGAGGGCGTCCGCCAAAAGGCCGCCGGCGAAGAAGGCCGCCGCCGCGAAGCGGGCCCCGGCCAAGAAGGCGCCCGCGAAGAAGGCCGCCGCGAAGCCGGCGCCGTCACCGACCGGAGGCGTCTACCGCCTCGTGCGGGCCTGCTGGCTCGGGCTGGCGCACGGCATCGGGGCGATGTTTCGCGGTGTGGGCCGCGGCGCGAAGAACCTCGACCCGGCGCACCGCAAGGACGGTCTCGCGCTGCTGCTGCTGGGCCTCGCCCTGGTCATCGCGGCCGGCACCTGGTCCAACCTCAGCGGCCCGGTGGGCGACCTCGTCGAGCTGCTGGTGACCGGCGCCTTCGGGCGGCTCGACCTGGTCGTGCCGATACTGCTGGGCGGCATCGCGGTACGGCTGATAAGGCATCCCGAGCAGCCCGACGCCAACGGCCGGATCGTCATCGGGCTGTCCGCGCTGGTGGTCGGCGTCCTCGGGCAGGTCGCGATGGCGTGCGGTTCGCCGGGCCGGGGCGATGGCATCGCGGCCATGCAGGACGCCGGCGGCTATCTCGGCTGGGCCGCGTCCAAGCCGCTGATCTTCACCGTCGGGCAGACCCTCGCCGTGGCGCTGCTGGCGCTGCTGACCGTCTTCGGACTGCTGGTGGTCACCGCGACGCCAGTGAACGCCATTCCGCAGCGGCTGCGGCTCCTCGGCGCCAAACTGGGCGTGCTGGAGCCCGAGCCGGACGCCGAGCAGTTCGAGACGGCCGAGGGAGCCGACGCATACGCAGAGGACTGGCGCGAGCGGCCCGCCCACAGGTCCCGGCGCGCTGCCGGTGCCCCAGGGGACCCGGACGTGCTGGAGGAGCAGGCGCTGGCCGATCGCCGCCGCCCGCGCCGGTCGTCCGTGGAGCGCGCCATGGACCGGCCGATGGACGCGGTGGACGTGGCCGCGGCGGCCGCCGCCGCGCTGGACGGCGCGGTGCTGCACGGCGTCCAGCCCTCCCCGCTCATCGCCGGCCTCAGCAGCGGCATCTCGGGAGAGCGGCGGGACCACGACGGCGAGGACACCGGCACGGAGAGCGGCTCGGTGCCGTCGGCCCGCGAGGCGGAGCCGTCCGGTGTCGAGCACACCCCTGCGGTGCCGGACTTCACCAAGCCTGCGCCCGAACCGTCGTCCGACCTGCCGGCGCGCGCCGAGCAGCTCCAGCTGTCCGGCGACATCACCTACGCGCTGCCCTCCCTCGACCTCCTCTCCCGGGGCGGCCCCGGCAAGACCCGCAGCGCCGCGAACGACGCCATAGTGGCCTCGCTGACCACGGTCTTCCAGGAGTTCAAGGTCGACGCCGCGGTCACCGGCTTCACCCGCGGCCCGACGGTCACCCGCTACGAGGTCGAGCTCGGCCCGGCCGTCAAGGTCGAGAAGATCACCGCGCTGGCCAAGAACATCGCCTACGCCGTCGCCAGCCCGGACGTCCGCATCATCAGCCCGATCCCCGGCAAGTCCGCGGTCGGCATCGAGATCCCCAACACCGACCGCGAGATGGTCAACCTCGGAGACGTCCTGCGGCTGGCCGACGCCGCGGGCGACGAGCATCCGATGCTGGTGGCGCTGGGCAAGGACGTCGAGGGCGGCTATGTCATGGCCAACATGACGAAGATGCCGCACGTCCTGGTCGCCGGCGCCACCGGCTCCGGCAAGTCGTCGTGCATCAACTGCCTGATCACCTCGGTGATGGTCCGCGCCACCCCGGAGGACGTGCGGATGGTGCTGGTCGACCCCAAGCGCGTCGAACTGACCGCCTACGAAGGCATCCCGCACCTCATCACGCCGATCATCACCAACCCCAAGCGCGCCGCCGAAGCCCTCCAGTGGGTGGTCCGCGAGATGGACCTGCGCTACGACGACCTCGCGGCCTACGGCTTCCGGCACATCGACGACTTCAACGAAGCGGTGCGCAACGGCAAGGTGACCTCGCCGGAGGGCAGCGAACGCGAGCTCTCGCCGTACCCGTATCTGCTGGTCATCGTCGATGAGCTGGCGGACCTGATGATGGTCGCGCCGCGGGACGTGGAGGACTCGATCGTCCGCATCACCCAGCTCGCGCGCGCGGCCGGCATCCATCTGGTGCTCGCCACCCAGCGCCCGTCCGTCGACGTCGTCACCGGCCTGATCAAGGCCAATGTGCCGTCCCGGCTGGCCTTCGCCACCTCCTCGCTCGCCGACAGCCGGGTCATCCTCGACCAGCCGGGCGCCGAGAAGCTGATCGGCAAGGGTGACGGGCTGTTCCTGCCGATGGGCGCGAACAAGCCGGTCCGTATGCAGGGCGCGTTTGTGACGGAGGCTGAGGTCGCGGCCGTCGTCCAGCACTGCAAGGATCAGATGGCGCCGGTCTTCCGCGAGGACGTCACCGTCGGCACGGCGAAGAAGAAGGAGGTCGACGAGGACATCGGCGATGACCTCGATCTGCTGTGCCAGGCCGCTGAGCTGGTAGTTTCCACTCAGTTCGGGTCGACGTCGATGCTCCAGCGCAAGCTGCGGGTGGGGTTCGCCAAGGCCGGGCGGCTGATGGACCTGATGGAGTCGAGGAACATCGTCGGACCGAGCGAGGGGTCCAAGGCACGCGACGTTCTGGTGAAGCCGGATGAATTGGACGGAGTGCTCTCGGTAATCCGGGGGGAGGCTACCGAGTAGCACACAAATCCGGGTCACTCGCAGGTGAGAGAAAGCAACCGTTCGTCCTGCCGATACGTCAAGTTGAGGGAGGTGACGCAACGATGCTTCATCATCGAGCTCAGCGGCACCGTTCGCAGGCGTTCCGATGGCGTACAAACTCTGCTCTCCCGCTTGCCTGACCCTTTCGCTCCACCCCTAGACTGAACCTCCAGCAGGTGGCTACACGCTCGAAAGGCGCCCCCGTGTCCATCGGCAACTCCCCCGAAGACGAGCGGCCTTCCATCGGTCGCGCCCTCCAGCAGGCACGTATCCACGCAGGACTGACCGTCGAAGAGGTCAGTTCGACGACCCGGGTGCGCATCCCCATCGCGCACGCCATCGAGCAGGACGACTTCTCGCGCTGCGGGGGCGACGTCTATGCCCGCGGACACATCAGAACGCTCGCCCGCGCCGTCGGCCTCAACCCCGAACCGCTGGTCGCGCAGTACGACGCCGAGCACGGCGGACGGCCCGAGCCGACCCCCGCGGCGCCGCTCTTCGAGGCCGAGCGGATCCGCTCCGACCCGCGCCGTCCCAACTGGACCGCCGCGATGGTCGCGGCCATCGTCGCCGTCATCGGTTTTGTCGGCTTCACGCTCTTCCAGGAGGGCGACAGGAACAGCGGCGGGCCGATCGCGGGGGGCGGCACCGCCAACGCGGAGAAGCCCGCACCGGCGCCCACCAAGGCGCACACCACCAAGCCCCCCAAGGCCGACCCCTCCGAGAGCGCCATCGCCGGGCTGCCCAAGGACAAGGTCACGATCAAGGTGATCGCCCGGGACGGCCAGAGCTGGATCTCCGCCAAGGACGCCAACGGCAAGCTCCTGCAGGACGGGCTGCTCAAGCAGGGCGAGTCCAAGACGTTCACCGACAAGAAGCGGATCGACCTGGTCCTGGGCAACGCCGGAGCCGTACAGCTGTACGTCAACGGCAAGGAGGTCAAGCAGGTCGGCGACAAGGGTTCCGTGGAGCGGCTCAGCTACACGCCTGGGGACCCCCAGGCGGGCTGAGACCGGGCGCGCGCCGCGTCCGCCGCCCGTCCCGGGACGCCCGGGACCGGCGGCAATGACCTGCGCGCCATGGGTGTCGCCGGGACGAAGTAGGCTGAGCCCCATGCCCGAACGCCGTACCGTCGCCCTTGTCACCCTTGGCTGCGCCCGTAACGAGGTGGACTCGGAGGAGCTCGCAGGCCGCTTGGCAGCGGACGGCTGGGAGCTCGTCGAGGAAGCCGCCGATGCCGATGTCGCCGTCGTCAACACCTGCGGCTTCGTCGAAGCCGCCAAGAAGGACTCCGTTGACGCCCTGCTCGAAGCCAATGATCTGAAGGATCACGGCAAGACCCAGGCCGTCGTGGCCGTCGGCTGCATGGCCGAGCGCTACGGCAAGGAGCTCGCCGAGGCGCTGCCCGAGGCCGACGGGGTGCTCGGCTTCGACGACTACAGCGATATCTCCGACCGCCTGCAGACCATCCTCAACGGTGGCATCCACGCCGCGCACACCCCGCGCGACCGCCGCAAGCTGCTGCCGATCAGCCCGGCCGAGCGCCAGGGCGCCGCCGCTGTCGCACTGCCCGGTCATGCGCAGTCCGGTTCCGCTGAGCCGGCTCCGTTGGACGGTCCGCCCGAGGATCTTCCGGAAGGCGTCGCGCCCGCCTCCGGGCCGCGTGCGCCGCTGCGCCGCAGACTCGGCAGCAATCCGGTCGCCTCGGTGAAACTCGCCTCCGGCTGCGACCGGCGCTGCTCGTTCTGCGCCATTCCGTCCTTCCGCGGCTCCTTCATCTCCCGCCGGCCCTCTGACGTGCTCGGGGAGACCCGCTGGCTGGCCGAGCAGGGCGTCAAGGAGGTCATGCTGGTCTCCGAGAACAACACCTCCTACGGCAAGGACCTCGGCGACATCCGGCTGCTGGAGACGCTGCTGCCGGAGCTGGCCGCCGTCGACGGCATCGAGCGGATCCGCGTCAGCTATCTCCAGCCCGCCGAGATGCGGCCCGGTCTGATCGATGTGCTGACCGGCACCGACAAGGTCGCGCCGTACTTCGATCTGTCCTTCCAGCACTCGGCGCCCGGCGTGCTGCGCGCGATGCGGCGCTTTGGCGACACCGAGCGCTTCCTGGACCTGCTGGAGCAGATCCGGACGAAGGCGCCCGAGGCCGGTGCCCGCTCCAACTTCATCGTCGGCTTCCCGGGCGAGAGCGAGGCCGATCTGGAAGAGCTGGAGCGCTTCATCACCGAGGCCCGGCTGGATGCGATCGGCGTTTTCGGCTACTCCGACGAGGACGGCACCGAAGCCGCCTCGTACGAGGACAAGGTCGATCCGGACGTGGTCGCGGAGCGGCTGGCGCGGGTGTCGCGGCTGGCCGAGGAGCTGACCGCGCAGCGTGCCGAGGAGAGGGTCGGCGAGACGGTGCGGGTGCTGGTCGACCGGATCGACGACGAGGACGGTGTCGTCGGGCGGGCCGCGCACCAGGCACCGGAGACCGACGGCGTCACGCTGCTGTCGACCGGCCAGAACCTGGAGCCCGGTCGTATGGTCGAAGCAAAGGTGGTCGCGAGCGAGGGCGTCGACCTCGTGGCCGAGGTGCTGTCCGTGGAAGACACGGCGTGTACCGAGGAGGCGGGCAGATGAGCGGAGTCCCGGCTTCCGCGGCGGGTGGGCCGCGCACCGCGCCGGCCGTCCGGCAGGCCGGGCTGTGGAACATCGCCAACGTCCTGACGATGATGAGGCTGGTGCTGGTCCCGGCCTTCGTGCTGCTGCTGATGCACGGGGACGGAACGGACCCGGTCTGGCGCGTCTTCGCCTGGGCGGCGTTCGCCATCGCCATGATCACCGATGTATTCGACGGGCATCTGGCGCGCGCCTACAACCTGGTCACGGACTTCGGCAAGATCGCCGACCCGATCGCGGACAAAGCGATCATGGGCGCCGCGCTGATCTGCCTGTCGGTACTGGGTGATCTGCCGTGGTGGGTGACCGGCGTGATCCTCTTCCGTGAGCTGGGCATCACCTTGATGCGCTTCTGGGTGATCAAGCATGGTGTGATTCCGGCCAGTCGTGGCGGCAAAATCAAGACATTGGCGCAGGGCACCGCGGTGGGCATGTACGTCCTGGTGCTGACCGGGCCGCTGGCGACATTCCGCTGGTGGGTGATGGCGGTGGCCGTGGCGCTGACGGTCGCCACCGGGCTCGACTACGTCCGCCAGGCCGTCGTACTCCGCCGGGCCGGACTGGCCAAGGAGCGGGCCGAACGAGCCGGTCGGGGCGAGGGGAACGGAGAGCGGTGAGCGGGCCGGGTTCTGCTGCGGCCGGGGCGCTTGAGCTGCTCGCCGGGCGTGGACAGAGCCTGGCGGTGGCCGAATCGCTGACCGGCGGCCTGGTAGCGGGCGCGCTGACCGCCGTCCCCGGGGCCTCGCGGGTCGTCCGCGGATCGGTGACCGCGTACGCAACCGATGTGAAACGGGACGTACTGGGCGTCGATGGTGCGCTGCTGGCCGAGCGGGGGGCCGTCGACGGCGAGGTCGCGCGGCAGATGGCGGGTGGCGTACGGAAGGTGCTGGGCGCCGACTGGGGTATCGCCACCACAGGTGTCGCCGGACCCCTGCCCCAGGACGGACAGCGCGTGGGCACCGTTTTTGTGGCGGTTCAGGGCCCGGACGGTGCCGGAGAGGTGTGCCGGCTGGCGCTGGCGGGGGATCGTGACCGTATCCGCCAGGACAGCGTCGAAGCCGTACTCGGCCTTTTGTTGAGCGAACTTGCAGAAAAATCGCGTGCACAGGATACGGAACAACACGGGGGGAATGGATGTTTGCAGCCCTGAGTGAACACGAACTCGCGCCCGGCGCCGGTACGGCCCGAGGCGGTACGGTGGGGCGAGAAGGATCCGGATCCGAGGTCCGAGGAGGGAGCCAGCGATGATTCTGCTTCGTCGCCTGCTGGGTGACGTGCTGCGCCGACAGCGTCAGCGCCAGGGCCGAACCCTGCGCGAGGTCTCTTCCTCCGCCCGGGTGTCGCTCGGCTATTTGTCCGAGGTGGAGAGGGGGCAGAAGGAGGCTTCCTCCGAGCTGCTCTCGTCGATCTGTGACGCGCTGGACGTACGCATGTCCGAGCTCATGCGAGAGGTCAGCGACGAGCTGGCGCTCGCCGAGCTGGCACAGTCCGCGGCCGCGAGCGAGCCGGTCCCCGCACCGGTGCGGCCGAAGTTCAATTCGGTGTCCGTCACGTCCCTGGCCGGTGTGCCGGAGGACCGCGTGACCATCAAGTCCCCGGCCGACGTCGTGGATGTCGTCGCGGCCTGACACCCCTGTTCGTTGGTGAAGCCCCGGTCGGCAGCAGTCGGCCGGGGCTTCACGCTGTGCGCGCCCGGTGCGGCGCCCGGCCGGCCCTCTTGACCTGCCCAGAAGGTCTCCATGGTCTATACGATGGGCAAATCGGGGCATTCTGGAACGTGAGTCTGAAGATCCTGAACAGGAGTAACTGGATGTCTGTGGTCAAGAGCACGCTCTCCGAAGCCGACCGCACCATCGTCGGGAACGCCCTGCAAGGAGCCCTCGTCGACCTGGTGGATCTCTCCCTCGTGGCGAAACAGGTGCACTGGAACGTCGTAGGACCGCGCTTCCGCTCCGTACACCTTCAGCTCGACGAGGTCGTGGACACCGCGCGGCAGCACGCGGACACCGTCGCCGAGCGGTCGTCGGCGATCGGCGTGCCGCCGGACGGCCGGGCCGCGACGGTCGCCAAGACCAGCGGCATCGGCGAGGTGCCGGACGGCTGGGTCAAGGACGGCGACGCCGTACAGACGCTGGTGACCGGCCTGGCCGCGATCATCGAGCGGATGCGGGAGCGGATCGGTGCCACCGCGGACCCGGACCCGGTCAGCCAGGACATTCTCATCGGCCTGACCGCCGACCTGGAGAAGCACCACTGGATGTTCCAGGCCGAGTCCCACTGACGGCCATCGGCGACGGCTGACGGGATGCGCCCCATACGACTCCGGACGCGCCTGCTCCGGGAGTGCGAGGCACCGCCCTGTGCGCTCCGGGAGTGCGACGGTGCGCTCTCCCGCCGGTCGGCGGGCCCCGTCTAGCGTCGGCCGGAGGAGGCAGCAATGGCGTGGCACGACATGGTGGCCCGCGGCCCGCTCCGGCGGGGCGCCGGCGGCCGCGTGCCGGGTTCGGGAGGACGTCCCCGGGCCGGTCCCGGGCGCCGGATAGCCGTGGCCCTCGTCGGAGGGCTGTGGTGGCTGGCGGTGCTCCGGCTGATGCTGTGGCCGCAGTCGGCGGGGGTGATCGAGGGGGCTGTGGTGGCGGGCGGCTGGGGGCTCAGCCTGCTACCGGTGCACTGCGTTCCGTGGGTGGGCAAGGGGGGCGGTGGACGCGGGCGGGCAGGGCTGCTGCAGCAGGGCCGGGCGGCGCTCACCACGGCATGGCGACGCCGCCGTTCGGGCGGAGGATCTGGCCGGTCGTGAAGGATGAGGCGTCCGAGGCCAGATGCAGCACGGCGTGGGCGATGTCCTCGGGCTCACCCACCCGGCCCAGGGGAGACATCCGGACCATCGGGCCTTCGGCCTGCCGCTGGGCCTCGGCGGTGTGCCGGTCGGTCATCGCCGTACGGACCCAGCCCGGCGCCACCGCATTGACGCGGATGCCGTGCCGGCCGACCTCGGTGGCGAGGGTCCTGGTGAGCTGTACGACGGCGGCCTTGGTCACGCCGTAGCAGAGCAGGCCGGGTGCGCCGGTGTCGATGGCGCCGGAGGCCATGGTGACGATGCTGCCCGGGGTGCCGGTGGCGACCATGGCGCGGGCGGCCTCCTGGCAGCCGTACAGCACGCCCTTGAAGTTGGTGTTCCAGACCCGGTCCAGATCCGCGTCCTCGGTCTCCAGGACGGCGGAGGCATGCATGATCCCGGCGATATTCGCCATCACATCGAGACGGCCGGTGCGCTGGAGGGCGTTGTCGACGACGGCGGCCACCTGATCGCGCCGGCTGACGTCGAGGTGGTGGGGGTGCGCCGCGCCACCGGAATCCGTGATGGCCATGGCGGTCGCCCGGGCGCCCTCGTCGTTGAGATCCGCGCAGTGGACGGTGGCGCCGGCCTCCGCGAGGAGGGCGGCGGAGGCACGGCCGATGCCGCTCGCCGCGCCGGTGACGATCGCGGTGCGGCCGGTGAGGTCGTACGCGGGGAGGGGCATGGGGGGAGGGTAGAGAGGATCTGATGGAGCGTCAATTCTGTTGACATCGCTGGGGATTGCTTACCGGTTGGACTGGTCGGGCTGGTCGGGCTGGTCCGGCTGGACGGGCTGGCAGGTCGGGCACCAGTAGGTGACGCGTTCGTCGGTCGTGGAGCCTTGTTCGGCGGTGCGGACGGCGGTGCCGCAGCGTGCACAGGGCCGTCCCGCGCGCCCGTAGACCCACAGTCGGCGATCTGGGCGCGCGCTGGGCGTGGTGGTGCGTGCGGGACGTTGTTTGTTGGCTTCGAGGAGTTTCTTGGCGAGTGCGGGGGCGCGTTCCGGGGCGGAAAGATGGCCGATGGGGAGCCAGGGTGAGGCGCGCAGCAGGAAGCACAGCTCGGACTTGTAGACATTGCCGATACCGGCGAGATTGCGCTGGTCCAGCAGGGCTTCGCCCAGGGGCCGTTCGGGGGCGGCGAGCAGCCTGCGCAGCGCTTCGGCCGCGTCCCAGTCGGGGCCGAGGAGGTCGGGGCCCAGGTGGCCGACGACCCGGGACTCGTCGGCGGTGCGCAGGAGGTCGAGAACGGGGAGGCGGTAGCCGACGGCGGTGTGCCGGTCGGTGCCGAGAATCGCCCGGATCTGGTGAGCGGGGCCGCCGCGCCAGCGTTCCGCCGGGGCGTAGATCTTCCAGGCGCCGTCCATCCGCAGATGGGAGTGGAGGGTGAGGCCGCCCTCGAAGCGGGTGAGCAGATGCTTGCCCCGGGGGACCACGCCCAGCACCGTGCGGCCGGTCAGATCCACTGTCGCGAGTCGCGGAACCCGCAGGTCGCAGCGGGTCAGGGGCTGACCGGCCAGCGCGTCGTGGAGGCGCTGGGCCAGGCGCCAGACCGTGTCACCTTCGGGCATGGCACCATCATGCCGGGGAGTGGCGTTCTGGGGTGTATGTCCGTTGGGGGATGGGTGGGGTGCCGGGCGACTCCGGCGGCCGTACCAACCCGGTGGTTCTTCCGCACGGCGGCCGGACGGCTGGCGCGCGATCGCTGCATCGGGGGCGGCCGGGTGCGCGACGGTCCGGCGCGCGGAACCGGCATTCCCGCAGGCGCTGTGCCGGGGGCTGGCGGCGGTGGCAGGCCGGGGGTAGGCGGGGACCGCCACCCGTGCCGTAACGGTCCGTCACCCCTTAGGGGGCCCGTCATTGGGGAAGGGTCGTTTCCCCTCCGAGGGGCGGTCACCCCCGCAACCGCATGCCCCGTGGAGTGGGGTGGAAGCCGGCGGATTCCAGGGTGGGGGCGTACGGAGAGGTGAGTGCCGCGGTGCCGTTGATGCGTTCGGTGGTTATCGTGCCGAGCGCGCCCGTGCGGGCCGCGTCCGTCAGCGCCGCCACGGCGGCCTGGAGACGGGTGTCGGCGGACGGGCCGTCCGGGGCGTGGGCAAGCGGCCAGGCCAGCAGGGTCTTGCCGCCGCGTTCCATGTAGAGAGCCAGCTCGCCGTCGACCAGGACGACGAGGGAGCCCGCCTTGCGGCCGGGTTTGTGCGTCGAGCCTTCGGGCGGATCGGGCCAGGGCAGGGCGGCGCCATAGGCGTTGGCCGGGTCTGCGGCGGCGAGGACGACGGCGCGCTGCGGATCGCCGCGCCGCGACTGCGCCGGGCCGCCGTCCGGCAGGGTGTCATCGGCGGTGCGCTCCCGCTGGCCGCTGACCGCCCGCAGCCGGTCGACCGCGCCGTCCATCGCGAACTGGGCGGCGCCCAGCCCCTCGACGACATAGCCGCGGCGGGCCTGTCCGGACTCCTCGAACACGGCCAGTACCCGATACGCGGCGGAGAAGCCGCCCTCGACCCCTTCGGCGGCGACCGCGCCGCGGGTCACGATGCCGTGCCGGTCCAGGAGCGTACGGGCCAGGGCGTGGGCCCGGTGGGTGGCGTCCGGTTCGAGGGCGGGCAGCAGGGACCAGCGGCCGCCGACCGTCGGCGGGCCGGAGCGGGACGCGGTGGGGCGGCCGGTGCGGCCCGCGGCGGCGGTGAGTGGTCCTCCTCCGGGGTGCCCCCATCGTCCCCGGGGCACGGAGCGCCGGGCCCGGTGGGCGGTCGAGCCGGCCGTGCGGCCCGAGCCGAGCAGGGCGCGCAGGGGGGCGAGGGTGTCGTTGGTGAGCCGCCCGGACCAGGCCAGGTCCCAGAGGGCGTCGGCCAGTTGCGGATCGGTGGCGTCGGGGTGGGTGGTGGCCCGGACCTGGTCGGCGATCTGGCGGAAGAACAGGCCGTATCCGGGGGCGAGGGCGGTCAGCACGGATGCGTGCAGGGCGGTGAGTTCCAGGGGGAGCGGGGGCTGGAGCAGGAGCGGCGCGGAGTCGGCGAGATGGAGGGAGAGCCAGCCGTCCTTGCCGGGGAGGGCGCCGGCGCCGGCCCACAACACCTCGCCGGTGGCGGTGAGTTCGTCCAGGAGCGCGGGGGTGTAGTCGCCGACGCGGGAGGGCAGTACGAGCTTCTCCAGGGCCGAGGCGGGGACCGGTGCGCCCTGGAGCTGCTCGATGGCGCGGACCAGGCCGTCGATGCCGCGCAGGCCGTGTGACGAGCCTGGTGCCCGGACTCCGCTCGCCGGCGCCGGGCGCGGGGCGGTGACGTGCTGCCACTGGGGGAGGAAGGCGGCGAGCGCGGCGGGCGGCACCGGCTCCAGCTCCTCGCGCAGCGCGGCCAGCGAACGGCGGCGCAGCCTGCGCAGCACCTGGGCGTCGCACCACTCCTGGCCGATTCCGGCGGGGTGGAATTCGCCTTGTACGACGCGGCCGGCGGCGGCGAGGCGGTGCAACGCGCCGTCCGTGACCGCGGCGCCGAGGCCGAAGCGGGCGGCGGCCTGCTCGGAGGTGAACGGGCCGTGGGTGCGGGCGAACCGGGAGAGCAGGTCGCCGAGCGGATCCTTGACCGGTTCGGTGAACGACTCGGGGACGCCGACCGGCAGGGCCGTACCCAGGGCGTCCCGGAGCCGGCCCGCGTCCTCGATGGCGGCCCAGTGGTCGGCGCCGGCGATCCGTACCGTGATCGCGCGGCGGGCGGCGGCGAGCTCCCTGGGCCACGCCGGATCCGCGCCGCGCTCGGCCAGCTCGGCGTCGGTCAGCGGCCCGAGCAGCCGCAGCAGATCGGCGACGCCCTCGGCGTCCTTGGCGCGGCGGTCGTCGGTCAGCCACTGGAGCTCGCGCTCCAGCTCGGCCAGCACCTCCGCGTCCAGCAGCTCGCGCAGCTCGGCCTGGCCCAGCAGCTCGGCGAGCAGCCGGGAGTCCAGGGACAGGGCGGCGGCCCGGCGCTCGGCGAGCGGGGAATCGCCCTCGTAGAGGAACTGGGCGACATAGCCGAACAGCAGGGAGCGGGCGAACGGGGACGGCTCGGGCGTCGTGACCTCCACGAGGCGGACCCGGCGGGCCTCGATGTCGCCCATCAGCTCCGTCAGGCCCGGTACGTCGAAGACGTCCTGGAGGCATTCGCGGACGGCTTCCAGAACGATCGGGAAGGAGCCGAACTCGCTTGCCACCTGGAGGAGTTGGGACGCTCGCTGACGCTGCTGCCACAGTGGGGTGCGCTTGCCGGGGCTACGCCGCGGCAGCAGCAGGGCGCGGGCGGCGCATTCGCGGAAGCGGGAGGCGAAGAGAGCGGAACCGCCGACCTGGTCCGTGACGAGCTGGTCGACGTCGCCGTGGTCGAAGGCGACATCCGCGGCTCCGACGGGGGACTGCTCGGGGTCGTACTCCGCGCCCTGGGCACCGGGGCCGGCGGCCGGGCCGGCCCCGAAACCGTCACTGCCGCCGTCGCTGTCGAGGAAGTCGAGGCCCATCAGGTCGGCGTCGGGCAGCCGCAGCACGATGCCGTCGTCGGCGTGCATCACCTGGGCGTCCATGCCGTAGCGCTCGGCGAGGCGGGCGCCGAGGGCGAGCGCCCAGGGGGCGTGCACCTGTGCGCCGAAGGGGGAGTGGATGACCACCCGCCAGTCGCCGAGCTCGTCGCGGAACCGCTCGACGACGATCGTGCGGTCGTCCGGGACATGGCCGCAGGCCTGCTTCTGCTCGGCGAGATAGCCGAGGACATTGGCGGCCGCCCAGGCGTCGAGGCCGGCGGCGGACAGCCGGGCCCCGGCATCCTCGGGGGTGAGGGAGCCGATCTCGCGGAGGAACGCGCCGAGCGCGCGGCCCAGTTCGAGGGGGCGGCCGAGCTGGTCGCCCTTCCAGAAGGGCAGCCGGCCGGGGACCCCGGGGGCGGGGGTGACCAGCACCCGGTCGCGGGTGATGTCCTCGATGCGCCAGGACGTCGTACCGAGGGTGAAGACATCGCCGACGCGGGATTCGTAGACCATCTCCTCGTCCAGCTCTCCCACCCGGCGCCCGCCGCCCTTGCCGGAGTCGCCGCCCGCCAGGAAGACCCCGAACAGGCCGCGGTCGGGGATCGTGCCCCCGGAGGTGACGGCCAGCCGCTGGGCCCCGGGGCGGCCCGTCACCGTCCGGGCGATGCGGTCCCAAACGACGCGCGGGCGCAGCTCGGCGAAGGCGTCGGACGGATAGCGGCCGGCGAGCATGTCCAGCACGGCGGTGAACGCCGACTCGGGGAGCGCGGCGAACGGGGCCGCCCGGCGGACCACGGCCAGCAGCTCCTCGACGTCCCAGGTGTCCATCGCGGCCATCGCCACGATCTGCTGGGCGAGCACATCCAGCGGATTGGCGGGCACCCGCAGCGACTCGATGGCGCCGGAACGCATCCGTTCGGTGACCACGGCGGCCTGCACCAGATCGCCGCGGTACTTGGGGAAGACGATGCCCGTCGACACCGCGCCGACCTGATGCCCGGCCCGGCCCACCCGCTGCAACCCGGAGGCCACCGACGGCGGCGACTCGACCTGGACCACGAGATCGACCGCGCCCATGTCGATGCCGAGCTCCAGGCTGGACGTGGCGACCACGGCCGGCAGCCGACCCGCCTTCAAGTCCTCCTCCACCTGGGCGCGTTGCTCTTTGGAGACCGAACCGTGGTGAGCGCGGGCCAGCAGCGCCGGCGCGCCCTTGGCGGCACCGGCCTCGGCCATCAGCTGCGCCGGGGAGTGGTGCTCGGGCAGCGCCTCACCTGTGGAGCGCTCGTAGGCGATCTCGTTGAGACGGTTGCAGAGCCGCTCGGCCAGACGGCGGGAGTTGGCGAAGACGATCGTGGAGCGATGTGCCTGGACGAGATCGGCGATCTTCTCCTCGACCTGGGGCCAGATGGACGGCTTCTCGCCCGTATAGCCCTCCTGGACGGGGGACCCGCCCAGCTCGCCCATGTCCTCCACCGGGACGACCACCGACAGGTCGAAGCGCTTGCCGGACGGCGGCTGGACGATCTCCACCCGGCGCTGCGGCGACAGATAGCGGGCCACCTCCTCCACCGGGCGCACCGTCGCCGACAGGCCGATCCGGCGGGCCGGGCGGTCGAGCAGCTCGTCCAGCCGCTCCAGGGAAAGCGCCAGATGCGCGCCGCGCTTCGTACCGGCGACGGCGTGCACCTCGTCCAGGATGACCGTCTCGACGCCCGCGAGCGCCTCCCGGGCCGAGGACGTCAGCATCAGGAACAGCGACTCGGGGGTCGTGATGAGGATGTCCGGCGGGCGGTTGGCGATCGAGCGGCGCTCGGCGGGCGGGGTGTCGCCGGAGCGGATGCCCACCTTGATGTCCGGCTCCGGCAGACCGAGCCGGACCGACTCCTGACGGATGCCCGTCAGCGGACTGCGCAGATTGCGCTCGACATCGACGGCGAGGGCCTTCAGCGGCGAGACGTACAGCACCCGGCAGCGCTTCTTCGGCTCGACGGGCGCCGGCCGGCTCGCCAGCGCGTCCAACGACGCGAGGAACGCGGCGAGGGTCTTGCCGGAACCCGTCGGCGCCACCACGAGAACGTCGGCCCCCGCGCCGATCGCCCGCCAGGCGCCCTCCTGCGCCGCGGTGGGCGCGCTGAACGCCCCGGCGAACCAACCGCGGGTCGCGGGAGAGAACGAATCGAGCGCTGACTTGGCCATGTCCCCCATCGTGCACCGTGCCACTGACAACGCGGCGCGGGAGCGGTGAGCGGGCGGCGCCGACGGCAGCCGTGCCCCATCCGCGCACGACCGTGCCGCCCCGTCCACGGTGCGGACGAGCGGGCCGCCGGTTGCCGCGCAAGCGCAGAATGGAGGCATGATCACGGGCGGCGGGGACGACGGCACGGCCGCGGACGGCGGGCCCGGCGCCGCCGCACCGCGGGCGCGCGGCGAGTGGGCGCGCCACTGGCGCTACGCCGAGCTGCCCGGCCTCGACCTGCTGCGCGCCCGCTACGTCCGGCACCACTTCCCCCGCCACGCCCACGACGGCTATGTCGTCTGCGCGGTCACCGACGGGATCGAGGAGGTCGGGCTCCGGGAAGGCGTCGTCCGGGCCGGGCACGGCGGCCTCGTCATGATCAATCCAGAGGTTGCGCACACCGCGCGGGCCGGCGCCCCCGAGGGCTGGGCCTACGCCACGCTCTACCCGTCGGCCGACCTCGTCGCCGAGATCGCCGGGGAGACCAGCGCCCTGCGCGGCACCGCCGGATTCTCCGCGACCGTCGCCGAGGACCCGCACCTCGGCCGCATGATCACAGAGGTTCACCGGGCCGCCGAGGCGGGTAACGCCCTCGCCGCCGACAGCCTCCTGCGGATCGTCGTCGCCCGGCTGCTGCGCCGGTACGGAGGCCCGCTCCCGGCCCGCACACCCCGTACGGCGGGCGCCCTCGCCGCCGCCCGCGCCAAGGCCGTCCTGACGGAGCGGATGACCGACCCGCCCTCTCTGGAGAAGCTGGCGCAGGAGCTCGGGACCAGCCCGTTCGCGCTGCTGCGGGCCTTCAAGGACGCGTACGGCATGCCGCCGCACACCTGGCTCACCGACGCCCGGGTACGGCGTGCCCGCCGCCTCCTGGAGGCGGGCGGCGCGCCCGCGGACACGGCCGTAGCCGTCGGCTTCACCGACCAGCCGCACCTGAACCGGCACTTCACCCGGATCGTCGGGGTACCACCGGGCGCATACCGCAGGGAGCGCGCGGAGCAGCTGGGCGGGGCGCGCACGTAGGCGGCCCAGAGGCGCGCGGCGGCGGTGGCAGAAGGCGGACGGCCCCGGGAGCGCAGGCGGCGCAATAACGTACAAGACCGCTGGGGACGCCCCCTTCTAAGGTCCAGGGCGTGGCAGAACAGACAGAGATACGCACCACGGAGCCGGCCGCGCCGCCGGGACCGGCAAAACCCGACTCCGCCGTCATCAGGGACGCCCTCGGCGTCGGCATCGCCGTCGGCCTCTCCGGCTTCGCCTTCGGCGTGACCTCGGCCGGAGCTGGCCTGAGCCTCGTACAGACCTGCGCGCTCAGCCTGCTGGTCTTCACCGGGGCCTCGCAGTTCGCCCTCGTCGGCGCGCTCGCCGCCGGCGGTAACCCGCTCACCGCCGCGGCCGGGGCGTTCTTCCTTGGGGCCCGCAACGCCTTCTACGGGATGCGGCTGTCCGCGCTCCTCGGCTACCGGGCGGCCGTCAAACCGTTCGCCGCCCACTGGGTCATCGACGAAACCTCGGCCGTCGCCCTGGCCCAGCCCAGCCGACACAGCGCCCGGCTGGGATTCACCGTCACCGGCCTGACCCTCTACGCCCTGTGGAACCTCACCACTCTCGGCGGGGCACTGGGGGCCGAGGCGCTCGGCGACACCAACGCCTGGGGCCTGGACGCGGCCAACCCCGCCGTCTTCCTGGCGCTGCTCGCGCCGATGCTCAGGACCACCGTCGAGCGGGCGGCGGCCGGTCTCGCGGTGGTGCTGCTCATGGTGACGATGCCGGTGCTCCCCACCGGCGTACCGGTGCTGCTGTCGGCGCTGGCCGCACCCGCCGTCCTGTTCGTGCAGGGGCGTCGGGAGCGCGGCCAGGGGACACGCGGCGCCGTCGAGGAGGACCAGTCATGAGCGTCTGGATCGCGATCGGCGTCACTGCCGTCGGCTGCTACCTGGTCAAATACCTCGGCCTGTCGGCGCCCGCCGGCCTCCTGGAGCGCCCGCTCGTCAAGCGGCTGGCGGCGCTGCTCCCGGTGGCCCTGCTGGCCGCGCTCACCGCCCAGCAGACGTTCAGCGACGGTCAGCACCTGCTGCTCGACGCGAAGGCCGCGGGCGTGGCCGCCGCCGTGGTCGCGCTCGTCCTGCGGGCGCCGTTCCTCCTGGTCGTCGGCGTCGCGGTGATCGTGACCGCGGGGGTGCGGGCCCTGGGAGGGTGATCGCCCACTGGCCGGGGCCTGGGCCTCGTGCCCATGGGCCCCGCACCCAGGCCCCGGCACCCCCGCAACCAGCGGCATCGTCCCCACCGGCACCGGCACCGGCACCGGCACCCCCCCCACCCCCGAACCCACCCCCGCCCCCGTTCCCCTGACCCTGTCCGGACGCACCGAAGCGGGCCTGCGCGCCCAGGCCGGACGGCTT
>NZ_JBFAIP010000082.1:0-28881 GCF_040654775.1 Streptomyces sp. NPDC050636
CGACACGCTTCGACAAGCTCGCCGTCCGCTACGAAGCCACCATCCAACTCACCCTGATACGGCAAACACTCTGACCACATCTCAAACACGCCTTAGGGCTTGCTCATTCGGATCAGCATGGGACCGCGACGGCTGGCACGGCATCCCCCAGCCAGTCCGGGAGTTGCCCCCAGGCCCCGTCATCGCCAATAGACAAGCCCGTCCCCCAAGCTCACCCTGTCCCTAGGCCACTCGGCGAGAGCCCCCATGTCCATTATGTGGGCGATCACGGCACGGGTGAGGAGCACATGGCCGAGTCCTGGTGGCACGTTCCCGCTACGAGGTCGACTGATCGAGCAGGTCGGCTACGCCTACGTTCGAGCCACGTCTTCCAGTCCCTTGTGGCCCACGTTCGGGGCGCTCATAGCCAGCCAGCCGTGGCCGCGTATCTCGGCGTCGGCGTCAACCGGGGTCGGGTGCACGGACAAGTACTCGCACGCCGTCATGGCGCGGGCCGTGCCCTCGTTGGGCTCGGCCTCGTCGAACTCCGGGTCGAAATCCTCATCGTCGACGGCCAGGAGCTCCCACGGCAGGGGCTCGCCCACCCACTCGGGGTCGCTCTCCTGCGCGTACCGGCGCCGGATGCGACCCTCTTCGGCGACCACCCAGATATCCGCTCCGCCCGCGATATCTTCGAAGAACATCTGCGCCTCGCCGCATCGGACGCTCAGCCGCTCCACGGCTCCCATCATCTCGTCCCAGCCCCAGCCGACGACAGTCTCAAGGTTTCCGAATATCAGGCGCCAGCCGTCGATTTCAGGCGTGACGAAAACGGGGTCGGCGTTCGGCCGGGCCGGCAGGTCGGCCACATCGAGCCCCTCGCGGAACGTGACCGGGACCCGGTCATGGAGGTCCAGCGCTGCGAACAACCCCTCGTAGCTCTCACCAGGCACCACGTACCACCAACTGGTCGGAAGGTAGAACGGCGGCTTCTCCCCGCTCGCCTTGAGCAGGGCGCGACGCGCCAGCAACTTCCTGTCCCGCTCTCCCAGCCGGTCGGTGAATCCGGCCCCCAACAAGGGACCCAGTCGGTTCTCGCTCATGATCCGGAGCTTACGGCGCACCACTGACAATCTCCGCTACTCACGAGCTCGTGCATGGTCGGCGGTGGTGTATGGGAACCGTGATCGTCGATCACGGTCTGTGTGGTTGGGGAAGGGGGCACGCACAACAATCATGCGGAACCGACAGATCACAGGTCCGGCGCCCGATGTCATCGCGGAACTCGTCGCTGAGGCCGGCCCGTTATGGCACGATCGGCATCAGGTCGTCCTGGCTTCGCGGCGGCCTCGCCATCGGGTGATCGGGGCCGGCACGAAGCACAAGCCGGTCTTCGTCGATCGGCTGCCGGCCCACCCTCGTGCACCTTCGCCAAGGCGACAACGCAGACAGCGAATTCAGGGAACTCAGCTGGACTCGGCCGAGACGCGCCCCTCGCGGACCGCGTCCACGAGCGCTTGATGGTCGCGCTCGTTCTGGTCCGCGTAGCTCTCGGCGAACCGGACCAGGGCCCTGTCGAACACATCGCCGCGACCGAGATACGCGGCGATCGCGATGCGGTCACCGGACCTGGCGTGCGCACGGGCAAGCGTGGCCCCACACAGCACGGCGAACCACCGCATACCGACAGGCACCATGATGTCCGGCTCTGCAACACCCTTCCAGTCGCGCAACTGACGTACGTAGAAGTCGCGTTGACGCCCATCGATGCCCGTGGTCCGCTCCCAGCCCAGGAAGATGTCGCTCGCGGCCTGCATCAACCGCTGCCCCGTGACCACCCGTTCGCCTTGGTTGGCGTACCGGCTTGCACGGGTGTGCGCGGCGAGCACGGACTCATCGGCCTCCTTGGCCTGTAGCAGGAGCGGGTCCTCCGCATCCTTCCCGAGCAACAGGAAGATCCAGCAGCGGGTACCCACACTGCCGACACCGACGACCTTGCGAGCCATGTCGACGACGCGGTACTGGTTCAGCAGGCTTCGATGATCCGACCGGAGACTGTGTCCGTAACCCTCCACCACCTCACGCACCACTTCCGCCACCCGGTCTCGCTCGAATCCCGGGAGCAGATCGCCCAGCGGCACGATCAAGGGCGGATCGGCGGCGAACCGGACCTCGCCGGCGCTCACCCGGGTCAGCTTGCGGAACGCCTGCAGGGTGTCGTGAGAGCGAGCCTGCTCCACGGCACGCGACAGCCGCTTACGACCGACGCTGCCGAGTTCCGGCGCCACCTCGACCTGGACATCGTCCATGTCGGCATGGGCGTACCAGACATCGAGGGTGCGCATACCGGCGTAACGGCGCATCTGCTCGCGGTAGGACGCGCAGGCGGCCCGGACGATCTCGTCGCGCACGTTCTCGCCGAATCCGTTACTCCGTGCCGCGATGACAAGGCTGGCCGCCAGTCTTTTGACGTCCCATTCCCAGGGCCCGGGGAGGGTCTCGTCGAAGTCGTTGATGTCGAACATCAGGTGGCGCTCGGGGGACGCCAGCAGCCGGAAGTTCAGCATATGGGCGTCTCCGCACAGCTGAGCCGTCAGCCCCGTGGACGGGGTGATGGCCAGGTCTGCCGCCATAATCGCGGCGGCACCGCGGTAAAACCGGAACGGCGACTCCATCATCCGGCCGTAGCGGATGGGCACCAATTCCGGGACGCGGACCGCCGATTGCTCCTCGATGATGTCAATCGGATCGGCCCGGGAGGCCGCCGCGGAGAACTCCGCATGGCTGGAGCGGGGCACCTCGGCACGAAGCGCCCTGCCCCGTTCCGCGCGGTCTTGCGCAGTGAAAGCCGCGGTTTCGGAAGCCATGACTCAGGTCACTGCCCGGTGCTCTCCCGCGCACAGCGCCCAAATGATGAAGATGTCGATGGCTAGCAGCGTGATGGCCCAGAACGGGTAGTGGGGGATCCACAGGAAGTTCGCGACCGCGCCGAGCCCCGCCAGGACGACGCCGACCATACGCGCCCAGATGGCGTTTCCGACCAGTGCAATGCCGGCGAGGAAGATGATGATGCCCAGGATGAGATGGATCCATCCCCAGCCCGTGAGGTCGTACGAGAAGACGTAGTTCCGGGTCGTGACGAAGACATCGTCCTTGGCGATGGCGGAAATGCCTTCCAGGAAGGTCATGACGCCGCCGAAAATCATCAGGACAGCGGCAAATAGCGTCCACCCGCTGGCACGTTGCCGAGAGGCCATGGGTTGCTCCCTACTTGAGAAACCTGGCCGTCGACCACCGACACCGTTTCCGTCAGCGGTCGGGCTTTTCTTCCACGGTTCCACACGTACGAGTCAGCCGCATCTCCTCCGCGATTGCCCGGTATGTGTGCTCCCTGTGCACGGCACAACAACGGGACATCGTGACCGCGGGTACCGATCCAATTCGCAGCGTAATCGGCGTGTGGATGCGGAAGTGGATACAGATGCAGATTCAGATGCGGATGTGGATGTGAATACGAACGTGGATGCGGGTGCGGATCTGGATGCGGGTGCGTATGCGTATGCGGCAAGGGTTTCTTGCGGTATTTCATGCCGCATTCCGCGCCGTATTCCTTGCCGTACTTCTCTCCGTACGTCATCGCGCTTCTCGTTGGCGATACGGCGAACGGCAAGCATCGATGCGCAGGGCAAGCTGACAGCAGCGAAAGCTAGTGCGCGATGTTGTCGATCAGCTCGCGCGCACCCTGGCGCAGGAGGGCGACGGCGACGGACGTGCCGAGCGTCTCTGGCGTGAGCGGGCCGGCCCACTCGTGAGCATTGAGGACCGTCTTGCCGTCCGGCGTGAAGACGCAGGCCCGCAGCGACAGTTCACCGCGGCGGTCGGTCTTGGCGTAACCAGCAATGGGGCTGTTGCAGTGGCCTTGGAGTACGTGCAGCAGCATCCGCTCGGCAGTGGTTTCGCGGAACGTCGCCGGGTCTCCGAGACCGCTGACCGCGTCGATGGTGGCGGTGTCGTCCTCGCGGCACTGGAGAGCCAGGACGCCCGCACCGATGGGCGGGCACATCATGTCCACCGACAGGATCTCGCTGATCACATCCGTGCGATCGATACGCTCCAGACCGGACACAGCCAGGAGCAGCGCGTCCGCCTCCCCGGCGGCCAGCTTTTCCATCCGCCGGTTGGCGTTGCCCCGCATCGGGACGCACTCAAGGTGCGGATGGGAGGCGGCGAGCTGCGCGATCCGGCGTACCGACGAAGTGCCGATGCGGGTTCCGGTGGGGAGTTCGTCAAGCGTGAGTCCGCCCGGGTGGATCAGGGCATCGCGTACGTCGTCGCGCTTGAGGAAGGCGGCGAAGGTCGTCCCGACGGGGAGCGGCCGGTCGCCGGGGATGTCCTTGACGCAGTGCACCGCGAGATCGGCCTCGCCGGCCAGCAGGGCGGCGTCGACCTCCTTGGTGAATGCGCCCTTTCCCTCGACCTGGGAGAGAGCACCCATCCACCGGTCGCCGGTCGTCTTGACCGGAATGACCTCCGTGGCGGTACCGGGGTGCAGCACGCCCAGCTCAGCGCGGACCCGCTCCACTTGGGCGAGGGCCATCGGAGAGTCACGGGAGACGATACGGATCAGCTCAGGCGCGGACATGCGCCCATGATAGGCCGTCAGTTCAGCGTGTTCGGCCACCGGACCCGACCGCCATCTCAGTGATGCAGTAAGGGGGTTGGGTGCGAAGGCGAACATGCGAACCACGGCACCGCAGCCCACCGATCTACACCGGCGGGAATTCCGACATGAAGACGGAGTGCCCATCGCCCAGCCCCGGCGGCCAATGCGGAACGTCTCGTCGAACACGCCGACGTATCCGAACTCACGGTGCACGGTGGTGCTGCAACCAGGCCACTCTCCCCGTCCATCTCGCCGACTGCGTCAGCCCGATGAGCAGGTTCCGCCCTACCTGCCCGCCGAGGGCACCGAATCGAAGGGGGCGGGACGACGCGATGGGCAGCGATGAGGGGCGACCGCGGGGAGATCTTCTCAGACGATCTGACGGGCTGAGAATTATGGATGAATTCACGCTTGAGCCGGGGCCGCACCACCGACGAGCGCCCCCACCGACGGGCGCATGGTCGAGGCTGGCTAACGCCCCATCAAAGACACGAAAGCTGGTGAGAACTGGATGACATTTGGGAGCCGGTCCCGAAAATTGGTCGGCACGAGTCCAATCCAGTCCAGTCCAGTCCAGTCAGTCCAATCCAATCCAGTCCAGTCCAGTCCAGTCCACGTCGAGCGTGACGACCGTGTGCCGACGCGTTTCCGCCCACATCGCCTGTAGCGTCGGTGCGGCGCGAGGAAACCTCGCCTATCCCGTTTGGATGAGTGGTGAGCTGAGTGGTGGCAGCACACTCGGATGGCCGTAGAATCCCGGCCATGGCACAGAAGATCATCACCATCTATATGGACGACCTCACGGGCGAAGAGTCCTCGGAGGCCGCCACCCACACCCTCTCGCTCGACGGTGTGACGTACGAGCTCGACCTGAGCCCGGACAGCTATGACCAGCTCTTGGAAGCCATGGCACCGTTCACGAGGGTGGGGCGCAAGACCGGGAAGGGGAAGAAGTCCGCTCGCAAGGGGACCCCCAGCGGAGAGAACACCGCAGAAATCAGGGCTTGGGCAAAGGCGAACGGTTATACCGTGAGCGACCGTGGCCGGGTGCCGGCCGAGATTCGCGAGGCGTACGCCAAGGCAAGCAAGTAGGCCAAGTAGCCACGTACGCAGCGAGCGACGGGGCTGCCGGGATCATGGATACCGGCGGCTCCTCGGTCCCTGCGGGAGCTGAACGAGAAAGGTTCCAGGGCTCGCGCCCTCTACGGTGATCGAACATGGAACCGGTGCCCGCGCTCGTCCGCCTGGACAGCCTCTTCATCAATTTCCAGGATTTCGACTTCCCTCAGGGAAGCAGCCACGGCTACCGCTGGGTTGATATCAAGCGCTTTCGCGTGCCGTCGGACATGCCGCCCGCTCTGCCACCCGATATGCACGATGAGCGGAATGTGCTGGCAGCCTTGATCGCCCACCTCGAGTTCCGGGACACCTATGACGGCGGCGGCGTCGATCCGGACGGGACCCGGCACGGCCAGTGGTGGCTGGATCGCATCGCTCCGGACAGCTATCGAGCCGTCGACGACACGGCGGCGATCGGCATCATCGACACCTGGGCCATAGGGCAGGGCACGCTCCCGAAGCAGCTTGAGGCGCGCTTGCGGGCTGAGATCTACAGTCCCATCCGCTCATCAACCGACCGTTTTGCGCTGGGAGACCTGCCCAAGGACGCCGTCCACGACTACGGCCCGATCCATATCGACTTCCACGAACTGGTCCTCATCGACCGCCCCGCGAGCACCGTCACCCTTCTCGTCGCCGCTGACGACTGACTCCGACGAGGAACGACAACCAGGGGCGACGCGCAGGGGCGACGACAACAGGCGACGAGGTACGTGCGACATGACGTGCGACATGACGTGCGATGAGAATGGGAATCTGCAGGCGCTGGTGTGTGTTTGCTCGATTACCTCGATTGCCTCGGCCCCATTTTCTGGCCACGGCAGGCTCGTGGCCAGTCCATGGCGCAGGCTCTGACCGAAGGATGCGCATGCTCGACACGTTGGACCGCGCCCTGATACACGCCCTGCATATCGATGGGCGCGCTCCGTTCAGTCAGATTGCCGCCGCTCTCGACGTTTCCCCGCAGACCGTGGCCCGCCGCTACAGACGCCTGCGGACCGAGGCATCTCTGCGCGTGGTCGGACTCGCCGACCCGCACCGGGCCGGTCAGACGCAGTGGTTGCTCCGGCTGACCGCCGCCGCGAGCACTGCGCAGGACCTGGCCCATGCCCTGGGCCGTCGGCCCGATACCTCGTGGGTCAAGCTGTGTTCCGGCGGCACCGAGATCGTCACGATCAGCCATACGTCGACCGATGCGACGGCCGACAACTCGCTGCTGCTGCGGGACATTCCCCGTACGGCCAATATCACCGCGGTCTCCGCCCACTGCCTGCTGCACACCTATCTCGGAGGCCCAACGAGCTGGCGCAGAAGGGCCAACACCCTCAGCGAAGGGCAACAACGCCTGCTCAGGCGGTCTGAGCAGGCGGAGGCCCCGGACCGCCCGAACCCACGGCAGCTTTCCGAGAGCGATGACGCGCTGCTGGCCGCGCTGCAGAAGGACGGCCGTGCCAGCCACTCCGAACTCGCCCAGGCCACCGGGTGGGCACCGGTCACCGTCGCCCGCCGGCTGGCGGACCTTCAGGCTGGCGGTGGCGTGTTCTTCGATGTCGAGGTGGATGCCAAGCTGTTCGGCGCCAATACCCAGGCACTGCTGTGGATGTCCGTGCGCCCGGCACACCTGGAGCATGTCGCGACAACCCTGGCCGGCCACGACGAACTCGCTTTTGTCGCCGCCACCACCGGCCCCACCAACCTGGTCGCTCAGGCGCTGTGCAGTGATCCTGCGGACCTGCACCACTACCTCACCCGGCGGCTCGGCTCTCTCGACGCCATCCAGTCCCTGGAAACCAGTCCGGTACTGCGGATTCTCAAGGCGGCAAGCCCGGTAATCACTGACTTGGTGCCGCGCAGAGCCGCCCCACCCCGCCGCTGAGGTCCCAGCCGCGACACGCACTCCCGTCACACACTCGTTCTCACACACTCCTTCTCACCCGCTCTCTGCCACGCGCTCCGTCTCACGCGGACTGGCTCGCAGTCGCGCCCTCCTCCTGCGTACGCCGCTCAATCATCAGCCTGCTGCTGAGGACACTCGCGGCGAGCAGCCCGACAGCAATCCAGAAGGCGATTTGGACAGCGTGGAGCGCGGCGACCGGGCCACCGGATCCGGCGTTGTTGAGATAGATGCTGCCGAGCACCGCGACACCGAGGGTGGCGCCGATCTGCTGGACGGCATTGAGCAGACCGGCGGCCGAGCCGATCTCCTGCGGCATCACCGGGCGCAGTGCGACGGTGAAGAACGCCGGGCTGAACATTCCGATGCCCAGACCGACCACGCCGAGCGCGACCAGCAGCGGCTTCGGGTATTCCGTCGCGCCGGCCCGGTGGTACGCCGCCACGGCGGCCAGCAGGCCCAGCAACAGCACCGCGAGCCCGACCGTCATGACGTGGTGTCCGTAGCGCTTCACCAGGTGGGCGCCCCCGACCCAGGACGCCACCGCCAGACCGACGGACCAAGGGGCGAGCGAGAGCCCCGCGGTGAGTACGTCGGTTCCCAGCCCGAGTTGGAGGTGCAGGACGACAACCATCATCAGACCGGTCGTCACCGAGAAGAAGAGCATGGACGTCACCAGAGCACCCAGGAACCCGCGACGTGCGAAGAGGCTGGGCTCCACCAGCGGGCTGCGACCTCGCGCGGAGACGCTGCGCTGATGCGCCGCGAAACCGATCACGACGGCCATGCCGAGACCGATGGCGCCCCAGCTCCAGACCGACATACGGGTCACATCGGCGCCGATCAGGGGATACACGATCAGCCCGATGCCGGTCATGGCCAGCGCGGTGCCGGTCAGATCCAGCGTCGGCCGCTTCGGCGCACGGTCTTCGAGCAGCTTCGGCGTCACGGCGAGAACACCGAGCGAGAGCGGAACGTTGACCAGGAAGCAGGCACGCCACGAGGACCCGAAGAGGTCGGCGTGTGTCAGCACTCCGCCGAGAACGGGCCCGCAGACGGCGGCGAAACCCATCACCGGGCCGATGCTGCCCATCGCCTTGGCCATCTCATCGCCCGCGAACATCGCTTTGATCAGCCCGATGGTCTGCGGGATGATCACCGCGGCCGCGGCGCCCTGCACGATACGGAAGGCGATCAGCAGCCCGACGGAAGGGGCCAGGGCGCAGGCGATCGACGCGAGCATGAACGTCGTGACGCCGATCGTGAAGATTCGCCGTCGCCCAGCGATATCACCGAGACGTCCCCCAGTGATGAGCAGTACCGCAAACGGCAGAGTGTAGGCCGTAGTGAACCATTGGATGTCGGACACGGACCCGCCCAGATCCGCGTGCATGGCCGGCGCGGCAACCTGCACGATCGTCGAGTCCAGCAAATTCATCGCCTCGCCGAGCAGCAATGCGGCCAGTGCCGGCCATCGCCATTGGTAGGCCGTGGCTGCGGGCGTCGTCAGTATGCTCTCCGCCATTTGGATTTCCCCTCCGCCGATGTCTGTCCGACCAGGGACGGAGAACCTTCGTCGGAACGCCTCCCGGCCGGGCACCAGCGTGCGGTTGTGTCTCGGCCGGGTTCCAGCCAGAGGCCGGTGATGGCAGATTTCTTCCATCAACATCGCCTGCTGTGTGAATTACACACGCAGCGGAGAGATTTCGGGCGACCGTGAGCCGTGGAGGGACGTTCAGGAACTGGGACGAACTCCCCGTCACCTCATGACGGGACTCGCGGCCGGTTACTGCTCGCCCTGGCGGTGATGACGGCGCTGCCGAGGATGTGCTTGGTCATCACGATGCGCAACGCGCAGAACCCTGAGCTGCTACGCCGCCAGCAGCAGATGCTCGGCGACCTGAGGGAAGCTCGGTCGGACATCCGTACCCTGCGCCTGGAGACCGCCCAGACTGTCATCGAGCCGGGCACCGGCGTGGCGGAGCCGCAGGGAGAGACGGGCGACGAAGCGCCTGTCCAGCCTGTGCAACCATGAGAAGCCCATCGGTGTTTCTGTGAGTGATGGACGAGACAGCCGAGCCACTCTGCGAACGCCTGGCGACGGATCTGGACGACGGTTTCACGGAACTGGTCCGGGTCCACGCCTCAGCGGTCCATGCCTTCTTGCTCCGGGTGACGGGATTCGCCGCCGAAGCGGACGACTTGGGCCAGGAGACGTTCCTGCGCGCCTACACGGCACTGCAGGGGTACTCCCCGCAACGCCGCCGTGCGTTGCGGCCACGCGCCTGGCTGATGACGATCGCCGCGAACGTGTGGCGCAACCATGTGCGCACCTGTGTCCGCCGGCCCGTCGCAGCGGCGCGTGTGGAGGACTCATGCGAGAGCTGGCCGGCCGAGGGGCCGGGGCCGCAGGAGCACGCCGAGACGGCGGCCGACCGGGCGCTGCTGGTCGCGGCGCTCGCCCGATTACCTGAGCCGGCCCGCGTCGCGGTAGTGCTGCGGCATGTGGTCGGGATGAGTTACGCCGAAGTGGCCGAGGTGCAGAAATGCCCGGTCGGTACGGTCAAGGCTCAGGTGTCGAGAGGGATCGGCACCCTGCGTCAACTGCTGGAACCGCAAGTCGCGTTGCTGAGGGAGGTGACGATGTGAACCGAGGTGGGGAAAGGACCGCGCAGCCGGACGGTGGCGTAGAGGCGTCCTTGGCGGGACTCGCGGGTCCCGCTCCGACGGACTTCGCCGCACGGGTGCTGCAGCGGGTCGGAATCCCGAGGGACCGGTACGACATGTACCTGCACCTCGACGCGCCCGCCGGCGGGCTGTACGTCGCGTATGGAGCGGAAGCCGTGACCGGAGCGGCGCTCGGGAGAACCGTGCCCGGCCCCGAGGGGTTCGAGGAAGCACACCTCGCGCGCACCGGACGGAGCGCGATCCGTACGACGAGGCCCCTGCCGGGGCTGAGGACCGCCCTGCGCACCGGGCGTGCCAAGGGTCTGCGGATCGATCTGCCGGAGCTCACGGAAGCGGAGCGGACCGTGCTCGATGCGGTACGCACCATTCCACGCGGCCAGTTGCGGCCGCTCGCCTGGGTGGCGCGGGAGGCCGCGCTCTCCGGCACCGCCGCTGTCAGCGAGGCTCTTGAGGTCAACCCGGTGCCGCTGCTGATCCCCTGCCACCGGGTCACCTTCGACGGTGGCGGTCCCTGCGACCTGCGGTACGGGCCCATAGTCGGCGCGGTGCTGCGCGGCGCCGAGGGTGTCGGCGACGAGTTGGTGGGGCTGTCCCGTAAGGGGACGGTGTTCCTCGGCAGCGACACCACCCGTATCTACTGCCATCCGACCTGTGCCCATGCACGCCGGATCACCCCACCCCACCAGGTGCCGTTCCGCTCGGCACGGGCCGCCCGGGAGGCGGGATACCGGGCTTGCAAGAGCTGCCGGCCGATAGCTGCGTGAGGTCCCATCGCGGTGTGCGGGTCCATCGCGCCAGGTGGGACACAGCGGCGTGCCGGAAGCCGCGAAGGAAGGGACAGCCAGTCATGTCGCCCAGCCGGGAGGAAGACGTTATGCGGAACGTCATTGAGACCAGTAGTCGCAGTGCGGCGAACGAAGCGGCGGACGCCGTGATCGTCGCCGAGCACCACACCCCGATCGGTCGTCTGGCGCTCGCCGCCACCGATGAAGCCCTGCTCTACTGCGGCTTCTTCCCACCGGACGCAGTACGGCAACGGCTTGCGGCAGGTGCTCGGGACTGTGTGGACGAGTCCGCGGCCGGCCCCGGCCGGCTGGGGGTGATACAGGAGGCGCGCGGTCAGCTCGATGCCTTCCTCGCGGGGAAGCGGCGCTCCTTCTCCGTGCCGGTGGACCCGAGCCTGGCCACACCGTTCAGCAAGGAGGTCGTGCTGGCGGTCGCGGAGCAGGTTCCGTACGGCGGGACGGCGACCTACGGGGAACTGGCCGCCGCGGTACATCGTCCCGGTTCTGCGCGAGCGGTCGGCAAGGCCCTGGGGGCGAACCCCCTGTGCGTCGTGCTGCCCTGCCATCGCATCGTCGGTGCCTCGGGCCGGCTGACGGGTTACGCGGGCGGTGTCGCCGCCAAGCGTTTCCTGCTCGACCTGGAGTGTCGAGGCTGACCCGATGGCGCGGCCGCTCACCCGCCGAGTCCCAGCCGGACGGCGAAACCAATGAACACTGTCCCCACCACCGCCTCGACCACTCGCGCCATGCCGGCGCCCACATCCGGCCGGCGCGCGGCCACCCAGCGGCGCAGCAGATGCACGGCGCCGCTCAGGAAGGCCAACCACAGTGCCGCCAGCGACAGATGGATGATGGCGAGCACCGCCATCGTGCGCGCCGGGGGCTCCCCGGGTGGTACGAACTGCGGGAGGAACGCCAGCAGGAACAGTCCGACCTTCGGGTTGGTGCCGGTGCACAGCAGGCCCTGCAGCCAGCAGCGCCGCAGGGACACCGGGGTCGGCTGCCCAGAGTCCTCCCCCGGCTTGTCCGACGGATGCGGGCCCTGCGGGCGCAGCGCGGCACGCAGTGCTCGTATGCCCCACAGCAGCATGACCGCCGCACCGCACCAGCGGACGGCGGTGAACAACTCCGGCTTGCCGGCGAGCACGAGGGACACCCCGCTGATGGCGAGCGC
Organism: Streptomyces sp. NPDC050636; assembly: GCF_040654775.1. Classification (NCBI taxonomy): domain Bacteria; kingdom Bacillati; phylum Actinomycetota; class Actinomycetes; order Kitasatosporales; family Streptomycetaceae; genus Streptomyces; species Streptomyces sp. NPDC050636. The sequence continues at coordinate 12,303 of NZ_JBFAIP010000082.1, forward strand.
TGCATGGGCGGCGCCCGCCGTCAACATGCCCGCCGCAGCGGCGAGCGCGGGAGCGCGCCGCCCGGTGCGCAGCACCAACTGGGCGACCAGCGCCGCGTCCGGCCCAGGTGTCGTGATCACAAGCAGCGAACTGCCCAGGAACAACCCGCTGATCATGAGCACTTCCCAAGGCGCTCACTATCAGCCGGCCTTCCGGGACGCCGACCGCAGTGATCACGACCGGACGTACGAGGTCCGCGTGAGCAGGCGGTGGCCCCTGGGCCGGGACGGCTCATGCCGCGTCCGCCTCTTCCAGCTCCAGCAGCGACTCGATCCGCCGGATCGCGGCGTGATCGGCGTCGAGCTGCGCCGGATCCTCGTGGGCGAGTACCACGAACCCGAGGGACAGTGTGCCCAGCAGGTCCTTCGTCGGGGCGATCCGGTCGCCGTTGCGCACCGCCACCGCCGAGATATGATGGCTCGTCACTTCCTTTATGGCATCGAGAATTTCTGCGTTGCGGACCACCCCGGACGACCGGCTGATCAGAAACACCACGCGCACCCGGCGGCGCAGCTCATAGCCGGACGCCACCGGTACCCGGCCGGTGAAGTACGCCACCGCCCGGTCGACTTGGCTGTCTCCGGTCGCGGCGCGGCAGAAGCGGGGGTGGCCGCCGCCGTGCGGACGGGCATTGACCTCGATCAGCCGCGGCCCGTCGGCGGTCATCATCACCTCGACATGTGCGGCCCCCCACCGGAAGCCGACCGCGTCCAGCACGCCCCGGGTGTAGCGGACCAGCTCCGGCACCTCGGGCCGGCCCTCGGGAAGCCAGTCCATGGACTCGTACACCGCCATCTGCCCGCCGCTGTCGACCTTGCGATAGCGGCACACATCGGTGACGGTGTGTGTGCCCCCGTGGCTGAAGACGTCCACGACATACTCAGTGCCCGTCGCGTACTCCTGCACCAGCATCTGGTCGTTGCGGATCTGCCACTGGTTCAGCTGCCCGAGCTGCGCCTCGAACTCCTGGCGCCAGCCGCGCCCGCCGACGATCCGTGTCACGCCGTCGGTGCTCGCGCTCTTCGGCGGCTTCACCACCAGGTCGTGGCCGACCAGCCCCTCCCGGTCGATCCAGGCGGCGACCTCGTCCGGATCGTCGCAGCACAGCTGCCGCAGCACCGGCAGCCCGGCCGCGGCAACAGCCTGCGCCATCGCGTACTTGTGACGGCGGGCCGCCGCCAGCGCGGGCACATTCGCGACCTCGGGGACGACCTGTGCCGCCAGCCGATCGGCGAGTTCCACACCGATCTCGGCGCCGGGCAGCACGCAGCGCGGTCGCAGCGCCCGCAGCCGCTCCACCAGCACGCCTTCCGCCGCGCTCCAGGTCAGGACCTCGTCGAAGTCCTCGGGCCGGAAGGACCCGGCGTAGGCCGGCGGGATCTCCGGATACGAAACGACCGCAACCGTAGGGACCCCCACCGCTCGGAAGGCCGGGGCGTACAGGCCGCCGGAGGAGAACGGGTCGACGATGACGGCGGGGCTGCCGGAAGGATACGGAGACACAGCAGGTTTCCTTGTCCGCTCGGTGGAGTCTCGATCAAGTGGGGGCTCGGTTCCGGGTACGGGGCGGTCAGCCGCGGCCGGGACCGTCTGGACGCACACGTCCTGGGTCTCGGCCGCGGTGCGGAGTCACCCCGCCAGATCCACCGACAGCGGCCGGTGTCCGAAGCCGACCGCGGCGTCGGGCTGCCCGGGAAAGACCGCGGTGACGATGTCGCCGCGGCGCACGGCGGGAATCTCCTGCCGCAGCCGGGTCAGCGACGTCTTGCGCTCGTGCCACGGGCACACCAGCCGGTTGCGCTCAGGGGACAGCCCGGCCAGGTGCAGCGGGCCGCCGCGGTGCGGGCAGCGGGCCCGCATCACGAAGGCCCCCTCGTCGGTCCGCGCGTAGACATACGGTTCGCCGGCCACCACCGCGCAGTTGTTCCGGCCGGCCACGGAGAACGTCACTACATGCACTTCTTGTAGTCCCCCACCGAGTGGATCTGATAGACGCACTCCTCGGACTCGATGATCGCGCCGTGCAGACGGTTGCGCTGGATGACGGTGCCCTCGCCCGCTTCGAGGATCTGGTGCGAGTCGAAGCCGGAGACGAACTTCATCGTCCCGGACACGATGTGGCACAGCTCGTCGCCGTCGTGGCAGTGGGTGTTGGACAGTTCGCCGTACGGCTCGACGATGTCGGCGACCGGGGCGGTGACCCGGCCGCTCCTGATCGCGTCCCACACCGGCGCGTGCAGCTTCTTGAACTCGGGGCCGTTGTCCATCCAGCCGATCTGCGTGGCGAAGTCCTCGTCGGCGAGGTCCTGGATGCGGCGGTACTCCTCGATGCCCCGGACGATCTCCGGAATGATCTCCTCGCCGTGCTCCTCGACGAGCGGGCGGATCAGCTTCTCCAGCGCCATCCGGCCGTGGTGCTGGTCGATGTGCACATGCTCGGTGAAGTACTGCGTGTCGGCGCGGTCGCCGAAGACGTCCTTGAGCAGTGCGGTGGCCCGTCGGCAGAAGTCCACCAGCGTGGCCTCGGTGTAGTAGAGCGCGCCGACGTACCGGAAGAACAGTTCGTGATTCTTGCCCAGGTAGTGGAAGTAGTTGTTCATCAGCAGGCTGCTGTTGAGGTAGTACTGCCAGTACCGGTGGACGTCGGTCGCCAGCCCGACCGACTCCAGGGTGCGCTCGAAGAGCTTGCTGTGCTTGGTGTCGTGCACCCCGTAGCCGTACTCATCGATGATGATCTTGAACCATTCGGACTGGGCGGCACCGTAGTAGCCGAGCACGTTCCGGATCATCGGCGAGGCCTCGGAGAGGAAGTCCGGGGCGAACTGGATCAGCCACATCCGGGCAGCGCGCTCGCGGTCGGTGGAGTTGGCGATGGCCTGCTCGGCAAGGGAAGCCCCGGCGGGTTCATGGGCGTTGAGCGATTCCAGATACGCCTCCAGGCTCTCAGCCGTCCACTTCCCGGAGGTCTCCACCTCCTTGTCGAGGAAGCCGAAGGCGTACCGCTCCAGCGCGGGCCGGATCATCTCGCCGAGCACCCGGTTGGTCGGGCTGTAGAACCGCCTGAAGTCCTCCCACTGGCCCTTCAGGCCCGACTTGGGCAGGAAGACCAGGTCGGCCTCGTACACCGTGGTGAGCAGCCGCTGTACGGCCAGGCTGCTGTAGTCCAGTAATTCGTCGCGTCCCGGGACGCGGTCGAGGTCCAGGTGCGCGAGTACCTGCGGGCGCAGCTGACGCCGGTAGGGGTTGTCGCTGTTCTCCCACTCCTCGTTGTCGAGATAGAGCGGGTTGCTCGCATAGCGCACGACCGCGTCGCGCAGCTCCTTGCCGCGCAGCTCGTAGGGCTCGTAGGGGAACGGAGTGTGGCTCATCGGATCAAGTCGGCCTTCCTGTGAGGTGAATGCGGATGCTCAGCGTGCGGAGAGGCGGTAGTCGGTCCAGTGCAGTTCCACGTCCAGCCGGTCGCCCGGGTTGACCGGGACGGGCTTGTCGAACGGGATCAGTGCCTGCATCCAGTGGGACCCGACGTTGTCGGGAGAGTTGCGCAGTACGACTCCGGAGCCGAGGTCCAACTCGAACCAGGCGACCAGCGCATGTGCCGGTCCGGTGGCGGTGGCCGGCACGGTCACCACCCGGCTCCCGGCCTCCAGCGGGCCGGTGAGCAGATCGAAGTCGAGCAGTTCGACGGGGCCGGAGAGGACCTCGTGCGGCCAGGTGTGCAGCCGTACGGGGAAGTGCCCGGGGGTCGATGCCATGTTCATCAGCGATACATCGAATCCGCCGGCGTTTCCCACCCGGTTGAGACCGCTCGCCACATCGCTCTGGATGAGCTGGCCGTACAGCCGCGCCGCGCCGGGGATGAGGACTCCGCCCGGGGCGAGAAGGTGCTCCCGGGCATGGCGCATCGTGGGCAGCAGTCCCTCGCCGATCAGTCCGCAGTCGACGACCTCCGAGATGAGGACATCGACCGGGCGCTCCAGATCGCTGCCCATGGCCAGGTGGGTGGAGCGCTTGTTGACCACGGTGATGACGTCGGACATCCCGTGCTCGGCGATGATCTGGCGTGCGATCTCGGCGAGCAGCGGATTCTCCTCGCAGGTGACGACCCGTCCGGCGCCGGCCCGGGCCGCGGCCATGGCCAGCAGACCGGTGCCGGTGCCGATGTCCAGGACATGGGCACCGGCCGGGATCCGGCGCTCCAGCGCCACGATGAGGGCGTCATTGCGCTCGGTGTCGTTGAGCATCGCGAAGTGCCAGCGCGGGATCGAACGGGTGGCGATCTCGGCGAAGGCCGCGGAGTGCGGGGAGAGCTTCTCCCGGGGCTGGGCCATGGTGTCGAGCGTGGCGGTCACCAGCCGGTTCAGCTCCTGCGCCTGTGTCTGCAACGAGGCGAGCGCGAGCCGCAGCCCCGGAGACCCGTCGACGCCGAGCGCGGTGAATTCCTCGTCCCGGAATTCTGTATTCCCGTTCGTCAGGGAGTTAGCGGAAATACTCATGACAGTGTGTGCACGCTCCTCCGGAATGAATTTCCGAAATGACGGCCGCTGGGATGTGTCATGCCCATGGGGGCAAAGCGGGTCGTTCTTCGCTCAGGACACCATTGGCCACGGGGACCGGGCAAGGGGCAACGGGATGCGCATTCGGAGTGCGTTCCTACTGCGGTACTTGGAGATTCCGTTAAGGAACCGGCAGGGATTTGACGGGGCTTGCCGCCGACCTGCACATGAGCGGCCGCAAAAGAAAAGGAACGCATCGGATTCTGCGCATGCGTCATCCCGGCGCGGCGCCCGGGGCGTCGAACCAGGATGACGGACAGGCGAATTCGTCCGTACGGAACGTGCGAGAGCCGGGTGCGGTGCGGTGTTGTCAGCCGGCCCGGTTCAGGGCGACCGCATGGGCCGCCAATGCCATGAGGGAGAGCGTGATGTGCCGGTACCAGGCGGTCCAGGTGCGGATCTCGTGTCGGTCGAGCCCGGTGTGCAGCCGGGCGGTGTCCAAGTAGCGGCGCGCCTGGTGGCGGGCCAGCGCAGCGGTCATCATGGCGCGGGCTCCGGTGTCCCGCGGTGCGTGCACCAGAAGGCACTCGGTCCGTGGCGCGTCGGGCCGGCGGTGCAGCAATAGGAAGCGGGCGAAGCCATCACAGGGGGGCGCCGTGGGTCCCCAATGCGGCGCGCTCGGCGCCATCACCCGGGCCCATCTGCCGGGAACGGTGCCGGGGTCGCCCGGGACACCCGGGGGCGACCACCAGCGCTGCCTCGGCAGGGCGGCAGCGATCGACGCGGCATCGAGACGCCCGGCAGGTACGGCGAGGACGTAGCCGATACCTTTCTGCTCAAGCCAGCCGCGCAGCGCCTCGTCCTGGCCGTAGTCCTGGCCGCCGCACACCCACTGGAAGGGTACGGACGATGCCTCGGCGCGTTCGATCATCGCCCGCGCCAGCTGGGCCTTGGTCCGGTACGCGAGGCGCTCCTCGGGGACCCCGGCTTTGATGCAGCGTTGCGGATCGTCGGTCCAGGATTCCGGCAGATGCAGCTCACGGTCCATCAGGGCCTGGCCGCGCGGCGAGATATAGGCGGTCATGACCGCGGTCTGGCAGTTCTCCACCCGGCGGGTGAGCTCGGTGTACTGACGGGCCGTGGCGACCGTCTTCGCACCCTTTTTCAGAGCGTCGCTCTGCCCGAGCACAAGCATCGCCCCGGGGTGCCCCAGACATGCGGAGAGATAGCCGCGTACCGTCTCCTGAACGGCGTCGGCATCCCATCGGGCCCGCGTCAGCAGGCGCTGCATCCGCCAGGGCGAAGCGTCCCCCACGCGTTGGGCGAGCTGCCAGGTGTTGCTGCGCCCGCCTACGGCGAGCAGGCCCAGGGCGTACTGCATCGCCTGCGCCCGTGGTTCGGGGCGGGCGAAGAGCGGGCCGATCCGCTGGCCCAACTCTGCGAGAACCGAAGCCAGTTGGTCATCACCGACACAAGCACCCCGCTGTCCGGCAGTGGCGGGCAGGTCTCTGCCGGACAGCGGGTCCGGTATCTGAACGCCGACGGCCTCCGCGGGCACGGGTTTCCGGATGGTTTCCGCGGCCGGCATCGCGGTAGGTAGCGCGACGGCCGTCGGTCTGGTAGCGCACTCGGTAACGATCACTAGAGCTCCTCCGTTGGGCGTGCGGCGGGTACGGCCGCACGCCCGCTCTGGCGCGGTACGTGCTTGATTGCAGATGGGATGAATGCCGCTCACAGAGCAGCGCGAAAACGGACAGAAGCATTCCGGTGTCGCGACCGCGAGTACCCGGTCGCCCGAAGCCGGTCCGCTCTGGCCCTAGGCCCGTTGTGAACCCCCCGTTATGTCCAACAGCCCGGTCGGCGACGAGAAACAAACCCTTGGGCCGGTTTATTTCTTGATCGCTCGAAGCCCCCTGCGCATTTTCCGGACTGGCCCCAGAGAACCCCACATACCGAAGATCCGGCAACTAAAAGGTAGTTAAAGTGAAACTAAAGTAAACCTCAAGAGTGAGACGCTTCACCGTTGAACCAGTGACTCATAGCCCCTGATGGGAGAGGTATCGACGACCAGACGGGGTGATACCGGACCAGATCGCGGAAATGATCATTCCAGTTGCTTTGACTCGAATGGCGTTCCTGAAACGAACCGTTCGCAACCTTCTGGGGCGCTGCGGTGTTCCAGAGGACAGGGCAGAGAATTGACGGAGGAGTTCACCGAAACGGTGCGGTGGATCGGACCTCTGTGAACTCCCTGGAAAACCCTGATCATTTGACCGTGACGATCAACGGGGGCGCGGATTGATTTCAGCCACATTGCTCGGGCTGCACGATAGGGAGTCGGACAACGGGCCCGTGAAGAAGTCCGGCCCCCTGGAGGCCAGGAGCCGTCCAAGGGGCCAGGATCACGCTGCCAAAGGAGGGCTTCCCTCCCCCGGTGTCGGCAGATCAGGCCGGCTGATGGTCCGCCAGGGAGCGTTCGACGTCGTATGCATAGAGCCAGTCCTGCCGCTCCGGCGCAGGCGTGCCCATCCTCGCGTCGCGCTCGCGCTGCTCATCGCCGTCCGGCAGATGGAACGCCGTGCTGTTGCCCCGGGAACGCTCCTGCACCTGGGTGGTCCGGGGCCTGCGCATCGACTCATAGCGTTCCAGGGCCGCGGGGAGGGTGTGCGAGGTGGCGTCCCGCAGACAGCCCGCAAGAGCCACAGCGTCCTCGACTGCCTGATTGGCGCCCTGGCCGAGGAACGGCAGCATCGGGTGCGCCGAGTCTCCCAGGAGCGTGATGCGACCGGTGCTCCACCGCTCTATCGGGGCCCGGTCGTGCAGCGCCCACAGACTCACCTTGTCCGCCGCACCGATGACCGAGGTGACGTCCGCGCACCACCCCTCGTACGCCGCGGCCACATCCTCGCTCCGCCCCCGGCGCGACCACGACTCGTCCGTGGCACCGGCGGTGGGCACCGTCGCCACGAAGTTGACCAGCCGCCCGCCCGACACCGGGTAGCAGACGAAGTGCCGACCCGGCCCCAGCCACAGCAGCACCCTGGGCTCCGCCACCAGCGCGGGCACCCTGCGGCCGTCCACCAGCCCCCGGTAGACGGACTGGCCGGAGGCCCGCGGCCGGTCCGCCACCAGAGCCTGACGCAGCACCGAGTGGATACCGTCGGCGCCGACGGCGACATCAGCTGCGGCCTCCGTGCCGTCCGCGAACCGCAGCACGGCTCCGTCCAGCCCCTCCTGGACCCCGGTGCACCGGGCACCCAGCCGCACCGTGCCCGGCGGCAGCGCCTCGACCAGCACCTGATGCAGATCGGCTCGGTGCAGCGCGTAGTACGGGGCGCCGTACCGCTGCTCGCAGTGCGCCCCCAGCAACCCGCGGCTGATCACCGAACTGTCCGCCCAACGGCGGAACTCCATGGCCATCGGCTCCACAGCCGACGACCGCAGAGCGGGCTCCAGCCCGAGACGGTGCAGCAGCCTGGTCGCGCTCGGTGCCAGCTGCACGCCCGCTCCCACCTCGCCCAGCTGGGAGGCCTGTTCGTACACCTGGCACTCCAGCCCGGCGCGGTGCAGCGCGAGCGCGAGCGTCAGACCCGCCAGCCCTCCTCCGACCACAGCGATACGCGGCGGCGCGTCATTCTTCATGGGCCCCTCCTCCACAGGCACGGTGCCCCTCAGGACACGGACATCCGCAGAACACCGAAGACGCCAACGGAGTTGCCTATTCCGCGAAATTGACCTCAAGCCGACCGGCGAAGTACCGCTGTAGCCGCCAACTTCCACTCCATTCGGCATGGGTGCCCCGAGGATGTTGCCCAGAACGCGACGGGGACATAAGAATCTGTATCCGGCCGGAACGTACACGGGCTGAAGCCGGAGCTCTCAGAGAGTCTTCCACCCCGGAATGCACCGGCCCGTTTCCCATGAGTTCGTCACTCCCAGGTCTTTATCAATCCGCAGTTCCGACTGACGGTTCCCGTATCACCCGTGCTTACGGAGGGTGCTGTGCCCCTACTACCTCTGAGCGGAAAATCGCTGCGCCTCACCCGGCTCTCAAGGCCCGGCGACGGAAAGTTTCTGATCGTACCCATGGACCATTCCGTGGCCGACGGCCCCATCGCCGACGCCGCGGGGTTCAGCCGGCTCGTCGGTGATGTGGTGACCGCCGGTGCCGACGCCATCGTTGTGCACAAGGGCCGCGCCCGCTCCATCGAACCGGGCCTGCTGAAGGGTGCGGCCCTGATCGTTCACCTCAGCGCCAGCACGCCGCACGCCCTCGACGGCGATGCGAAGGTCATCGTCGGCGGCGTGGAAGAAGCCGTACGCGCCGGGGCGGATGCGGTGAGCGTGCACATCAACATCGGCTCGGACACCGAGAAACGGCAGCTCGCCGATCTCGGCGCCATCGCGGCGAGCTGTGACCGGTGGGGCATGCCGCTGCTGGCGATGATGTACGCACGGGGGCCCCGCATCCAGGAGCCGCGCGACCCGGCCCTCCTCGCACATGTGGTGAGCATCGCCGTCGACCTCGGCGCCGACCTGGTGAAGACCGTCGCGGCGGACTCCGCGGAGGACATGGCGGGCATCGTCGCCAAGACTCCGATCCCGGTCGTGCTGGCCGGCGGCCCGGGCGGCGGCCGCGACCTCTCCGACTTCGCACATTTCGCGATGGATGCCGGCTGCCGCGGACTTGCCGTCGGCCGCCAGGTGTTCCACAGCCCCGACCCGGCGGAGGCGGTACGCACACTCACCGCCGCCGTCCACGGCCCACGGCCGAAAACCGCCCCGAAGACAACCTCCCTACCCGAACTGGCAGGTGCGATGTGAAGTTCGCCTGGATTGACATACGTTCCGTCCCCGCAGACCGGCGTGCAGCGCTCGTCGAGGCGGCCGTGCACGCCCGCATCGACGGCATCGTCGACGACGGACCGGAGATCCTGGCCACCCTCCCCCCGACCATGCGCAAGGTGCTGGCCGCCACGGCGCCCGGCGACGCCGCAGCCGGGGGCTGGGACGGCTACGACGTACTGCTCACCGACGTCACGGATGACGACGGCCTCGCCGTGCTGCACGGCAGGGCCCTGGAGGGCCAGGACTCCGTCGCCGCCCATGTGCCGGTCGCCGACGACGCCTCGCTCACTCTGGCGTGCTCGGCCGCCCGTGCCCTGCCCTACACCGCGGTCACCTTCAAGGACCCCACCAAGATCCCGCTGGAGATCGTGATCGCCGCTGCCGACAAGGCCCCCGGGCAGCTGATCTGCCGGGCGGACTCGCTGGAGGAAGCGAAGATCATCCTCGATGTGCTGGAGAAGGGCTCGGAGGGCATCCTCCTCGCACCGACGTCCGTCGCCGATGTCCTGGAACTCGCCGAGCTCCTCCAGACCGACACCCCACCGCTGACACTCACTCAGCTGACCGTGGAGTCCATCGAACACAGCGGACTCGGCGACCGGGTGTGCGTCGACACCTGCAGCTACCTGCACAAGGACGAAGGCATCCTGGTCGGCTCGTACTCACACGGGTTCATCCTGTGCTCCAGTGAGACCCACCCCCTCCCCTACATGCCCACCCGGCCCTTCCGCGTCAACGCCGGCGCCCTTCAGTCGTACGTCCTCGGCACCGACAACCGCACCAACTACCTGAGCGAACTCGGCGCCGGCGACACCGTGCTGGCCGTCAGCACCGCCGGGCGCACCCGCCGCGTCGTCGTCGGACGCGTCAAGCTCGAATCCCGCCCGCTGCTCACCATCAAGACCCGCGCCGACGATGGCACCCTGGTCAGCCTCGCCGTGCAGGACGACTGGCACGTACGGGTCCTCGGCCCCGGAGACGCGGTGCGCAATGTCACCGAACTCAAGCAGGGCGACCAGCTCATGGGCTACCTCGCAACCGACCAGCGCCATGTCGGCTGGCCCGTAGGCGAGTTCTGCGTCGAGAAGTAGGCCAGCGCGCCGGCTCGGGCGCCCCTTACGGGCCGCACCCCAAGGGCCCGGCCGTGCGGGGGCGCCCGAGCCGGCAGCGCGCGAAGTGGAGGAATGTCGCATCATGGATGAACTCGCCTATCAGCCGGCCACCCGCCTCGCCGGAATGATCCGCCGCCGTGAACTGTCCCCGGTCGAACTGGTCGAGGCCTGCCTCGACCGCATCGAGCGCCGAAACCCGGCCGTCAACGCCTTTGTCACCGTCTGCGCCGACGAAGCCCTGGACGCCGCCCGGCGCGCCGAGCGCGAGGTGCTCACCGGCAACCCGCTGCCGCCGCTGCACGGTCTGCCCATAGGGATCAAGGACCTCGACGCGGTGGCGGGAATCCGCACCACCCAGGCGTCGTACGCCTTCGAGAACGAAGTGCCCAAGGCCAGCGGAGTGAGCGCCGAACGGCTGGTGCGGGCCGGCGCCATCGTCGTCGGCAAGACGAACACCCCAGAGTTCGGCCACAAGGCCATCACCGACAACTTCCTGTTCGGGCCCACCAGCACGCCCTTCGACCTGGCCGCCAACGCGGGCGGTTCCTCCGGCGGCAGCGCCGCCGCCGTCGCCGAAGGGCTCGTGCCCATCGCCCAGGGATCCGACGCGGGCGGCTCGCTGCGCGTCCCGGGATCCCTGTGCGGGGTGTTCGCCCTGATGGGGACCTTCGGCCGGGTGCCCACCGTGGTACGGCCCAACGCGTTCGGCCTGCTCAACCCCATGGTGTGCTACGGCCCGATCGCCCGCACCGTGGAAGACGGTGTGCTGATGTTCGACGTACTGGCCGGCCCGCACGCCCGGGACCCCTACTCGCTCCCCGAGGCACCCGAGCGCCTCTCGGATGCTCTGCGGCGCCCGCTCACCGGCGTGCGCATCGCCTACTCCCCCGACCTCGGCGGCTTCCCCGTCGAGCCCGAAGTAGCCGCGGTCGTACGGGAATCGCTCGGCGCGCTCATCGACGACGGCGCCGAGGTCGTCGAGGTCGACATCAAACTGCCGCGTCCCCACCAGGAGTTCACGGCACTGTGGCGGCGCCTCCAGGCCGTCCGGCAGGTCGAGTTCATCACCCGTATGCGGCGCGCCGGCGTGGACGTCCTCGCACACCGCGAACGGATGGCCCCCACCTACCTGGAACTCCTGGACATGGGCGCCCGCCCTTCGGCCGTCGACTACCGCCTTGAGGACATTCTGCGCACCGAACTTCTCGACTCCCTTGAGGACGTCTTCGACGAGTACGACCTCATCGTGAGCCCGGTGACCTCGGTGGCACGGATCGCCAACGCCCCCGACCGCACCACCGTGGGCCCCTCCGAGGTCGCGGGACAGAGCGTCAACCCGCTCGTCGGATGGTGCCTGACGGGCCTCTACAACTTCATCGGCAGCCCCGCCGCCACGGTTCCCGCCGGCTACACCCCGGCAGGGCTCCCGGTGGGCCTGCAGGTCGCCGCCCGGCGATTCGACGAGCCGCAGGTCGTGGCGGCCTGCGCCGCCGTGGAACGCCGTCGTCCCTGGCACGAGGGCTACCAGCGGCTGGAGCTCAGGCGCGAGCGGGAAGGCTGAGCCACGGTGTCCCTCAACTCCCGTCGGGACGCCGACTGGTGGGGCGCAGGTCTGCTCGCCGGGCACCCGTCCGACGCTCCTTGGGCGGGTGCCCGCCGCACGGTCACCTACGGCCAACTTCGCTCCCAGGTCGCATCGTTGCGGCACACCCTCCGGTCATACGGCATCGGTGAGGGCAACACCGTCGCATTACAGGGCGCCCGCAGCTTCACGCAGATGTGGGCGCTCCTCGCCCTGTGGTCGTGCGGCGCTCAGGTGATGCTGATGGGGCCCGGTCTGCGCGGCCGTGAGCTGGGCACGCTCCTCGACCGCTGCCGGCCCCAGTACCACCTCTCCTTCGACGCCCCGGGCTGGGCCGCCGGCACCTTCCACGACGAGTGCGAGGTCCTCGTACGGCGGCTGGTCGGCGGCCGCCCGGCGGAAACTCCGTACTGCCTGGTCCAGTTCACCTCCGGCAGCACCGGTGTCGCCAAGGCCATCGGCCGCACCCCCGAGTCCCTCACCGCCGAACTCGGCCGGTTCCGTGCGATCGGCGGCATGCCCCGCAAGGGTGAGAAGACGCTGCTGATCACGCCGCCCGAGCACTCCTTCGGGCTCATCGGCGGCCTGTTGCACGCCATGAACACCGGCGCCGTGCCGGTCTTCGCCCCGGACACCGGCGCCCCTGCGGTGCTCGACACCTGCCTGGCCCACGATGTCGCCGCCGTCCTCGGGGCGCCCGCACACTTCGCTGCCCTTGCCGCCCAGGACGGTGCGCCGCTGCCCCGGCTGAGGGTGGCCATATCCGCCGGTGACGCCCTGGACCGGCGGGTCCACGGGCGCTTCGCGGAACTCTTCGGGATACGGATCGGCCAGGCGTACGGAACGACCGAGACGGGCGTCATCGCCGTCGACGCGGCCGGCGAGCACGGGCCCGGCACGGTCGGCGTCCCAGCGCCGGGCGTCCAGGTCCGGCTGGTCTCAGGGGAACTCCAGGTACGGCTGCCCGGCTCGCCGTACCTCGCGCAGGAGGAGCCTCCCGCGCGTTTCCTCGCGGACGGCGGACGCGACCCGGGCGGCTGGCTGTGCACCCGTGACCTGGTCGAGGTCGACCCGGCCGACGGGGCGTTGCGGCTGCTCGGCCGGCTCGATCCGCTGGCCGACCGGCGGAGCCTGACCGCCGGCACCGCCCAACGGCAGCTCGCCGACCGCACGGCCGTCCGTCGCCTCGGCCGCGACGGCTCGCTCCCGGTCTGAAGCGCCTGCCGCGCTCAGCCCGGCATGCAACCCATCCGGACCGGGTGGTGTTTCCCCTGTGAATTCCACTGAACCGGACGCTCCACAGCGCACCGGCTCCCTTCCCGTACCTCACCCGAGCTGGAGGGCCCATGACCGAGGCAACGATGACGCAAGGGAAGGAGGACCGGCCGGAGCGCCCCAAACACGTACTCCATGTCCCGGCCGGACAGGGCCCCACCGTCTGGGTCGACGGCGACACCTACACCGTCAAGGCGAGCCATGAGAACACCGGCGGTTCCCTGGCGTTCCTGGAAGCATCCGTGCCTCCCGGCTGCGGCCCCGCCGCGCATGTGCACAAAGGCGAGGACGAGGCGTACTACCTGCTCTCCGGTGAGCTCGAAGTCCTCGACTCGGGACGCACCTTCACCGCCCATCAGGGCGACTTTGTGTTCATACCGCGCGGCGTGACCCACCGGTTCAAGAACACCGGCCTGCACGTGGCAAAGATGGTCTTCCTGTTCACTCCCGCCGGATTCGACAAGTTCTTCCTCGAAGCCGGCGACCCTGCCAGGGCCGGCGAACAGCCACAGCCATGGCCGCCGGAACACTTCGGTCACATAGCGGAGATCGGCGCGCGCCACGGCTGGGAGCCAGGAGACGAACCCGCCGGCTGACCGGACAACCTCGACGGCCTGAGGGCCGCACCTCAACGACACATCCCCGCCTGCCGCACGCCCACACGAGGAGCACGCGGGCACGGAACGCAATGACAGCACGGAAGGTGATGATGGAAGAGACCGCGGCGGCACAACCGCCGGAAGTCGACAACGCCCCGATCGCAGAGCGGACTCCTGAGGGGAGTGAACAGGCGGAGACACGTCTCCTGCCCATCGGCTCGACGCTGGCCCTCGGCGCCGTCATCGCCCTGCTCAGCACCACGATCGTGTCGGTGGGCATGGGCCGGCTCTCCGAAGTGTTCTCGGTGCCCCTGTCCACCGTGCAGTGGGTGAGCACCGCCTATCTGCTGGCGCTCGCCGTCGCCATCCCGATCGCCGGCTGGGCGATGGACAGGTTCGGGGAGAAAGCCCTCTGGCAGGCGTCCCTCGTCGTCTACCTCATCGGCTGTGTCCTGGCCGCCGTCGCCACATCCGTCGGCACGCTGATCGGCTCCCGGGTCATCCAGGGCATCGGCGGCGCCATGTTCGAGCCGATCATGCTCACGATGCTGGCCCGCGCGGCCGGCCCGAAACGCGCCACCACCGTACTGAGCCTCATCCAGATCCCCATCACGCTTGCCCCGGTCTTCGGCCCCATGATCGGCGGCGTCCTCATGGACAGCCTGGACTGGCGCTGGCTGTTCTGGTTCAACGTACCTCTGGGCGTGCTGTGCGCCGTGATGGCTCATCGCATCCTGCCGACCGACCCGCCCCGCGAACAACGGGCCGTCTCCCGGCTCGATGTGACCGGACTCGCCTTGCTGCCCGCCGCGCTCGCCGGACTGCTGCTCGGCTTCTCCCAGCTGGCCACCGGTGGCGGTATCGGCGCGCCGGTCGTCTGGGTCTCGTTCGCCGTCGGCGCGGTCCTTCTGATCGCCTACGTGGTGCACGCCCTCCGGATGCGGGGCGTACCCCTCATCGATGTGCGGCTGTTCGCCACCGGCCGGTTCACCGCCGCCGCCCTCGGCTCGTTCCTGTTCGGCGCCTCGGTCTACGGCGTGATGTTCCTGCTGCCGCTCTTCTTCCAACAGGCCGGCGGCTTTGACGCATGGACCTCCGGTCTGCTGCTCGCACCGCAGGGCGTCGGCACCGTACTGATCCTGCCCGCTGTGGGACGTCTCGTTGCGCGGTTCGGCCCACGTACCGTCGTCCTCGCCGGCATGGCTCTCGCGGCGGTCAGCACCATCGCATACACCCAGTTGGACCCCACCGACGACACCGGACTGCTCGTCGTGGCACTCCTGATCCGCGGCGTCGGCCTGGGCACCACCCTCGCCCCGGCGCTGTCCACGGGATTCACCAGCATCGCCCCCGAGAACACCGGCCGGGCAAGCAGCGCTCTGATCGCCTCCATCCAACTGGGCGGCTCCGTCGGCACCGCCCTGCTCGCCGTCGTCGTCCAGCAGCAGCTCACCGACCGCCTGGGCCCGTCCGGCGCCTCCGCGTCGGCCGCGTCCTCCCCCCACCTGGCCGGGCCGATCACCGAGGCTTTCGGCGGGGCCTTCTGGTGGACATTGGGGCTCTGTGTGGCCGGTGCGGCCGTCGCCCTGTTCCTGCCACGCGCCGAGCGCGGCAGCACGCCGGCAGAAACCTGATCCGGACCCCGGCAGCACTCAGCACTCAGCACTCAGCACTCAGCACTCAGCACTCAGCACTCAGCACTCAGCCAGAGAAAACCATAGAAATACTGTGAGAGGACGCATCACGTGACGGACACGCTCAACGGCAAGGTCGCCCTGGTCACCGGGGCATCCCGCGGCATCGGGGCGGCCATCGCACAGCGCCTGGCGGCCGATGGCGCCGCCGTGGCACTCACCTACTCCCACTCCAAGGACCGCGCCGAGGAGGTCGCCGCCGGCATCCGCGCCGCGGGCGGACGGGCGACGGTGATCCAGGCCGACAGCGGCAAGGACGAGGACATCGCGGCTGCCGTCGACGAAACGGTACGTGCCTTAGGCAGCCTGGACATCCTGGTCAACAATGCCGGGGGCGGAACATTCGGCCCCGTGGAAGAGCTGCCCATCGAGAACATCGACACGATGATCAATGTGAACATCCGTGGCGTGGTCGTCGGAATCCGGGAGGCGCTCAGGCATCTGCCGGAAGGCGGCCGCATCATCACGATCGGCAGTATCAACGCCGACCGTATTCCCTTCCCGGGCGGTTCCGTCTACGGCATGACCAAAGCGGCGGTAGCCGGGCTGACCCGCGGCCTGGCGCGTGAACTGGGCCCCCGCGGCATCACCGTCAACAACGTCCAACCCGGCCCGACCGACACGGCCGCCAACCCCGCGGACGGGCCCATGGCCAGCAGCATGATCGGCTGGATGGCCCTGGACCGGTTCGGCAGGTCCGATGAGATAGCTGCGATGGTCTCCTATCTCGCCGGCCCGGAAGCCGCGTTCGTCACCGGTGCGAGCCTGGACATCGACGGCGGTTTCGGCGCCTGAGCCGTCCCACCCGCTGACCGGATGTGGTCTCGCCCGGGGGCAACCGCCCCGCGCGGGAGAAAAACCCCCGGCGGCCCCGGGTACACCAGTCCGTGGACGCCGGGCCGGGTAACGGCAAAGCACCCCATGTGGGTGGGTTGA
>NZ_JBFAIP010000083.1:0-28851 GCF_040654775.1 Streptomyces sp. NPDC050636
GTCTGCCGCTGCTTCCAACGAGTCCGAGACCTGACCCAGTTCCGAACGGAGCGCGTTCAGCCCCTCATTGATGTCGTGTCCCCGAGGTTCCGGGCGGGCGGGGCGCGGGGGGTCGCTGCCCGTCCGGAGGTCGGGTGTGGTCGGCCGTGCCTGGGCTCGACAACGATCAAGAACCTAGCACGTTTTTATGCAGCGGCCTATTTGGGTTGTGGTCTCAGTCAGTAATGGCCAGTTCGTCCGGGTCGTGTGCCCTGGCTTTGGTGAGTCGGGCCACTTGACCATGACGACGGGCTTGCCGGTGAGCGGGTCCATGCCGCCGCCGGTCACTGTCCCGAACGGCCTGAGCAGCCCTTCGGGTATCGGTGCGGAGGGGGTGACGTGAATGCCTTCGGCGAAGTCCATGGCTGTCCTCCTTGGGGTCAGCTGGTGGCGATGACGTCGAGGCCCTGGCCCCAGTTGGCGGTGACCGGCTCGTTGAAGGTGAAGCCCGCGCCCTCTGTTTCAAGATGGGTTGCGCGCCAGTCTCCGGGGCCGCCGTGGGCTGGGCGTTCGAAATGCTGGACGCCACCGGCCGGCAGAGTGATGGCGATGCGCAAGCTTCCGTCCGGTGCGGGGCATCGGGCTGCCCGGCATCCCGTGGTGAGGGCTTCCTGGGCAAGGCTGTCACCGAGATCCATGATCAATATCCTCTATGCGTAGCGGCCTATTTTTGCTCAGTGGAGTGAGCCGTAGCCGTTGCAGGTCTGGCAGGTGTCTGCTGTGACGGGGTCGGTTCCGTCGAGGCAGCGGGGACATGAGGTGTACCGCCCGGTGCCTCGGCAGTGGTCGCACTCCCGAGTTTCCTCATGCGGCCCGCGACAGAAGGCGACGACCGTGCTCCCTTCGCACTCGATGCATTCG
The DNA here is from genome assembly GCF_040654775.1 of Streptomyces sp. NPDC050636. NCBI lineage: Bacteria > Bacillati > Actinomycetota > Actinomycetes > Kitasatosporales > Streptomycetaceae > Streptomyces > Streptomyces sp. NPDC050636. The sequence goes on from NZ_JBFAIP010000083.1 coordinate 901, forward strand.
GGTGCCGCAACGCCGAGAAGGTCGAAGGATTCGACCACCGCCAGGGGTCCATAGCGCAGGTGCTCAGGTTCGGGCTCAGGCAGGTAGATCGACACTGCGAGATCCTTCCGGTCAGAACAGTTCGTTCTGTCCTTCGATGTCGCCCGGCTCGGGCGCCTGCCGCCTATGGGGAGCTGCCGGCGGCGGCGCCTCTCCGAAGAGTGCCGACGTTCCGAATGCATCCGGGGTGGCCGCAATACGTACCGGCCCGAAGGGCACGGCCAGCGTATTGGGGGCGCCCTCGTTGAACTCCGCCTTCGACATGGCCGCCCACTTGGGTCGGTTACTGTGCTGGGTCATTTCTCGCTCCTGTCGTGCCGGGGTGTGATGCACCGTTGCGGTGGGCGAGGCCGTGCAGCCCCGCCCAGCGCCCGTCAGGCCGCGACCGGCTCCTCCGCGTTCGCGCCCTGCGTCACGGCCTCCGGGTTTACTGTCACCAACGCCTTCGCCTCGGCGTGCGCCTTGGCCTGCTTGAGCTGGAAGCGCGCCTTCGTCAGCGAGGCAGCGACCCGATCCAGCTGCTCCAGGCGGGCGCTCACCCGGCCTTCCAGGGCCTCGGCGAGCTTGAACGGGTCGGTGCGGGCGATGTCGTCGAGCATCTCGCGGACCTGCTCGACTTTGTCGAGCGTGGTGCGAGTCTTCTTCTGGTTCGCGGCTCGCTCGGTGCGCTGCTCCTCGGTCATCTCCTCGACGATCATCAGCACGGCCTGGTCCTGCTGCTGCTTCATGGCGTAGGCGAAGTGCACGATCTCGTTGTCGGATGCGAACTCGCCGCGCACGAACTTCGTCAGGACGCTGCCCTGGTTGGCGTGGTTGAGTGCAGCGATCTGCACGGCGGCCTGCGTGCCGATCTTTCCCTCCTGGACCTGCTGGGCGATCTCGGGCCGCAGGTCGAGCAGCGTCAGACGCAGCTTGATGTAGGTGGTGGTCTTGCTGAAGTCCGCGGCGACGGACTCGATGGTCGCGCCCTCTTCCTCGTCGAGGATGCGCTGGAAGGCGTTGGCTTCCTCGAAGGGTGTCATGTCCTCGCGGGTGACGTTCTCGCTCACCGACCGCTTGAACCGCTGCAGTTCGTCCTTCTCGGAGGTGATGGTGGCGCGGATCTTCGTGCGGCCGAGCAGCTGCATCGCCCGGTATCGGCGCTCGCCGGCGACGATCTCGTACCCGCCGAGTTCGTTGTCCGGGCGGACCTCGATGGCCTGGATGAGCCCGTACTGCTTGATGGAGTTCTTCAGCTCCTCCAGTGCGGCCGGGTCGAAGTGCTCGCGCGGCTGACGGGGGTTGCGGTGGACCTGGCTCATCTTGAGGACGCGCTGCATCGAGGTTGCTCCAAGGGGTAGTTGATGAGGTTTCCTCCCCTCACCTTGTAGCTAAATTCTACTATGATTGGTGAGGCTGTCCACTTCCGAACTCCGCCCTCGGCGTGACCTCGACCACGCCCGGATCTTCTACATGTCAGCCCACGTGGCGATGACGCTGCCAGGACCCTCCCAGGAGTACTACCGTAAGAAGCGGAAAGAGGGGCTGATCCACGTCCAGGCCGTCCTGTCGCTGGCCAGGCGCAGAGTCGACGTCCTGTGGGGGATCCTGCGGGACAAACGCCTTTTCACCGCTGCCCCGCCCCTGCCCGCGTCGGCTTGACGCGGGTCTTGGTGGGCCTCGACGAATCTTGAGCGGGTGCCTGGTGCCTTCTCCCAAAGGTGGGGCCATGTCCTAGCGGGTGGCGCCTGCCACCAGGGACGATCCCGCCATGACCACTGACAAGGCCCTCCTGCGTGTGCGGTCGACGCATTCAGCCCCCTTGGTGTTCATCGCGGGAGCGGCCGTCGGGGCTCTCGGCGGGATGATCGGTTTGGGCGGCGCAGAGTTCCGCCTGCCGCTGCTGATAGGACTGTTCGGGTTCGCCGCGCTCTCGGCGGTCATCCTGAACAAGGCGATGAGCCTGGTGGTGGTTTTGGTCGCGCTGCCCGCTCGTATGGCAGCGGTTCCGGCCGCTGAGGTCGCCGGGCACTGGCCCATCGCGATCAACCTGCTGGCCGGGAGTCTGCTCGGTGCCTGGGCCGGAGCCACCTGGGCGGTGCGGATGCGCAGCTCCACCCTGTACAAGGTGCTGGCCGCGCTGATGGTGCTCATGGCGGCCGCGTTGGTGACCACCCACAGCGCGACCCTGGGGACACTCGCGCTGCCGCTGTGGGCGCAGGTGCCCTGCGGAGTCGTGGCCGGCTTCGGTATCGGAGTGGTTGCCGCGATCATGGGCGTAGCCGGGGGCGAGCTATTGATCCCGACGATCGTGCTGCTGTTCGCAGTGGACATCAAGGCGGCGGGGAGCCTGTCGCTGCTGGTGTCGTTGCCGACCATGCTGGTGGCCTTCGCGCGCTACAGCCGTGACGGCAGCTTCGCGGTGCTGGGCGCCAACCTACGCTTCACCTCGGTCATGGTCGGGGGCTCGATCGCTGGTGCGGTGCTGGGCGGGCTGCTGCTCGGTGTGATCCCGGATCCGGTGCTCATCCCTGTCCTGGCCGTGGTTCTGCTCGTTTCCGCGGTCAAGCTCGCCCGTCACAACTGACTCCGCTGGGTTGACTCCGGCATTGCGATGCCTGTGGGGCACCGGACATCCGGCACCCCACAGGCTCGCCCTACCCCTTCAGTAGGCGACCGCCCAACCCCCGTCCACTCGGTCGCGCCACTGACGTACCTCAACGGGCGCGCCCGCCATCAAAGCTGTCGAGCATGCGCTGAAGATCGGGCAGCGGGCGCACACCTCTCCCGCATCAGCACCTTCCGGCGCTTCCTCCTCGCGGCATGCGGCCGCGCTCCACCGGATCGGCATCGCCAGCCGATCCTCCTCACCGTGCAGGAAGCTCAGCGTTCGAACGGCCGCCACGGTGTCCAACTCCTCGTCGCCCGGCTGCCCCTGCCTGGGCCGGTTTGCGAGCGCCGCAATGCGCTGCGCATTGATCACTTGGCTCCCTCGTCAGAGCGGGACCAGTCCCTGTGTGGTCCCGTGTCTCTAGCGGCGCGCTCCTCGTTGCGGCGGCCGCAGACTCCAGGCTCGGCGACCGCGCTCCACGGCCGACGCGAAGTGTCTGGAGCGCGCAGGGCTCAATGCCCCATGCCCACACCGCCGTCGACGGGCAAGACAGCGCCAGTGATGTACGACGCGTCGTCGCTGGCGAGGAAGCGCACCGCAGCGGCGATGTCCTCGGGGCGGGCGATCCCGCCCAGCGGGATCTGAGAGAGAAGCGCGTCCCTGCGCTCCTGTGGCAGGACCGTCGTCATGTCTGTCGAAGTCAAGCCGGGAGCGACCACATTGGAGGTGATGCCACGCGAGCCGAGCTCACGTGCCAAGGAGCGGGCGAAGCCAATCAGCCCGGACTTGGCCGCCGCGTAGTTGGACTGGCCCTTCTCGCCAAGCATCGCGACAGCTGAGGAGATGAAGATCAGGCGGCCGGAGCGGGCCCGCAGCATGCCGCGGCTGGCGCGCTTGGCGACCCGGTAAGCCGCGGTCAGGTTCGTGTTGATGACATCGGAGAAGTCTTCCTCCGGCATCCGCATGAGCAGCCCGTCGCGGGTGATGCCCGCGTTGGCCACCAGGACCTCGACGGGGCCCTGCTTCTCCTCAATCTCCTTGAACGCCATCTCGACTTGCTCAGGGTCCGTGATGTCGCACTGCACCGCGAGGAACCCCTCTGGGGGCTCGCCCGAGCGATAGGTGACCGCGACATCGTCTCCATTGGCCGCCATGGCCTTGGCTATTGCGAGGCCGATGCCTCGGTTGCCACCGGTAATGAAAACGCTGCGGCCCATCTGGGTCACCTTTCGAGTTGTTGCTGGTGTGCTCGCCCTCGGCGGCGGATATCACCGCCGAGGGGCAGCCGCCCGGAACATCCGTACTTGGGCGTCTCCGGCGGCTTCTCTACTTTTGCACCGGTCGGTCAAGCGTCGCGACGAGATTGAGTGGCCGAAAAGTTTCCCCGCACTGCCAGTACCGGTACTGCCCGTACGGGAGGCATCCCTGCTTTGGCGTTACGTCCGGTTATGGCAGCTTTTGCCGCTCGTGTTAGCTGGGGCGTATGGTCCGGTCTGTATCAAATTGGCTTTAGGATCCCCTAAGTCTTTCCTATACCTTTACCTAGCAATTGAGGCGTAGACCGTCGATGGCGAGCGATGTGCAGATAACTCGGTTCCTTCGTAAATGGCGCGGTCGACGCGATCCCAACCAGGTCGCTGGTTTCGTCGCCCGTTTCGGCGAGCGGACCAAACTCGGCCTCCTCCAGGCCGAGATGGGCCCGCTTACCGGCGTTACCGCGGGCTGGTATCAGAAACTGGAAGCCGGCCGGGTCGACAAGCCGTCGAAGCAGTGGCTGGAGAACATCGTGCGGGTCCTCGAACTGAACGAGGCCGAGCGTATGACCCTGTATCTGTACACCCGCGGCGAAGATCCCCCGATGATCTGGCGTCCGACCGCGGCCGTCGACCCCTCGACGGCCGCGCTCATCCGCGTACAGCCCTGGGCCGCGTACCTCTCTGACTGGTGCTGGGACGTCCTGCTCTACAACGAAGCATGCGAGCACGACTGGCCTTGGATGCGGCACGGCGTCAACATCATGATCTGGGCCCTGACTTACCCCGAAGCCCGCTTGCAGCTGATCGACTGGGAAGAGACATGGGCAAAGCCCATGGCCTCCCAACTGCGTTTGCGCGCCAGGCAAGACCCCGGCAACCAGCGTCTGGCTCAGGTCATCGCCGAAATCAGGGAACGCGACAGGGTCGCCGCCCGCCTCCTCGACGACGACCTGACCTCCGTCGCCCACCCTGATGGACACCGACGTTGGCTGTACCTGCCCGGCCACGGAAACGAGGAGTTCGAGGTCGTCTTCCGCGCCTACAAGCCGCACAGCGACGAGACTCAGCGACTCATGTTCGTTGTCCCCGTCGACCACGCCATGGCTGCCTGAGCCATGCCCTCCACCAGGGCGAACGTTCCCGACGGCACGCCCGCGACCCCTGCCTCCCGGTAGGTCGCCGCCACGGCCGTGTACAGCCGCTCCGGGTGTGCCAGATTCCCGGCGTGGCCCGCCATCACCAGGCAGGCCGCGTCGGCGAGCTCAACACCAGCTGCGGCGAATTCGGTGGCCGCCTCCCGCACTCGGGCGAGAGAGTCGCGGATCTGTACGACGCCCGCCCGGTCGGTGATTGGCCCGTGACCTGGCACGAACGTTGTTGCTCCGGTGGCCAGAAGCGTGTCGCACACTGTGAGGCACGCGCTGAGCGAGTCCGACCAGACCACCATGTGTGCGCCGTTGAACACTGCATCACCGGTGAACACCACACCATCGTCCGGTACATGGACGGCAACGTCGCCCGCGCTGTGCCCTGGGCCGAGGTCGATCAGCTCGACGGTCTCACGGCCAACGTTGACCTCCTTCCTTCCGGTGAACGTCGACGTCGGCGGCACAACGATGACGCCGTCGAAGCTGAAAACACCGAAGTGCCGGGCGGCGTAAGCCGTTACGGGCGTGGAGGGCTCGTCTTTGCACAGTGCGGCCAGCTGCTCCGGGCCCATCTCGTGGCACAGGTGCTCGGCGGACGCCGCAGAGCTGATGATGTCGGCGCCGGCGACGAGCTGGTTGCCCCACGTGTGGTCACCGTTGGCGTGGCTGTTGACCACCGTGGTGATCTCGACTCCAGGCACTGCTGTGTGGATCGCATCGAGCAGCGTGCGGGTGGCGGGCAGCGTGAACTGTGTGTCTACCAGGAGTGCTTGGCCATTCGAGGCGATAAGGCCGCAGTTGCTGTATCCCCAGGCGGTGCTGTCGTGCACCCACGCCCATGTGGTCGATGAGAGCGGGCGCAGGGAAGGCGGGGTCAAGACGAGATCCGTTCTGTGGTGCAGGCGGTCGTGTAAGCGGCGCCTGGTGAGTTGCGGGCATGACTGTGAGCCCCGTCGCGCGGGGCTCACAGTAGGGAAGGGTTAGTTGGCGGGGGTGCGCCAGTCGATCCGGATGCGTTCGCTGGGGTCGGCGTGCCGTCCGCCGCCAGACGGTAGGACGCGTACCTTCTGCACCTCAAGGGCGATCAGCGCGCGCTGCCACTGCCGGGGGGCCGTCATCCACCACGTGGTGAAGTCGGTGACATCGGCGATCGGCACGTCCGCGATCTGCTCCAGGAACCGCAGGCGGGTCCGGGTGTCCTTGAGGTCCTGCTTGGTGGCCTTCTGCGCGGCGAGGAAGGCGGACTTCACCAGCAGGCCCCGGCCATGCAGCTCGCCCAATTCCGTGAACCGCCGATCCGCGGTCGCAACATGCTCGCGGAGGCGGACGATCTCAGCGTTCACATCTTCGAGGACCTGCATCAGACGCTCTTGGGCGCCAGCTCGCAGGAGATCGGCGAGGACGTGTTCGGCCACGGTGTCTTCGAGCCGGTCGGCGTTCATACGGACACGGCCGCACGAGGGGCGGCCGTCGACGGGGGCAGGGCATCGGTACGAGGGGCCAAGGTCGCCGCCGACCCGAGCGCCTGTCATCGCGTGCTGGCATTGCCCACACTCAGACAGGCCACTGGTCAGCAGATACTCGTAGGCTTCGCGTGCTTCGGACTGGTCGCCGCTAAGTTCCGCGAACAAGGCCATCAGCTGGTTGTACTCGTCCACGGTCAAGACCGTTTCCTCGTAGCCTTCGAGGGGGTTCCCATCCGGGTCGAGGCCGGCCATGCGGGGGTTGCTCACGGTGCGCACGAACGTCTCCGTACGCCACTCGTTGCCCAGTGTCGTGCGGTAGCCGTTGCTGTTGAGCCAGCGCACCGCCCCGGCCCGCGACGTGGTCCTCGCGAGCAGCATCGAGACGGCCTTGCGGTGTCCCGCGGCCTCCTCGGGGTTCAGCACCCCGACGCTGGCGTAGCCAGACAGCCGTGCCATGAGTCTCCATCCGTTCGGGAGCGCGGCCACCTGCCACTTAGCGGCCACTTAGCTCCGTAATAGGCCAATGTACTTGGGACGCGTATCCGGCTACCTCGGATCGCCCCTCTCGCCACGCGAGAAAGGCACGTTTCCGCAGGTCATCTAGGTCAAAGTCTCGCGATCAAGTGCCCGATTGTGGCGGAGGTCACTACAACCGCTCATGCGTGAATCGTGTCAATGAAGTCAAGGTTTCCTCATGCTCATGACCTGTGAAAACAAAGCGGCCTACCACCCCGCAGGGCAGCAGGCCACCAATCAAACAGGCCGTGGCGTACTACAGCGACAGGGGTGCACCCCCAGGACCTCCCACAGCGAAGTCGTCACCACCTTGCTCGTCTGCCCCAGAGGGATCGTCCGAGCGGGAAACTCCTCGCTCTTGATCAACTCATACGCCTTGTCCGCGCCGATCCGGAAAGCCCGAGCGGCCGTCTGCACGCTCACCACGGGAGGCAGCGACAACAGCTCCTCCATGGTCATCGGACCGCGCGGCTCAGCGGCAGATGAAGATGAGGACAAAGGTGGTCACATCCCTCTTCCCCGCGCCACCTGACCGGAAGCCTACGGCGCCCAAGGGGGCGTCACCTTCGCTACAGAAAGATCAGGGCATGTAAGGAAGAACCCGGCACATTCAGGGGGTATCCCACGTGTTCGACGGCAGCACCTACAAACGATGCAAGTGCACCGAACCCAAGCTTGACGACAATGGCCAGCCGATCCTCGACACGAACGGCCAACCGAAGACACGTGAACTCGGCTCTGCCTGCCCCCTACTGAAAAGACGCGACCACGGCACCTGGTACTACTACGTCAAACTCCCCGACGGCCCCGGAGGCCAGCGCCGACGCCCCCGCAAGGGCGGCTTCCTGACCCAGAGGGAGGCCAAGAAGGAAGCGCAGAAGCTGTGGGACGAGGCCCAGGGCGGCATCGACGTCGATACCAAGGAGACGGTCGCCCAATACCTCGACCGCTGGCACGGCAAACGCGTCGACCTCAAGCGCAGAACTCGCACCGACTACCGCGACATCATCGACCGCGTCTTCAAGCCGGCCCTCGGCCATCTCGCGGTGCGTGAACTCCGTGACCGTCACATCCAGGAGGTGTTCCAGCAGATATGGGACTTCAACAAGGTCAAGAAAGCTAACCGGGAGGCTGCAGAGCTGGCCAGCCTTGAATGCGAAGCTGCCCACCATGCCTGGAGGCAGGCCCCCAAGCCCCGTCCCCCGGAGCTGCGCGAGGCATGGCGTCAAGCCTGCGAGGCCCGCAAAGAAGCCCTCGCCAAGCCCCGCCAGGACACCGGCCCCGGCTCACAGAAGAAGTACCTCGACTGCCTGTCCGCCGCACTCGGGGACGCCGTTTCCGAGAAACTGATCACCGAGAACTGGGCCAAGCTCGTCGTCCTGCCCAAATACGAGCGGCCCGAGGCGCTCGTATGGACCGACGAGCGCGTAGCCCGCTGGCGCGAAACTGGCGAGAAGCCGGGCCCCGTCATGGTGTGGACGCCCGAACAAACCGGGCAGTTCCTCGACACAGCCGTCGGCCACCCTCTGTACGTCATGTGGCACCTGATGGTCTACCGGGCACTACGCCGAGGCGAAGCCACCGGCCTGCCCTGGGCCGAACTCGACATGACCAAGGGCATCGCCCACGTCACCGAACAACTCGTCGTCGACTCCTCCCACACCGTGTGGGAAGACACTCCCAAGAGCCGCAGCGGCCGCCGCGCCATCACCCTCGACCACGCCACCTTCTCCCTGCTCACAGCCTGGCGCGACGTCCAGAAAACACAGCGCACCGAATGGGAGAAGAAGCACCGCAACGCCCCCGACAAGTACGGGCCCTACGTTGACTCCGGCTACACCTTCACCCAACCCGACGGCCGCCCCCACCATCCCAAGCACGTCTCCCAAGCATTCGACCGATTCATCAAGCGCACCGGCCTGCCACCGATCCGCCTGCACGACCTGCGACACTGCGCCGCATCCCTCAGCCTGGCCGCCGGCCTGTCTATGAAGGCCATTCAGGCACTGCTCGGCCACAGCAGCTACCAGCTGACTGCCGACACCTACACCAGCCTCCTGCCGCAGTTCGAACAAGCCGAAGCCAACGCCCCCGTGGACCTCGTGCCGCGCCGCAACGGCATCGACAAGCCCGCCGAGCACCAAGAACCTGCCGCCGAAGAGAGTGCACCGACCACAGCCACGCCCCCTGCCAATACCAGCACCACCGCCTCCTCCGCTGGTGCAGCCGTGCCCGCCGCCCGCACGGAAGAAGAGAAGCCGCAAGACCTTGCCCCCACGGCTCACGCGTCCGCCAAGAAGAAGCGTCACCTGCGGCTGCTGAGTTCCGTCCCCCGGGGCGGGGCGCCGGACGCTGCGTAGCCGCTTTGTCCCCCGTTTGTCCCCCGGAGCATCAACAAGCCCCCTCGGAGATCACTCCGAGGGGGCTTTCTTGCCTCGTATTTCCTGGTCAGGCATGGTGCTACCCGGCGGGATTCGTACCTGCGGCACCCTCTTCATCGACGAGGGCTTCGGCAGCCTCGACGAACAGACCCTCGACGAGGTCCTCGACGTCCTCGACTCCCTCCGCGAACGCGACCGCAGCGTCGGCATCGTCAGCCATGTCGCGGACCTCAGGGCGCGTATCCCGGCCCAACTGGAGGTCGTCAAGGACCGGTTGGGCTCTACGGTGCGGCACCGGGTGCAGAGCTGAGCCCGATCACCGGCGGGCCCGTCGGGGACACCACGTTCTGACGGGCAGACTCCTGCCTGCTCTTGCCCGGCCGGCCCAACCCCACGTTTCTTGACAGTGTGAACACCCGCGCGAAAGCATCCGGCCGGTGGAGATCACCGAACTCACCCCAGCGGAACGCCGTGTCTGGCAGGCCTTTCCCCTCGGCCAGGGCGTCGACTTCCGGGAGAACGCCGCCGACGACCCCGCCACCGGCGCCGCCTGGGGTCCCGAGCGGACCGTGCGCGCCGCGGTGCTCCGGGCGCTGCTGCTCAACGGACCGTCACGGGACGGCGAGATAGCGGGACTGAAGCTGTGGGGCGCCCGCATCACCGGGGAGCTGAACCTCAAGTACGGCAAGGTCGAGCACCCGGTACGACTACGGTCCTGCCACTTCGAGAAGGCCCCGGAGCTGTACGGAGCACAGCTCTCCGTCCTGGCCCTGAACGACTCGGTCCTACCGGGCCTCACGGCCGGACACCTCCACGTCGACGGAGTGCTACGCATCACCTGTTGCCGTATCAAGGGTCCGGTGCGACTGGCCGGGGCGCAGATATCCGGTGCGTTCTTCGCCAACGGGGCCCACTTCGGCGATCCGGCCGCCACGGAGCCGCCCGACGAACCGGTTCTCCAGCTCAACCACGCCGATATCGGCACCGACATCTGGGCCCCCGACCTGGTCGCCCACGGCCAGATCCGGCTCAACGGAGCCACCGTCGGCGGACAGATCACTCTCAACGACGCGCAGCTCAACGCCCCTGACGGCCACGCGCTGCAGGCCGAGACCCTCAGCGTCGGCACCGACGTGCACGCGATGCGGCTGCGCGCCAACGGCAGGGTCGACCTGCGCGGTTCCAGGATCGGCGGCCAGCTCAACCTCGCCTACGCCGCCCTCGCCAACCCGGGCGGCGTCGCACTGCGCGTCAGCAGCTGCATCGCGGGCGAGATGTGGCTGCGACAGGCGCAGCCCGTCTTAGGCACGGTCAATCTGCGCCGCGCCCAGTTCGACGTCCTGTACATCCCACCGGAGGTCTGGCCGGACGAGGTCAAGCTCGACCGCCTCACCTACGGCTCACTGCTCCCGCATTTGCCTGCCGAGGAACGGCTCCCGGTGCTGGAACGCGAACGCGCCGGTTATGTGTCGTACTCGTACGCGCAGCTCGCCGCCGCGTACCGCACGGCGGGCGACGAGGCCGCCGCCCGCGCCGTCCAACTCGCCAAACTCCGCCGCCACCGCCGCACGCTGCCCTGGTACGCCAGGGTCTGGGGCCACCTCCAGGACGCCACCGTCGGCTACGGCTTCCGCCCGATGCGCGCCGCCGGCTGGCTGCTGGCCCTGCTGCTCACCGGCGCCCTCGCCTTCGCGCTGCACCATCCGCGCCCTCTGAAAACCGACGAGGCCCCCGACTTCAACCCCTTCTTCTACACCCTCGATCTACTGATGCCGATCATCGGTTTCGGGCAGGAGGGGGCCTTCGCACCGCAGGGCTGGTACCAGTGGCTCTCGTACCTGCTGGTCGTCACGGGCTGGACGCTGGCCACCACGATCGCGGCGGGCATCACCCGCTCCCTGACCCGCCAGTAGCCGACGGCGTCGGGCGGGCGTCCGCCACTTGTATCGACGGCCAGGCCCCCGACGCCGGCCTGCAAGCGGGTGTACCCCGCCATCAACCGATCGGTTGATGCGCCTTCGAGCTCGATGGGCGATGTCCGGCACCTCGCCGCCCGAGATCCTCGACGCATGCCAATCATCGAAGTGAACGGCCTGCTCAAGGCCTACAGGGGCAAGCCCGTCGTCGACGGAATCAGCTTCGCCGTCGAGGAGGGCGAGATCTTCGGGGTCCTCGGTCCCAACGGTGCCGGCAAGACCACCACGGTCGAGTGCGTGGAGGGCCTCAGGGTCCCTGACGCCGGGACCGTCCGGGTCGCCGGGCTCGATCCCGTCGCCGACCACGACCGCGTCACCCGGCTCCTCGGTGCCCAGCTCCAGGAGAGCGAGTTGCAGCCGAAGATCACCGTTCGGGAGGCCCTGGAGCTGCACAGCGCCTTCTTCCCGCGTCCCGCCGATTGGCGGCCGCTCGCCGAACGGCTCGGGCTCATCGACAAGCTCGGCACCCGCTTCGCCAAGCTGAGCGGCGGTCAGAAGCAGCGCCTGTTCATCGCGCTCGCGCTCGTCGGCAACCCCCGGGTCGTGGTGCTCGACGAGCTCACCACCGGGCTCGACCCACGCGCCCGCCGCGACACCTGGCAGCTGATTGAGGACGTACGGGACTCAGGCGTCACCGTCCTGCTCGTGACGCACTTCATGGAGGAGGCACAGCGCCTCTGCGGCCGGATCGCGGTCATCGACAAGGGACGCCTCGCCGCGCTCGACACCCCGGCGAGCCTCATCGGCCGCTCGGCCGCCTCGACCGTCATCTCCTTCACGCCCTCGCTGCCGCTCGACGAGCGTGAGCTCGCGACGCTCCCCGCCGTCGGCTCGCTGACGCTCAAGGGTGACCGTATTGAGATCACCGGCACTGACGAGACCGTCGACGCGGTGCTCTCGCTGCTCGCCCGACACCGCGTCACCGCAGGTCAACTCCGCGTTGTGGACGCCACGTTGGACGACGCCTTCCTCGACCTCACCACAGCCGCCACCGCGACCGCAGCACAGGAGGCCTGACATGGCAGTTCCCACCGCTTCCCACGCCCCCAACGCCACCAGCGCCTCCATCGCCGTACTGACGTCCGAGGCGAGGCTGTTCCGTCGCGAGCCCGCCGCCCTCTTCTGGATCATCATCTTCCCTGCCCTGCTGCTCACCATCCTCGGGCTGATCCCGGCCTTCCAGGAGGCCGACGAAACCCTCGGCGGACGCCGGGTGATCGATCTGTACGTTCCCGTGGCCGTGCTGCTGTCCTCGGTCGTGGCGGGCGTGCAGGCCCTGCCGACCGTCCTCACCGGCTACCGCGAGCGCGGCATCCTGCGCCGCTTGTCCACCACACCGGTGCGCCCGCAGTCGCTGCTCACGGCGCAGGTCGCGCTGCACGGAGCGGCGGTCCTGGTCTCGGTCGTGCTCGCCATGGCCGTCGGCCGGCTCGCCTTCGGCGTCGCGCTCCCGCAGCAGCCCGTCGGATATCTGCTCGCGCTCGTCCTCACCGTGCTTGCCGGACTCGCGCTCGGCGCCACCATCTCTGCCTTCTCCCGTACGACGAAGATCGCGCAGACGATCGGCACGATCGTGTTCTTCCCGGCCATGTTCACCGCGGGCGTCTGGGCCCCCGTGCAGACCATGCCGGACATGCTGCGGAGCATCGTCGAGCTCACACCTTTCGGTGCCGCGTCCCAGGCCCTCGACCAGGCCACCGCAGGCGACTGGCCGGACTGGTCTCACCTGGGAGTGACCGGCCTGTGGGCGGCTCTGCTGATCGGCATCGCCGTCCGCTGGTTCCGCTGGGAGTAGGACGCGGCATGCTGTACGCCATGACGACCGAGCGGGCCCGCGCACTCAGCACCGCCGAGAGGTGGGAGAGGTTCTTCCACTGGGGCCCGTACGGCCTGCTGGCCCTCAGCATCGTGATGTCCGCGGCCACCACGAGCATCTTCATGTCGGTCGTCGAAATCTACGTGGCTGGGGCGCTGCTCGTGGCCGCCGTCGCGCTGCAACTGTGGTGGGGTTGGACGCGGTCCCGGCAGCCGGAGCCGGCACCGGCGGCGCGCGCCTACTACGTCGTACGTACCGTGCTGGCCTTCGTCCTCACCTGGCTGAACCCGTTCTTCGCGATCTACGCGCTGATCGGCTACTTCGACGCGCAGAAGCTGCTGACCGGACGCTGGGTCAGGCCAGGGCTGTTCGCGACCGCCGTAACGATGGCGGGCTCGCAGTCCGGCGGACTGCCGCCGGTATCGGCGACGCAGTGGCTCGTCTTCGGCGCACTGTACGCAGTGAACACCGGGCTCGGTCTGATCTTCGGCCACCTCGGTGCGAAGGAGGCGGAAGAGGCGGCGGCCAAGGCCGCCACCATCGCCGAGCTGGAGCGCGCCAACGCCCGCTTGGAGCAGGCCCTCGCTGAGAACGCCGGCCTGCATGCCCAACTCCTCGTCCAGGCAAGGGAAGCCGGCGTGAACGACGAGCGGCGCAGGCTCGCCGCCGAGATCCACGACACCATCGCGCAAGGCCTCGCCGGGATCATCACCCAGCTCCAGGCGGTCACCGCCGCCGAGGACCCGGAGGCCGCCCGCGAACACCTCGCCCGCGCCCAGGCCCTGGCCCGCCAGAGCCTGGGCGAGGCCCGCCGCTCGGTGCACAACCTGAGCCCCGCCGAGCTGGCGCACGACGCGTTGCACGAGGCCATGAAGAAGACCGTCGCCGAATGGGGCGTACAGGAGGGCGTACGGGCCGAGTTCACCGTCACGGGCATGGTGGAACCGCTGCACGACGAGATCGAGGCGACCCTGCTGCGCATCGCACAGGAGGCCCTCACCAACGCCGCCCGGCACGCCCGCGCCACCCGCGTCGGCGTCACCCTGTCGTACATGGACGGCGAGGTCACCTTGGACGTACGCGACGACGGATGCGGCTTCGACCGGGCCGCCCTGCCGCCGCGCACCGTGTCCGGCGGCTTCGGCCTCGGCGGCCTGCGCGCCCGTACCGAACGTCTTGCGGGGACCGTCGACATCGAGTCCGAACCAGGGCAGGGCACGGCTGTGTCGGCTCGCGTACCCTTGGTGCGCCATGCCTGAACGGACGATCACCCTTCTCGTTGTCGACGACCATCCGGTCGTACGTGACGGACTGCGTGGGATGTTCGACGCGTCCCCCGAGTTCGATGTGCTCGGCGAGGCGTCCAACGGCGTCCAGGCCGTCGCCCTCACCGCCCGACTCGACCCGGACGTCGTCTTGATGGATCTGCGGATGCCGGGCGGCGGCGGAGTGGACGCCATCACCGAACTGACCCGCCGGGGTGCCCGCAGCAGGATCCTCGTCCTCACCACGTACGACACGGACTCGGACACGCTGCCTGCGATCGAAGCGGGCGCGACCGGCTATCTGCTCAAGGACGCTCCGCGCGACGAGCTCTTCACGGCGGTCCGCGCGGCCGCCGAAGGACGCACGGTCCTCTCCCCGGCTGTCGCATCGCGCCTGGTCTCCCGGGTCCGTACACCGCTGACCACCGAGACACCGCTCAGCGCCCGTGAGCGCGAGGTCCTCGCCCTCGTCGCCAAAGGCACCACGAACCGTGAGATCGCCCGTCTGCTCTTCATCAGTGAGGCAACGGTCAAGACCCATCTCACCCACCTGTATGCGAAGTTGGGCGTCAACGACCGCGCGGCCGCCGTCGCAGCAGGTTACGACCGCGGCATACTCGGCTGACCCCTCACCGGCTCGGTGCGGCACCAAAATCTGTCGACATCGCTGCTCGCTCCGGGAATCGTGGACGGTATGCGACAGGACGAGATCTGGGACGTGGAAGCCGCCCAGAGCTATGACACGCCCGGCACCGGCATGTTCGCGCCAGAGGTTCTGGAACCGACTGTGGACCGTCTCGCCGAACTCGCAGATGGCGGACGCGCGCTTGAGTTCGCCATCGGAACCGGGCGCGTGGCTGTCCCGCTCACGCAGCGAGGAGTGCCGGTCACCGGCATCGAGATGTCGCAGCCGATGATCGACCTACTGCGCACCAAGGCGGATGACGCGACGATCCCGGTCGTCGTCGGCGACATGGCGACTGCCGGCGCCCCCGGCACGTTCCAGCTCGTCTACCTCGTCTACAACACGATCTCCAACCTGCTCACCCAGGCCGAGCAGGTCGCGTGCTTCCGCAACGCTGCTCGCCACCTCGCAGCGGGGGGACGGTTCGCCATCGAGCTATGGGTTCCCGAGGTGCGGAAACTTCCACCCGGTCAGCAGGCCGTGGTCTGGCAATCCGAGGCCGACTACATCGGCCTGGACACCTACGACGTCCTGCGCCAACAAGTCGTCTCCCATCACTTCTGGTTCGACGACGGAAGACAGGCACGGGTGTTTCGCAGCCCGCACCGCTACATCTGGCCGGCCGAGCTCGATCTCATGGCCCAGTTGGCCGGATTTGAGCTCGAGTCCAGGCAAGCCGACTGGCATGGAACCGAATTCACCGCCGAGTCGCGCTCGCACGTGTCCGTCTACCGACTCCCTCACTGCGGATCATCCGCAGGGGCGGCGGGTCGGTGGTGACCTGGCGGCGGGCGCAGACGGTGCTTGGAGCAGGGCCGCATGATCCGCCGCTACCTCAAGTCGCTCCAGTCGAGTGCCTGGGACGCCTCGCGTTGCGTGTGCTCTGCGGCTCGGCGGGCTTCCGCGAGTACGTCGCCGTGCTTTGCGACGAGGTCTTCGTAAATCGGGGTGTCTCTGCGTGTGTCGGTGATGGTCATGTCAGATGGTCCGGTCCCCGTGTCAATCCGTAGCTGTCGCTGGTGAGTTGTCAGCGCGTACCAGCCCGAGCCGTGAGAAGTCTCGGCTGTCCCTTCCCTTTCGGCAGGGCTGTTCGCGCCCCTCCGGGGGGAGGGCCGACACAGACTACCGGGCCGGTCTGCCCCGGACCGTTGCGGGTCCTTGCGCGTGTGCCGTTGGAACACGCTTTGCGTGCAGGAGTCTCTCCACTTACGTACAGGAGTCTCTCCACCCCGTGCGCCGCTTCACCCGGTACGACGCGAACACCGTGGCACGTGGGCGGTTGGACGTAAAGGTCATCTCAGAGTCCGAGAACGTTGAATGTTGAAAGGGGTAGCCTTTGTCGGGCCCCTCGCATTGGCCTGTCGGCGCCTGCGGGCTAGATGGCCTGCACTGTCCGGATATCGGTATTTCTAGTACGGAGTCCGGATGCCGGACTGTCTGGCGCGGAGGGATGTCGTCGCGCCGGCCCGGAGGGCAACAGGCAGGCGCATCGGGGTGGATGGCGGCCCTCCAGAACCTGACCAAGTGTGCCCAAGTGCGTTGATCGTTTGTCGTAGGTACGTGCAATGGTCCTGCTGCAAGTCGTTCACAGGGGGACGGGTTCGACCACATGGCAATCTGAGACCCACCCCCCAAACTCCGGGGGAATTACTTCGATGCTTTACAGGCACAGCCATGACCTGATTCTGGACGATGTCTTTCTGGACCTGGATGGTTTCATCCCGGGCGTCAATCTCGTCCTCAAGCTGGAGGGGTTGAACCCGGCCGGCTCCATCAAGGCCAAAGCGGCGGTCGGGCTGATCGAGGACGCCGAGGACCGTGGACTGCTCCGGCCCGGTGGGCATGTGATCGAGTCCTCTTCCGGCAATCTGGGCATTGCCCTGGCGTCGGTGTGTGCAGCACGTGGCTACCGCTTCACCTGCGTGACCGATCCGAACACCTCACAGCAGAGTGCTGCGTTGATGAAGGCTTTCGGTGCGGACGTGACCATGGTCTCCGAGCGCGATGCCAATGGCGGATTCCTGCAGACGCGAATCGATCACATCCGCGACCGGTTGACGGAAGACCCGTCGCTGGTGTGGACGAACCAGTACGCCAACCCGGCCAATCCGCGCGCTCATTACGGCCGCACGGCGGCCTCGATCGTCAAGCAGGGTCTGGACGTCGACTATCTGTTCGTCGGCGCCGGTACCACGGGCACGCTGATGGGCTGCATCGACTACTTCCGTGAACACTCCCCGCAGACACGGATCATCGCTGTCGACACCGTCGGGTCCGTCACCTTCGGGCACCCCTCCGGCAAGCGGTACATCCCCGGTCTGGGGACCAGCCGCCGGCCGGAGATCTGCCGGCCAGAGAGTCCCGATGAGGTGCTGCTGGTTCCTGAGACCGACGCCATCGCCATGTGCCGGCGCCTGGCCACCCGGCGTGGTATCGCGCTGGGCGGGTCGACCGGGTCCGTGCTGGCGGCCGTCGCCGGCAAGGGAGCCGACCTTCCGGCAGGGGCGCGCGTAGTGGCGATCGCCCCCGATACCGGCGAACGGTATCTCAACACCATCTATGACGACGTGTGGGTCTGGACGCACTTCCCCGACCACCCCAAGGACATCAGCGGCCACCTGGCCGCCTGAGCGCAAGGAGAAGAGACATGTTCGAATTCAGTGTCATCGGGGGCAAGACGGCCCGCGACATCATCGGGCGCACTCGCCAGCAGATCGTGGCCGAAGTCCACGACACCTACCTCACCCATCAGGCCGGTCACTCGGTCAACCCCAACAGCTACTTCCTGCGGTTCCCCGAAAAGCCCGACTCGCGCATCATCGCGCTGCCCGCCTACCTCGGAGGTAATCACGACGTAGCGGGGATCAAGTGGATTTCCAGTTTCCCCGCCAACATCAAGTCCGGCATTCCGCGTGCTTCGGCGGCGCTGTTGCTCAACGACTACGCCACCGGCTACCCGTTCGCCTGCCTGGAGGCGTCCCAGATATCCGCGGCGCGTACCGCGGCCTCCGCGGTGCTGGGAGCCGAACAGCTCAGTGGCGGGCGCACCGCCCGGCGGATGACGATCGTCGGCGCGGGCATCATCGCCCGGAACATCCTGGAGTTCTTCTCCGCCCAGAAGTGGACCATCGATGAACTGGTCGTCCACGACCAGATGCCCGAGTACGGGGAGAAGTTCACCGGTTATGCAGCCGGCGAGCTTGGCTACACCGCCCGTTTCGAGGCTGACCTGGCCACGGCCCTCGCCGGTGCTGATGTGGTGGTGCTGGCCACCACAGCGGGTGAGCCCTACATCCTCGACGCGGCGACGTTCGGCCCGGGGCAGGTGGTGCTGAACGTGTCGCTGCGCGACATCGGACCCGAGATCATCGCGGGCGCGCAGAACATCCTCGACGACGTCGGCCACTGCATGACGGCGAACACCTCCCCGCACCTGGCGGAACAGAAGTACGGGCACCGTGACTTCATCGACGGCACCCTCGCCGAGGTCATCCGCGGCGCGATCGAGGTGAGTTCCGACAAGCCGGTGATCTTCTCCCCGTTCGGTCTGGGCGTCCTCGACCTCGCCGTGGGTATGCACGTCTACCGCACCGCCCAGGAATCCGGCGAAGCGGTCGCCATCGAAGACTTCTTCGGCGAAAAGACCCGGTGGTAGCCATGAGCGACGTTTCCCAACAGCCGTCCTCCGCGTGCATCATCGGCCTGGGCTCCAGGGGCCTGGGCATACTGGAACGCATCATCACCCTCACCTCCCAAAGGGCCTGGGCAGGACGCGCATTCACGCTCGACATCGTCGACCCCGCATGCGACGGACGCGGCATCCACCTCACCACCCAGCCGGACTACCTCCTGCTGAACACCATCTGCTGCCAGGTCTCCCCCTTCCCCGAAGAAGCCTCCGTCGGCGCCACGGCGGCCGGGCAGGGGCCCACCTTGCACGAATGGGTACGCGAACGGGGCCTGCGCATCGCTGCCGACGGATACACCCTCGGCAGCGACGGACGGGAGATACGCCCGGACGACTACCTGCCACGCCGCATCCTCGGCGACTACCTGAACTGGTACCTGCAGCACATCCTCGACCGCGCACCCGAGCATCTGGCCATCCGTTTCCACCGGGCCGAGGCGATCGAACTCGCCGCGGCCGGCGACGGCGCCCGGTCGCTGACCCTGACGGGCGGCGCCGTCCTGACGACCCGGCACGTGTTCCTGACCACCGGACACACGCCCTCGCCGGCCGGCGACGCCCGCCGGCCCGGGGAGTACCGCCGGGTGCGTCACGTCTACCCGCCCCAGGAGAGGTTCGCCCCCATCGCGGCCGGGCAGAGCGTGGCGCTCGCGGGGACCGGCCTGTCGTGCATGGACGCGCTGGCGGCCCTGACCCTGGGCCGTGGCGGCTCCTACACCGTCGCCGCGGACGGCAGCCGCGTCTACCGGCCCAGCGGGCGCGAGCCCCGTATCGTGCTGTTCTCCCGCTCCGGCTTGCCCTTCCGGGCCCGCCCGGGTGCCTGTCACGAGGCCCCCGCCTACCAGTCGCTGGTACTGACACCGGCCGGTATCGACCAGGCCCGCAGCGCGGCGCAGGGCGGTGCTCTGGATCTGCATGCCGATCTGCTGCCGTTGGTGTGCACCGAGATGCGCATCGCCTTCCACCGCCGCGCCGCCGGTCTCCTCGGCGGCCACGAAGCCGAACAGACCGTCATCAAGGTGCTCGGCGAGGCGCACTCCACCGGCACGATCGAGACGGAACTGGCCCGGCTCGACAGCGAACACGCCCCGCAATACGGCGAGTTCGACCCCCGGCAGATCCTCTTCCCCGAGCCCGGCGGTCTCCAGGACCGCCACTCCTACCAGGACTGGTACGCGAACCAACTGGCCAGCGATCTGCGCGAGGCTGCCCGAGGCCTTGCGGGCAGTCCGCTCAAGGCGGCCCTTGAGGTGTTGCGCAGCCAGCGGGACGCGCTTCGTCACGCCGTCGACTTCCACGGCCTGGAGGAGTCGTCCCACCAGGAGTTCTACGAATCCTTCAACGGTGTGCTGAACCGGTCGGTGACCGGTCCGCAGCTGGAGCGGCACCAAGAACTCCTCGCCCTGCTGCGCGCCGGGATCGTCTCGGTCCCGCTCGGCCCGCAGCCGACGCTGGAATGGAACCAGGAGGCCGAGATGTGGGAGCTGTCCTCCACGCAGCTGGGCCGGCCGCACACGGATGCCGCCGACTGGCTCGTTCACGCCAGCTCCCCGCAGCCCGACATCCAGGACACCACGAGCGACCTGCTGCTGGACCTGGCGGGCACCGGCCGCATCCGCCGCCACCGCACCGCCGGTTCCGGCCGCGGCGTGGACATCACCCCCGAGCAGCACCCGATCGGCACGGATGGCGCGGTGGACGAACAGGTCTGGATCCTGGGCTCGTTGACGGAGGGCGCCACGTTCTACAACCACTATGTCCCTTCACCGGGCGGCTCCTCGCGGGCGCTTGTGGACGCGCACCGGTGTGTGGCAGCGATGCTCGAAGCTGCTGCGGCTGCTGGGGTGGGCCGATGAACGCCGCGCTGGCCGCCGTGCCCATCCTGGTGACCCTTGGTCTGCTCGCCGCTCGCGTGAAAGCTCTCTACGCGGGTAGCGCAGCTCTCGTCGCCGCAGCCGTTGTCGCTTTCCTCGCCTTCCCCACCGCGCCGGCGGTGCTGGGCCATGCGGGGGCGCACATGCTCCCCACCATGGCCGAACTCGCGGCGATCCTCTTCGGCGGGATCCTCCTGTCGGAACTCATGGCTCGTACCGGCGCGCAGCAGCGGCTGGGTGAGTGGATCTCGGGAGCCTGCGGCACACCGACCCGCGCCCTGCTGCTGATCATGTTGGGTGTGACGCCGTTCGCCGAATCACTGACCGGCTTCGGTATCGGCGTCGTCGTCGCGATCCCACTGCTGCGACAGCTGGGCCTGGCCCCGGTGAAGGCCGCCATCGTCGGCCTGCTGGGCCTGGTCACCGTCCCCTGGGGCTCGCTTGCGCCCGGCAGTCTGGTGGCGGCCCAGCTCGGCGGCGTGGACTTCCAACACCTGGGCGTCGTCTCGGCGCTGCTGTCGGCGCCGGTGTTCGCGATCTGTGCCACCGGTGCCCTGACCGTCACCTTCGGCCTGCGCCGCGCTCTGGCCGACCTGCTGCTGGCGGTCGGAACCCTGTGGGTGACGGTCTGGGCGGTCAACGTCTTCATCGGCCCCCCACTGGCGGGAGTCCTCGGTGCGCTGGCCGTCATCATGGTGTTGCTGGTGACCGCCCGCCTTCGCGAGCCGGCCAGTGCCGCCGACCGCGCAAAGGCGCAGTCGGCCGGGCGCGCTCTTGCCCCGTACGGCTTCCTGGTGGCCGGACTGCTAGTGAGCCGGGCCGCGTTGGACGCCGTCGGAATCGAGGAGGGCTGGTGGGCAGTTCTCGCAGGCCCCGGCGGCTGGCTGCTGGTGACCTGCGCCCTGACCCCCTGGCTGCTGGGCGAAGAGACAACCGTGCTGGCCCCGGCGCTGCGGGCCACCGTGGCCCGCTGGTGGCAGGTGGCCCTGACCACCGCGGTATTCGTGGCACTGGGCACGTTGCTGACCGCCACCGGTATGAGCGACGCCCTGGCCCACGCTGCTGCCGCCCTGGGCCCTGCCTACCTGTTGCTCGCCCCCTGGATCGGGGCGGCCGGCGGATTCCTCGCCGGATCCAACACCGGTGCCAACGCCATGTTCGCCGCCTCCCAGGCCGGAACGGCCCACGCCCTCGGGTATCCGGCGGTGCAGCTGGTCGGCGTGCAGAACGTGTCCGCCGCTCTGGCGTCGGGTGCCGCCGTCGCCCGGATCGTCCTGGCCGCCCAGCTCGCCCAGGACGCTCCCGGCCCCACACCCCAGCAGCCACCAGAAGCCGCGTCCGGCGGTGGCGGGGTGGCTCTGCAGGAGAAGACCGAGCAGAAGGCCGACACCGGAGCGATCATGCGCACCGTCCTGGGCGTCCACAGCCTCGTGTTCCTCGTACTCGGCTGCATCGGCCTGCTCTGGCGCTGAACCGCGCACCACATCGTAAGGAACCGCCGTGAGTACCAAACCTGTCGTGCTTGTTGCCGACACCCTTTCCTCCGCCGCCCTCGATGCCCTCGGACACGAGGTGGAGGTCCACCACTGCGACGGGACGGACCGGCCGGCGCTGCTGGCCGCCGCCGCCCAGGCGGATGCGCTGCTCATCCGCAGCGCCACCACCGTGGACGCCGAAGTGATCCGCGCCGCCCCGCACTTGAAGATCATCGGTCGGGCGGGAGTGGGCATGGACAACGTCGACGTCCACGAGGCCACCCGCCAAGGCGTGCTGGTGGTCAACGCCCCCACCGCCAACATCGTCTCCGCCGCGGAGATGACCTGCGCTCTGATCCTGGCCACCGCCCGCAACATCCTCCCCGCCGCAACCGCCCTGAAGCAGGGTTCGTGGCAACGCGCCCGCCACACCGGCACCGAACTGTCGGGCAAGACACTCGGGGTGGTGGGGCTGGGCCGGATCGGCACACTCGTGGCCGAACGGATGGCCGCCTTCGGGATGGACATCGTCGCCCACGATCCGTACCTCGCCGACGAGCCTGCGGGGCAGCCGGGCATCAAACTGCTGTCCCTGGACGAGCTGTTGCACCGAGCCGACATCATCACCGTTCACCTGCCCAAGACGCCGGCCACCGTCGGGCTGATCGGGCGGGCCGAGCTGGCCAAGGCCAAACGGACCGCTCTCGTGGTCAACGTGGCCCGCGGCGGCATCGTCGACGAGCAGGCGCTGCACGCCGCGCTCGCCGCCGGCGAAGTGGCCGGAGCCGCCCTCGATGTCTTCGCCGCCGAGCCGTGCACAGACTCGCCGTTGTTCGCCATGGACAACGTGACCGCCACCCCGCATCTGGGCGCGAGCACAGCCGAGGCACAGGACAGGGCCGGGGTGAGCGTCGCCCAGGTGGTGCTGCGGGCCCTGTCCGGCCGGGATGTGCCCGAGGCCGTGAACGTCCTTTCCGCAGCCGATGGCGTCGCGGAGTGACGTGATGGATATCCTGCCGGGTTCGGCTCATGGGGCCCGAACCCGGCAGGGCAGGAAGGCAGGGGGAGCAATGGACCAGGTGTGTGACAGGGTGCTGGCCTCGATGCCACGCAGTGACCAGCGTCGGCGAGCCAAGATCTACATCCGGGGCCTGCTGACCGCCCCAGGCCGAAAGACCATCAGCAACATCGCCTCCCTGCCCGGCGGCAGTGAGGCGCTACGGCAGTCCCTGACTCATCTGGTCAGCGGATCCACCTGGGCCTGGCAGCCCGTCCGCCAGGCCCTCGCCCTGCACGTGAGTCAGGCCGCCGCCCCCAGAGCCTGGGTGGCTCAGCCACTGTCCATCCCCAAGAACGGGGAACACAGCGCGGGCGTGGATCCCTCGCCGGGCACTCAGCAGGTACTCGGCATCTGGCTCGCCGGCGGGATCGCCAGCTACCCGGTCAGCTGGCGCCTGTTTCTCTCCAGCGCCTGGCTGGAAGACAACGCCCGCAAGCGCGCGCACATCGCCGACTGGGTGAAACCCCAAACCCGGACAGGGCTGCTCTTCGACGCCCTCGACGAAATGACCGGCACATGGAACGTGCCGCTCAGGCCCGTCATCATCGACAGCCCAGCTCTCACGGAACAGCCACTGGTCGAAGGCCTCACCCGACGCAGACTGCCCTTCCTCATCCGCATCAGCGCCGCAACGCCCCTTACCTCGGCCGATCCCCGAACCGGTCTGGGCAGCGGTCCGGCGCCTGCCCGCAAGCTGGCTGAAGGCCTCAAGAGGCTGTGCCGGCCCACCGCTTGGCTGTCACCCGCCGACACCGTCGCCCGCTCCACCTTCACCATGATCACGCCCGTGACCAGCCCCCACGCACCCGGAACGCCGCTGGTGCTGGTCGCCGAGTGGAACAGACTCTCCCAGGAGCCCAGCGGCCTGTGGCTGTCCAGCCTCACCGGCGCAGGCCCGTCCCAGCTGCTAGGGCTCAGCCGGTGTCCCGAGCAGACCACCCAGGATTTCGCAGATGTCAGCAGCGACACGGGAATCACCGACTATGAAGGCCGATCCTTCACCGGCTGGCACCGGCACACCACCCTGGCCTCCATCGCCCACACCATCGAGATGCACTCCAGGGAAGAGCCCCCGAGATCCGGCCGCCGCGCGGCGTGACCACTCCGAGCGAGGGGCCGGCCGGTCGCTTCGCGGCGCCGGTCGGGGTCCGTGGCCCGGTCAGCGGCTGACCGGGCGGTGGGGGAGCGGCGAGGAGTAGACGACGCTGGTCGTCACCGCGCCGAGGGACCCGATCCGCCCCGACACCTCCTCCAGATGTCTCATCGATCGGGCGGCGACCTTGATGATGAAGCAGTCGTCGCCCGTGACGTGGTGCGCCTCCAGGATCTCCGGGGTGGTCTCCAGCAGATCGTGGAACGGCTTGTAGTTGCCGTTCGGGTAGCGCAGCCGCACAAAGGCCAGGACCGGCAAGCCGATCCGCTCCGGTTCGATCACTGCCGCGTAGCCCGATATCACCCCGGCCTCTTCCAGGCGCCGCACGCGTTCGGTGACGGCACTCGCGGACATGTTCACGGCGCGTGCCAACTCGGCGTAGCCCGCGCGGCCGTTGCGTTGCAGGACATCGAGGATGCGCCAGTCGGTGGCGTCAGGGGAATAACCGGTCATCTCCGCTGTCTAGCAGTGGAATCACCGGCAGATCAAGGGTTCTGCCGGTGATCGTCACTTCTCGGGCCGTACGGCGAACCGTAGATTATCGGCCATGATCACGCAGACGCCGCGGCACACCGCCGCCAGCAGCCGCTCCGCCGGCCCCGTCAGTCCCACCAGCCCTGTCCTCGCCGTCGCGCCGGCCGCCCCCGCAGACGCCGCCGCGTACTTCGCCGCGCGCCTCGCCTTCCATACCGATGTCGCCGACGTACACAGCGCGCTCGCGGCGGGGGCAACCGACTTCGTCGTCGTGGACTCGCGCAGCACCGAGGCATGGGACCAGGGCCATGTGCCCGGCGCCGTCCATTTGCCCACCGCCCGCATCCCGCAGGACGCGGGGGAGCTGCTGGACCCGGCGGTCCCGGTCGTCGTGTACTGCTGGGGCCCCGGCTGTGACGGCGCCACCCGCGCCGCCCTCGCGCTGGCCCGGCTCGGCTACCACGTCAAGGAGATGCTCGGCGGCATCGAGTACTGGATCCGGGAGGGCTACGAGGTGGCGACCTGGCAGGGCACGGAGCGGCGTCCGGCCGACCCGCTGACGGCGCCCCTGGAGGGCGACGACTGCGGGTGCTGACAGGTCCCGGGCGGCCGTCGGGGGCCGCCCGGGAAACCGGGATGACGGAACGGGCGACGTGCACCAGGGTGGGGCGCCATGAACCACAACAGCCGGCAGGCCCGCGCCACCCAGCAGGCCCGCGACGCCCGACAAGCTCGCGACAGTCAGCAGGCCTGCGACAGTCATCAGGCCCTCAGCAGTCACGACACGACCACGTCCGCCCCCGCCCCGCGCCGCGACCCGCTGCCCCTCCTCGGCCGTACCGCCCTGGTCACCGGGGCCAGCCGGCGCCGCGGCATCGGGTACGCCGTCGCCCGCAGGCTGGCCGCGTACGGCGCGGGCGTCTACCTCCACCACCATGTGCCGCATGACGCGCGGCAGCCCTGGGGCGCGGACCCGGGCGGTCCGGAGGCGGTCGCCGACGGAGTACGTGAACTCGCCGCCCCGGGCGCGGTGGTGGCGCACGGACCGGCCGACCTGGCCGAGCCCGACGCACCCGCCCGCCTCGTCGAGACGGCCGCCGAGGCGCTCGGCGGCCGCCTGGACATCGTGGTCGCCAACCACGCGCTCAGCGGCAGCGACGGCACCCTCGGCACCATCGACGCGGCGATGCTCGACGCGCACTGGGCGGTCGACGCCCGCTCGGTGATCCTCCTCGTGCAGGCGTATGCACGCCGCCGCGCCGAGGGACTCACCGGCGGCCGGATCGTCATGCTGACCTCCGGTCAGGATCTGGGCGGCGGTATGCCGGACGAGGTCGCCTACGGCCTCGCCAAAGGCGCGCTGGCCTCGGCGACCCGCTCCCTCGCCACCACCCTCGCCGACCTCGGGGTGACCGTGAACACCGTCAACCTCGGCCCTGTGGACACCGGTTACGCGGTCGGTGAGCTGCGCGAGACCGTCGCCGGACGCTTCCCCGGCGGCCGGTGGGCCGAGCCGGACGACCCGGCCCGCCTGATCGCCTGGCTCACGACCGACGAGGCCGGCTGGATCACCGGTGAGGTCATCAACTCCGAGGGCGGCTTCCGGCGTTGACGCGGAACGGAGCGTCCCGCGTCGTGCCGTCGACCTCGTAGGCCAGCAGGCCGTCGCGTTGCCCGGCGAACCGGAAGCCGGCCCGTTCGAGGACCCGCTGCGACGGTACGTTCTCCGGCTCGGCCAGTGCGCACACCGTCCCCACCTCGGGGCGGTCCGCGGCCCAGCCGGCCAGCAGCCGGGCCGCGTCGGTCGCCCACCCGGCGCCGCGTGCGGAGGGGGAGAGGTCATAGCCGATCTCCACCCAGCCCGCGTCGTCCGGCGGGCTGTGGAAGCCGATGCTGCCGAGTGCCGTGCCGGTCGTGGCGTCGGTGAGGACAAAGACGCCCCAGCCGGGGCGGTAGAGGCCGGCCACGGCCGCCCGTACGGCGATCCTGGCGCCGTCGGACGTGGACTCCGGCGGTGCGCCGTCGATCCAGTCGAAGCCCGCGGTCTCGCCGTCCGCGACCCGCGCCGCCACGGTCGGCAACAGGGCCCGCAGGGCCACCCGTCCGGCTGAGAGTGTCAGCGGGAAGCCGGCGCCCGCGGTGACCAGCGCCTCGAACAGCGGCCCGCTGTCGGCCCCTTCGGGCAGCCCGCTGACCTGGCCGTCGCCGACCTCCACCACCCGCCAGACGCCGTCCACGCGCCGGGCCAGGTCCGTGGTGACGAAGCGGAGCCCCAACTGACGTACGGCAGGCGCCACTTGGGTGAGAACCGGGGTGGGGCGCTGCTGCGGGGTATCGGGATGGGCGCCGATCAGCACCGGCTCCCCGTCCACCCACCACACCCGGGCCTCGCCCGCCGCATCGAACGATTCGAAGGCGCGCAGCACCACGCCCCCGGTCAGGAACTCCTCCTGGAGGGTGATGAACCGTCCGACCACGGACGTCAGCCGCGCGGTGTCGCCCGCGTCCGGCACGTACGCGGCCTCTGCCCACTCGTGTTTGCGGGACTTCACCCAGTCCTTGACGACGAGAGGGGCGCCGCCGAACGGCTGGGCAAGCCGCGCGAGAGCTGCGGCCTCCGGAGCACGGCCCGGCGCGCAGGGCAGCCAGGCGCTCTTCGGGGTGAGTGCGCTGAACGTGTCGTACCAGCCGGGGAGTTCATGGGCGGTGCGGTAGGCGGCGGGGGTTGTGAGCAGGCGGCAGCCGTGGGCCTTGAGGGTGGCGGCCAGCTCGGCGTAGCGGGGCGCGGGCAGCATCCAGCCGCGGTACCAGACCGGTCCGGCATCGCGTGGCACCCGGGCCACCGCCCGTTCGGCGTCCCCGGAGAGCAGCGCCTCGTGGTCGATCACCGCGGTCGTTGCGCCGGCCGCCCGTGCCGCCGCGGCCTCCGCCGCGAAATGCGGGTCCGTACGCCGGGGGCGGAGGGGGTCGCCGGAGAGCAGGAAGAGCGGCCGGTGCGCAGCGCTCCCGGCGGAGCCGGCGGTGTTGTCGGTGCTGGCGGTCTCGTCGACGGGCATGCCATCGGACCTTACGGA
The DNA here is from genome assembly GCF_040654775.1 of Streptomyces sp. NPDC050636. Taxonomy (NCBI): domain Bacteria; kingdom Bacillati; phylum Actinomycetota; class Actinomycetes; order Kitasatosporales; family Streptomycetaceae; genus Streptomyces; species Streptomyces sp. NPDC050636. The sequence goes on from NZ_JBFAIP010000083.1 coordinate 28,837, forward strand.
CGGCGGCGGCCGGCC